>DATMZG010000046.1:0-23870 GCA_035560415.1 Candidatus Acidiferrum sp. | reverse complement strand
ATACAATATCCTTGAGGTGAGGTTGAGATTATGGATGATAAAATTATTAAAATATCCAAAAAAGATTTGCCACGCGGGGAAGACGGATATAAAACATTTTCTATCCGCATCAAGGAAGAGACGGTCAGCGCTTTGGATGAGCTTGCGACAAAAAGTAATCGCTCCAGAAACGAACTCATAAACATTATGCTTGAATTTGGGGTGGAAAACAGCATTATTGAAGAGTAAGCGGAAAGAGTATTTGTGGAGTGCAATATCATACTTTTCGTATTCCTTGAAATTACCTTTTGTCAAGGCGCGGGGAAACGGGGCGTAAAAGCACAGGCAGTGCAAAATTCCGCCTGTGCTTGCGCAATTTTTAAGTAAATACTGCTTGCCGGCTACCCTCAAACCGTTGTTATTGCCGGTTTTTTTAAAGTTCTGTATTGCCGCTCTGACCATGAGAAAGAGCTTGCGAAATCCGTTTAAATCGCGGATTTCGCAAGCTCTTTTTTTACTTGAAGTACCAAATGTCCTCTTTGCCGTTCTCAATCAGCATTTTGTTCAGCTCGCCGGTATGGGCAGCCAGTTCCCGCATGATGTACAGGTGCGCCCCCAATTGACTTGCGCCCATCCATGCCCGCTCCGGCTCAATCGGGGCCGCCAGGCCCTCGTCGGTCACAAGCGCCAGGGCTTTCCCGGCCCTGCCGAGCACCCCGTCAAAATAGGCAAGAAATTCGTTCCTGTCCGGAAGGTCACAGGCCTTTGCTTCAATCCAATTGCCATATGGGAGCTTGGCGGCAAAATCCTTGTCTTTGATACCGCCGGCAACCTGTTTGTCAATGACGGCGGCCAGATGATAGGCCATGCGGCAGGGAATGTAGTAAACGTCCCCGTGGGGCTCCAGCCACCGGTCTTCCGGAAAAGTCTCCACGATGCCATGGATTGAGTTGAACATTTTCCCGTACTGTGTCCTCAAATCGTTTGCGAGTATTTCACTCATGTCGCCATCCCTTTCCTGATAAAGAATGATTCTTTTTTCAATTCTAACACAACCGGCATAAAAAAACACTTCCCATTTTTCTTTTGATAAATTTCAGCCGCTCGGATAAGAACGGGGACTTTCGTTCACACTATGACCATCTGAAGAAAATGGCAGCAAAGGGAGGGATTGCCGTTGCTTTTTGATTATTTCACAAAAAAAATGCGGCTCCTGAACCGTTTTGGACAAGGCCGGCGGGAAAACAGTGACGAGACCTCGCAGACAGGCGACCGGAATGTTGAAAAAATCGTGGACGCGCTGTCGGTCAATCTGATTGGCCTCAAGCATGCGCTTAGCGGCGCGCAGGATTTGAGAGTCACCCACATGCGGTTTGGCTCCTATGAAGGGGCGCTGGTTTTTATTGACGGGCTGGTCTCGGAGGTCACGCTGACAAACGCGATTTTGCGCCCCATAAAAAACTGGAGCGCGAGTCCCGTCCTCCTGACGGGCGCAAACGAGCTGCTCGACGTGTTGGCGCAGGAGGTGCTCTGCGCGGCGAGCACAGAACTCGTTTCGACGGTACCGGAGCTTGCAGCCGGCTGCCTGATGGGCGATACGGTCCTCCTCGTGGACGGCTGCGCAAACGGGCTGGTCATCAATTCAAAGGGCTGGGAGAAGCGCACGGTGACCGAGCCGCAGTCCGAGACGGTTGTGCGCGGCCCCAGGGAGGGCTTCACGGAGAACCTGCGCACCAACACCGCCTTAATCCGGCGCAAAATTCGAAACGGGCGGCTCAAGGTCGAGCAATTGACCGTGGGGCGCAAGACGCATACCGGCGTCTGCCTCTTATATCTTGACGGCGTGGCGAACCCCAAGGTGGTGGAGATGGTCAAATCCCGCATCGGAAAACTTGATGTCGACGCCGTCCTCGAAACCGGCTACATTGAGGAGTATATTGAGGACGCGCCTTTTTCACCCTTTTCCACCATCGCGTACAGCGAAAAACCCGATGTCGTGGCGGCAAAAATTCTGGAAGGCCGGGTTGCCATCGCGGTGGACGGCACGCCCTTTGTGCTGACCGTGCCCATGCTGCTCATTGAGAGCTTTCAGACCGCCGAGGATTATTACGGCCGGTGGCTCTATTCGAGCACAATCCGGCTTTTGCGCTATTGCTCCTTTCTCATCTCGGTCTTTGCGCCGGCAATCTATATTGCGCTTGTCTCGTTTCAGCACGAGCTCATTCCCACCACGCTGCTGTTCTCCTTCGCAAAATCGCGTGAGGGGACGCCCTTTCCGGCCTTTTTTGAGGCCATCATCATGGTCATCGCGTTTGAGATTCTGCGGGAGGCCGGCGTCCGGCTGCCCCGGCCGGTCGGTCAGGCCATCAGCATTGTGGGCGCCCTCATCATGGGCGACGCCGCCGTGAGAGCCGGCCTCATCGGCGCGCCGATGGTCATTGTCATAGCCATTACGGCAGTGGCCGGATTTGTGGTGCCCACGCTCAACGACGCGGCCTCAATGCTCCGCGTAATCATGATGGTCATGGCGTCCTTCACGGGGTTTTACGGGGTCGCTTTCGGCTTTCTTGGCATGCTGGTGCATTTGGCGACGCTCGAGTCCTTCGGCGTGCCTTTCTTAGGGGACTTTGACTCCGGCGACGCGCAGGACGCCTTTGTGCGAATGCCGCTCTGGACGCTCGTCAAACGCCCCAAAGACATTGCGCTCGGCGACACCACGCGCGGACGGCGTTTTATTCCGCCCTTGCGCCCGCACGCAAAAGATGAAAATGAGGATGAGCCATGAGGCTGCACGGGTTGAAGCGGATAGCCGCCATACTGCCGCTCGCCGCCATGCTTGCGGCGGCGCTGTCCGGCTGCTGGGACAGCAAGGAGATCGAAGAGCAATTCATTCTCACCGGAGTCTCTATGGACACATCGGACATTGCCGGCAAAATAAGCGTCACGGCGCAGGTTGCCGACATCAAGCAAGGGGAGTTCGGCTCCGGAGAAGCCGGCCAGAGCGCCGCGGACTCGGTCATTGTGATGACGGCCACCGGAGACTCGCTCATGGGCAGCTTATCGCAGATTGACCGGAACAGCAGCCACAAGCTGCTCTTCCACCACAACCAAATACGGCTTTTTGGGATTGACCTCGCGCGGCAGGGAATTGACAAACATCTCGACATGATTTTGCGGGACCAAAAGGCGCGCCTTGAGGTTCCGCTTGCGATTGTCGACGGACGCGCCGAGGAGATACTGGCGGCCCAGTTCTCCGAAATGCCGATTTCCGGCGTACTGCTCGGAAGTCTGTTTCAGGACCGGGCCGGAATATCCGTCGAATTCCGGGTGCGTTTGATCGACTATATCAACCGCCGTTTGGATGACGCCGCGGCGCCGGTCATTCCGATTATCAAGGCGGAGGGCGATGAGGGAAAACAGGAAATTCGCGTGGTGGGCATGGCGGTATTTGATGACGGCACGATGATCGGCCGACTTTCCAATGACGAGGCGCTCGGCTATGTGTTTACTTTCGGGAATGTCAAGAGATGCAATATGGAGGTCACAGACCTTCCCGACCGGGCGGGACTTCACATCTCGACACTTTCCTGCAAAAGAAAAGTTTCGCTGCGCAAGGACGGCGGCGTTCAGGTGACATTGAAAATCAAAGCGGATGCGGACCTCGCCGAGGTCTACGGCTTTAAAAACATGAAGCCGCCCGAGCTCTTAAAGCACCTTGAAGTGCTGGCGCAGGAAGAAATCAAAGCGAAAATCGAGCGGACTTTTTCAGCCGCGAAAGCGCTGGATTCCGACATTTTCGGATTTTGCACGATGGTGTACAAAAAATATCCGAAAGAGTGGGCCTCGATGAAAGACCGCTGGGACGAGGTTTTTGAGGACATTGATTTGAAGGTGGAGGTCAAGGTCAATATCCCCGAGACCGGTCAGATTGTACCGTCCCTGGAAATGGAGAAAAACATGCAATGAAAATTGACAGCGCACAGGTTTCCGGGAAACAATTTATGTTCACGCTGGCGTTCTTTCTTCAAGCTTCGGCCCTGCTGACTTCTTTCCTCGCGGGCATCGTGAAACACGAGGCCTGGCTTTCGGTCCTCATGGGGCTTGTGCTCTGCATACCGCTCTTCTTTTTGTACCGGGCCATGATGCTGATGTTCCCCGACTTGAATTATATGCAGGTGCTCTGCCTTGCGTATGGGCGGGTGGCGGGCAAAATTCTTGGCGTGATGTATGTGTGGTTTTTTTTGACGCTGACCGCGGCAAATGTGATGGACCTCGGCGATTTTTCGAAAATCACATTTACGAACGAAACGCCCAATATCGTGCCCATCCTCATATGCATGTTCATTGCGGTCTGGGCCGTCCGCAACGGCTTCAACGTAGTTTCGCGCTTCAGCAAGACGTTTACAATCGTTGAATTCCTCATCGTCGGCATTTCCATTGCGTTTTTAGGCAACCAGATGGATTTGTCAAACCTGCTGCCCGTATTCACAATGCCCCTGATAAAATATGTGCAGAGCGTGCACATTTTCGCGACGATTCCATGCGGAGAGCTCGTCATCTTCCTCATGCTCACGCCCTGCGTGAAAAAAATGACGCCGCGGGAGGCCACGAAATACTGGTTTGGCGGAATTGCCATGGGCATGACCGTTGTACTCGCCGTATTGCTGCGCGACATCAGCCTGCTGGGGAATGCACTCGACATGTTCACGCTGCCGGGCCTCGTGACGATGCGCCTCGTCAACCTGGGCGAGGCGCTCAGCCGGATGGAAGTCATTTTTGCGGTGGCGCTCGTCATGCTGCTGTGTTTTAAAATCACGGTCCTGTGCTATATTACGACGATCACCGTCGCGCAGCTTTTCGAAACCACGCAATTCAAACAGCTCGCGGCGATTGTCGGCCTGCTGCTCATCGCCTACGCGCCTACGCTCTACCCAAGCTCTGTCGAGCACAGCCTGTCGGCGCGGACAGGCGCGCCCTTTATCTGGACGCTGTTTGAAATTCTGCTGCCGCTATCGACCTTTATTGTGGCCAAAGTCCGAAAGCTGCCCCAAAAAGCCGCGGCGGCAATAAAATCACAGGAGGCGTAAACATATATGGTGTGGGCGACCCTCGTCGTATTTGCTCTCGTTGCGTATATGGACCTGACTCCGCTGATTCAGAGGCGAAAATGGCATGCCGTCGCCGCTTTTTCCTTCGTGTTTACCATCGCGCTCACGCTGGCGATTCTGTCGGCGCTGAGAGTCCCGATTCCGAGTGCGATGGCGGGCATGGAACAAGTGGTCAAATGGCTTGGTTTTGGGTATAGGCCGTAAAAAGCCGCTCCAAAAATCATCCGCGGGTCACATTCGTTTTGTTTTGAACACAAAAAGACGCCTCACACCGGGGCGGCTTTTTTCATGAGATGAAAAGATAACGATGCACCTAAAGGTTTATAAATACAGCAAAATTCATATATGTAAATCGATTTCGGCACAGCGGTGGAAACATGGCTTTTAACAGTATAAATAAAAATATGGCAACTTATTTTCAATTCTTTCTTGACGAAACTATGAACAATCTGTTATCATCTTGTCAGATGCTTCACAAAGTATTTTTGTGTAAGCAACAAATAGCGAAAAAAATCACAAAGGAGAGGAAATGATGAAAAAAGCCCTATCCCTGCTGCTTTGCCTACTGTTTGTGCTGACGCCCCTTGCGGCCTGCACAAAGACCGGGCAGCCGGCCGGAACCGATGCGCCCACCTTTACGGCGGGTACATACACCTCGACCGTGAGCGGCATGCACGGCCCCCTGACGCTTGAGGTCACGGTGTCGGACAGCGAAATCACCGGCGTCAAGGTGCTCAGCCACGTCGAGACCCCCGGAGTGGGGGAGGCAGCGACCGAGCTCATCCCGGCGGCCATTGTTGAAAACCAGTCCATCGGCGTGGACGCCGTCACCGGCGTCACCATCACGAGCGCCGCAATCAAGAAGGCCGCCGAGGAATGCCTCACGCAGGCGGGCGCCGATATTGAAGCGCTCAAGGCTTTCACGCATACCCCCGCTGAGAGCGTGGATGCCACGGCAGACGTCGTCATCGTCGGCGGCGGCGGCGCGGGCGTCACGGCCGCCATCAAGGCGCTGGAATCGGGTGCAAGCGTCATCCTCATAGAAAAGATGGGCTTCCTCGGCGGAAACTCCATTGTGGCGGGCGGCATTTACAATGCGCCCGACCGGGAACTCCAGGACACGGCGGTCTTTGCCGGCGACCTCGACTCCTATGTCGAGACCGTCATCAGTGAGACGCCGGTCAGCGACCTGCACGCCGAGATGATCGAAATTGTCAGAGCCGAGTACGCCGAGTACAAGAACTCCGACCGGACCATGTTCGACAGCCCCTCCTTCTTCGCAATCCAGTCCTGGAATGCGGGCGACAAGGTGGCCGACCTCGCCATGATGCGCATCCTGGCCGAGAATTCCCTCGACGGCCTCAAGTGGATGGAGAGCATGGGCATGGAGTTCCAGCCAAACGTCACGCTGGCCAGCGGCTCGCTCTACCCCAGAACCCACTCCGCCGTCATGCCAAACGGCACCGGCTATTTCGACGCCTTTGAGCGGAAGCTCGCCGGCGCCGAAAACTACACACAGATGACAGACACCACCGCCACCGGCCTCATCATGGACGCAGGCAGAGTGGTCGGCGTCAACGCCACCGGCAAAGACGGAAATGCCGTCACGCTGCACGCGAACAAGGGCGTCATTCTGGCCACCGGCGGCTTTGCCGGAAACGTTGAACTCCGGCAGGAGTACTGCGAAGGCGAGAAGTGGCCCGACCTCGGCCCGCAGGTGCCCACCTCCAACATGGCCGGCGTGACGGGCGACGGCATCTTCTTTGCCCGCGACGCGGGAGCCGCCCTCGTCAACATGGACCAGATTCAGCTGCTCCATGTCTGCAACCCCCAGACCGGCGCCACCTACGACATCACAAAGGCCGACTGCTTTGTCAATCAGAACGGCGAGCGCTTCGTGCGTGAGGACGGCCGCCGCGACGAGATGTCCAAGGCCATCATCGCCCAGCCCGGCAGCATCATGTACAGCATTTTCAGCGCCGACTCGGCCCCCGACCCCGCCACGACCAAGGCGCTGGGCGGCATGACGCTGCAGTACATGCTCGACAGCAACGTGTCGGGCTATGTCACGGCCCCGACGCTTGAGGAGCTGGCCGCGAAAATCAACATGCCGGCCGACAAGCTCGTGCAGACCATCGCCGACTTTAACAGCTATGTGGACGGCGCTGCGAAAGACCCCATCGGCCGCATCGCTTTCCAGGGCGTCAAAGTTGAAACCGGCCCCTTCTACGCCTATCCCCGCAGCCCCGCCGTGCACCACACGATGGGCGGCGTGCTGATTGACGAGAGCTGCCACGCCCTGAAGGCGGACGGCACCCCGGTGCCCGGCCTCTACTGCGCAGGTGAGATCACGGGCGTCCTGCACGGCGGAAACCGTGTCGGCGGCAACGCCATTGTCGACTTCGTGGTCTTCGGTCGCATTGCGGGCGAGAACGCCGCGGCCGGCAAATAAAGACTAAAGCGCCGCACAAACGCAAAATAGCAGAATAATCGTAAAGCAGCCATGTAAGAGCATTCGCTTTTACATGGCTGCTTATCTTTGCACCGTCAGGGGGAGCCCTTCTAAGGCAAATTTATGAAAGTCAGTCCTCTTTGTCATGCGTTTTCCGGCACTCGGGGCAGTAGCCGAAAATGTCGAGCTTGTGGCCGGAAATGGTGAAGTCCGTCTCCTTTTCAAGCGCCTTTTCGTAGTCGCCCAAAGGGCAGTGACGGATGGCGACGACGCGGTTGCACCCGAGACAGATGAGGTTGTGCTTGTGGACCATGCGGTTGTACTCGTACAGGGTTCTCGGGTCGTCCTGCAGCTTGAGCTTTTCGACCAGCTTCTTTTCCGTGAGCACTTCAAGCGCCCGGTATACGGTCGAGAGGTTGGCCGGCACGGCGGCGCTTTTGAGCGCGAGGAAAACCGCGTCGGCCGCAAGCGGCGCGTCGCTCTCCTCGAGGATTTCAAGGACAGCCTTTCGCTGTTTTGTGACTTTCAGGCCGCATTTTTCAAGCTGAGCGCCAAAATCCGTCTGCGCCATGACGCGCACCCCCCGAATGTAGTTTACTTTATTTTGGCCGGGTTTTCTTCCGCGTGGACCCCGTGCGCCGGCAGCCGCCCGGCAAGCGTATGCGCCGCGTAGGTGAAAAAGTAGCCTGCGGCCGAGAACATGACGATGGCGGCCCCCGAGGCGACGTTGAAGGTGTAGGAGAGCCACAGCCCCACGGTGCAGTAAAGGGCGCCGAAAATGATGGCGTAGACCATCCGGCGCTTTAAGCTTGCCGTCAAAAGCCCCGCCGTCGCCGCCGGCGCCGTGAGCAGCGCCATCACGAGAATGATGCCGACAACCCGAATCATGACGACGATGGTCATCGCGACCAGCACGAGCAGCAGGTATTCTAAAAAAGTCGTCTTGATGCCGATGATGGCGGCAAACTCCTCGTCGAACAGATAGGCTTTCCAGTCGTGGTAGAAGCAGACGATGACAAAAGTGACGACAAGGGTCAGGACGGCGATGAGCCACAGGTCGGCCCTTGTCACCGACAGGATGTTGCCGAAGAGATAGGAGTTCATGTCCGGCGGATAGCCCGGCATGAGGGCGATGAAGAAAATTCCGAGCGCCATGCCCAAGGACCAGAACAGCCCGATGACGACGTCTGCGCCGGCGCCGCCCTTGCGCTTAATGGCGCCGATGCCGACGCCGGCCAGCACCGCGAACAAAAATGCCCCGATGATGGGCTCAATGCCAAGGAGATACCCGAGCCCCACGCCGCCGTAGGCCGTGTGGGCGATGCCGCCGCTCATCATGACAAGCTTCTTCTCAATGACGACGACCCCGATCACGCCGCAGACGACGCTTGCGAGCAGCCCCGAAAAGAGCGCGTTGCGCAAAAACTGATAGTTGAAAAGCGCCTCAATCATGGTGTGGCTCCCCCTCGTGGGTCCCCAGCACCCGGTGGGGCACGCCGTGCGCAATGAGGTCGACCGGGCAGCCGTAGAGGCCGCTCACAACAGGCTCGCTCAGCTCCGGCTCGCCGTGGTAGACGAGCTGCCCGTTCAGGCAGGCAAGCCTTTTCACCTGCGAGGAGATGGCGAGCAGGTCGTGGGTGACCAAAATGATGGTCATGTCACGGCTTAATTCCGAGAGCAGCGAGAAGATGTGCTCGCGGGAGCGGGCGTCTACGCTTGCGGTGGGCTCGTCCAAAAGCAGCAGCTTTGGCTGGGTGGCAAGCGCTCTTGCGATGAGCATTTTCTGAAATTCGCCGCCCGAGAGGTCCGAGATGCGCCTTTTGGCAAGGGCGGCGACGCCGACTTTTTCAAGCAGCTCAAGAGTGACGGCGCGGTCCGCGTCCCGGTAACTGAAAAAAGGGGAGAGGCCGGCGGGCAGGCGCCCCGTCAAAACGACCTCCTCGACCGTGATGGGGAAGTGCTTGTCGAGCTCCGCAAACTGCGGCACATAGCCTACGGCGCCTCTGGCCTCGCCCGGGCGCTTTCCAAAGACGGTGACGGTGCCCGTCGCCGCCGGGACAAGGCCCAAAATGGCCTTGAGCAAGGTGGATTTTCCGCCGCCGTTGGGGCCGATGATGCCGAGGTATTCCCCCTCGGGAACGTCGAGGCTGACGCCTGTGATGGCAGGTGTCTGTCCGTAGGTCACGGTCAAATTGTCAATGTGGATTGCGGTTTTGGTCACTGCATAACCTCCGCCATGAGGGCTGCCATGGCTTTCAGATTTTCGATATAGTCGGCAGCCAGCGGGGAGAGCTCCATGGTCTTGCCGCCCAGCTCCTCGGCGAAAGCGGCCGACTGGCTGCTGTCGGTTTCGGCCTGATAGAAGATGACCTTGATGTTTTCGGCCCTGGCGATGTCAATCACATCCTGAAGGTGTTTCGGGGTGGCCTCTTTGCCCTCCTCCTCAAGCGCCACCATCGCAAGGCCGTAGTCGTCGGCGAAATAGCCGAAGGCCGGGTGGTAGACGACAAACTTCCGGTTTTGAACGCCCGCAAGGGCGTCTGTGATGGTCTCGTCGAGTTCGTCAAGCTGCGCGAGGTAGGCTTCGGCGTTTGCGCGGTATGTGTCGGCGTTCGCCTCGTCGAGGGCGCACATCTCCCGCTCAATGCCCTCGACCATGACTTTTGCCCGTCTGGGGGAGAGCCAGATGTGGGGGTCCCGCTCGCCGGCCTCAAAAGTCCGGTCGGGGTAGGCGGCCGCCACGTCGTCTTGCAGCGGGACAATTTTCACGTCTCCCGCATTTTGGAGAATGCTCGCCTCGACCGGGACGCCGACTGTGAAATAGACCGCGGCCCTGCTGAATTTCTCTGTCTCCATGGGGGTCGGCTCGTAGTTTTCGGGGCTGTAGCCGGGCGGGACCAGCGTGACGACCTCTACCGCGTCCCCGCAGACCGCCTTGACAAAGGTCGCCTCGGGCACAATGGTGACGGCGACAACCGGCTTTCCGGCGGTGTCGCCGCTCTGGAGGGCGGGGTCCTCGGCGCCCTTTGCGCCGCAGCCGCCGAGAGCGGCAAGGCACAGGGACAGCAGCGTGGCCGCTCCTGCGCGCACAGTTTTCTTCATTGTGATACACCTCTGGATATGCAATTGCAAATGATTCGTATTTGCAATTAAAGTATAGCCTCACACAGGCAATTTGTCAACTTGATAGGGGCGTCCGGCGTCTTTGTTCCGGTTATATTTCGGATTTTTAATTATGGAATATCAAAAATGATGTAAGTGAATTCCTCCCGCGCCGGAGCTTGTCCAAAGCGGCGAGGCGGCAAAACATCGGATTTTTTCGATGTGACAATCATGCCCCGTTTTCATGAATTTTAAAAAAGACTGGAACGGTTACAAAAAAATTGTGTAAATTCTGCGTCGAACCGGTTGAATATATTGTGTAACTCTGCTACAATGAGAACAACATATTGTACCAAGAGGGCAAAAGGGGGTGTGACATGAAAATTTGCGGGCTGCAAAAGCTCACGCTCTTAGACTACCCGGAAAAGCTCGCCTGCACCGTGTTTACGGGCGGATGCAATTTCCGCTGCCCCTTTTGCCACAACGCCTCACTTGTCTTAGGCCCTCCGGACGGCGAAACCCTCCCGGAGGAGGAGCTTTTTTTATTTTTGAAGAAGCGGGTGGGCGTTCTCGCCGGCGTCTGTGTGACGGGCGGGGAGCCCCTCATCCACGAGGACCTTCCGGATTTTTTGCGGAAAATTAAAGAACTCGGCTATGCCGTCAAGCTCGACACCAACGGGTATTTTCCCGGAAAGTTAAAGGAGCTCGTGGCGCAGGGACTTGTCGACTATGTGGCCATGGACGTCAAAAGCGACCCCGCCCACTATGCGCAGGCGGCGGGACTGCCCTCCCTCGACTACAGCCAAATTGCAGAGAGCATCCGTTTTCTCTTAAGTGAGCCCGTGGACTGTGAATTTCGCACGACGGTGGTGGGCGGCCTGCACGACGCCGACATCCTGCGAAATACAGCCCGGTCCGTCGAGGGGGCCAAGCGGTATTTTCTCCAGCAATTCGTCGATTCGGGGGATCTCATAGGCAGCGGCTTCTTCGCCTTTTCGGACGGTGAGATGAAGACTTTTCTCGACCTCGTGTCGCCCTGTGTGAAGATCGCGGGGCTGCGCGGCGTGTGAGGGAAATGAGCTTGCAGATAAAATATATAAGACAATAGATAAAGGGGAAGCAGAGAGACATGTATCAGGTAGTAAAACGGGACGGGACAGTCGTATCTTTCAACATTTCAAAAATATCGGCGGCCATCGGAAAGGCTTTTGACGCACTTGACAAGCAGTACAACCCCGACATCATCGACCTGCTGGCCCTCAAAGTGACCTCGGACTACGAGAAGAAAATCACGGGCGGGAAAATCGACGTCGAGGCCATTCAGGACAGCGTGGAGGCGGTGCTGATTCAGGCCGGCTACGCCGACGTCGCCAAGTGCTACATCCTCTACCGCAAGCAGCGTGAGAAAATCCGCAACATGAAGTCGACTATTCTGGACTACAAGCATGTGGTGGACAGCTACGTGAAGCTTGCGGACTGGCGGGTCAAGGAGAACTCGACCGTGACCTACTCGGTCGGCGGGCTCATTTTGAGCAATTCGGGGGCCATCACGGCCAACTACTGGCTTTCCGAAATCTATGACGAGGAGATCGCAAACGCCCACCGCAATGCCGACATCCACCTGCACGACCTCTCGATGCTGACGGGCTACTGCGCCGGTTGGAGCTTAAAACAGCTCATTTCGGAGGGGCTTGGCGGCGTGCCGGGCAAAATCACCTCGGCCCCGGCCAAGCACCTCGCCTCGCTGTGCAACCAGATGGTCAACTACCTCGGCATCATGCAAAACGAGTGGGCGGGCGCCCAGGCCTTCTCCTCTTTTGACACCTATCTCGCCCCCTTTGTCAAGGCCGACAACATGTCCTACTACGACACGAAAAACTGCATTCAGTCCTTCATTTACGGCGTCAACACGCCCAGCCGGTGGGGGACTCAGGCCCCCTTCTCCAACATCACCTTGGACTGGACCGTGCCGGACGACCTCGCCCAGCTTCCGGCCATCGTGGGCGGCAAAGAGATGAATTTCAAGTATAAAGACTGCAAGCCCGAGATGGATATGATCAACAAGGCGTTTATTGAGACCATGATTGAGGGGGACGCCGAGGGGCGCGGGTTCCAGTACCCCATCCCGACCTACTCCATCACAAAGGACTTCGACTGGTCCGAGACCGAGAACAACCGCCTGCTCTTTGAGATGACGGCCAAGTATGGCACGCCCTATTTCTCCAATTATCTCAACAGCGACATGGAGCCCAGCGACATCCGCAGCATGTGCTGCCGCCTGCGCCTCGACCTCCGGGAACTGCGCAAAAAGTCGGGCGGCTTTTTCGGCAGCGGCGAGAGCACGGGCTCGGTCGGGGTCGTCACCATCAACATGCCCCGCATCGCCTATCTGGCAAAGGACAAGGCAGATTTTTACGCCCGGCTCGACAAAATGATGGACCTGTCGGCCCGCTCACTGAAAATTAAGCGCGACATCATCACGCGCCTTTTGAACGAGGGCCTCTACCCCTACACCAAGCGGTATCTCGGCACTTTCGAAAACCACTTCTCGACCATCGGACTCGTCGGCATGAACGAGGCCTGCCTCAACGCCAAGTGGCTCGGGGAGGACCTCACCCATGAAAGAGCGCAGGCCTTTACAAAGGAAGTTCTAAACCACATGCGCGATAGGCTGTCCGACTATCAGGAGAAGTACGGCGACCTCTACAACCTCGAGGCGACGCCGGCCGAGTCGACGGCCTACCGGCTTGCAAAGCATGACAGGGAGCGGTACCCCGACATCATCGCGGCCTCCGAAAACGGCAAAACCCCCTATTACACCAATTCCTCCCACCTGCCGGTCGGATATACGCCCGACATTTTCGACGCCCTCGACATTCAGGACGAGCTGCAGACCCTCTACACCTCGGGCACCGTCTTCCACGCCTTTTTGGGCGAGAAGCTGCCCGACTGGAAGGCCGCTGCGGGGCTTGTGCGCAAAATTGCCGAGCATTATAAGCTGCCGTACTATACCATTTCCCCGACTTACTCCATCTGCAAAAACCACGGATATCTCGCGGGCGAGCAGTTTGTCTGCCCCATCTGCGGCCACTCGGCCGAGGTCTACAGCCGTATCACGGGCTACTACCGGCCGGTGCAAAACTGGAACGAGGGCAAGGCCGAGGAATACCGTGAGCGCAGGCTCTACGAGCCGGAGCGCTCCGTGATAAAAGGGAAAAGTCAAGAATCCGCGCCCGAAACCGACGGAGCCTATCTGTTCGTGACCAAGACCTGCCCCAACTGCCAGACGGCCAAGACAATCTTAAAAGAGGCCGGCGTGGCATACCGCCTTGTCGACGCCGAGGAGTCCCCCGAGCTCGTCGGGGAATATTCCGTCATGCAGGCGCCGACCCTCGTCGTCGTCGAGGGCGGCAAAGTCAGCCGGTTTGCAAACGCCTCGAACATTCAAAAGTTCGCGCAGTCGCGCATCTGACCTGCCCTCGCAAAAAGGGGAGCAAAGTTTTCCTTATTTTCATAATTTCATAATTTCTCACCGAAATGCTTGTTTCATAGGAGTTTTTCGCCGCCTTCAGACATAAAACAGACCCCACAGCATATCCATTATGCGAGGGGGTGGCTCTTCTATGCGTAAAAGTAAAACGGTGCAAACCTATGCCGCATTTATTTTATCCGCGCTGCTCACAGGCCTGATTTCGGTATATTTGGCGAGCAGCGGCATGGCGGCCTATGAGTCCATGATGAAACCGCCGCTGACCCCGCCCGGCTGGGCCTTTACGGCGGTGTGGCTCCTGCTCTACATCCTGATGGGGGTGGGCGCGGCCATGGTCTGTCTCGCCGATTCCCCGGGTACAAAAGGCGCCTTGCGGCTCTACGTCGTCCAGCTCTTTTTCAACTTCATGTGGAGCATCATTTTCTTCACCCTCGAATGGCGGCTGGTGGCGCTTGTCTGGCTGCTCGTCTTGTGGGTGCTGGCCGCCATGATGGCCCGCAGCTTTTGCGAAATCAATAAGACGGCGGGGCGGCTGCAAATCCCTTACCTGGCCTGGCTGACCTTCACGGCCTACCTCAACTTCGCGGCATTCTTGCTCAACCGTTGAAATGAAATAAAAACTTTGCATGCATGTTTCTTTGCGCTCCGGCTCATCTTTTGCCGGGGCGCACTTTTTTGTGACGGCGCAAGCACTGAAATATTTACAAAGCGCCCGCGCGCAAAGCCGCCGCCTGAGTGGGGCATACTGTGGACAAACCGGACGGTTTCTGGTATAATTCACCCGTAAGCTTTTCAAGAAAATATGGAGGACAAAAATATGACGGTTTCGAAGGACATGAGCATTGGCGACATTCTGAAAATTGACGGCGGCATTGAGAAAATCCTGCTGGAGCACGGCATGCACTGCACCCAGTGCCCGGTGGCCCGCATGGAGACGCTGGCCGAAGCCTGCCTTGGCCACGGCGTGGACGCCGACGCCCTGCAGGCCCAGATCAATGAGTACCTCGCAAATAAGGCATAGTCCGACCCTTAGCCCGCGGCTTATGGCCGTGGCGCAGTGCGTCAGGCAGGGAAGCGTGGTCGCCGACATTGGAACCGACCACGCTTATTTGCCTGTCTGGGCCGTGACGCAGGGGCGCTCACCCTTCGCTGTCGCCTCCGACATCAGGGAGGGCCCGGCAAAAAGAGCGGCCGCCACCATCGCAAAGTACGGCGTCAGTGACCGCGTGCGGGCGGTCGTCGCCCCGGGGCTTTCGGGCATTGACCTCTCCAAAGTCGATGACGTC
This sequence comes from Candidatus Acidiferrum sp., assembly GCA_035560415.1. Taxonomy (GTDB): domain Bacteria; phylum Bacillota; class Clostridia; order Oscillospirales; family Feifaniaceae; genus DATMXT01. Next base: position 8,453 of record DATMZG010000046.1, on the reverse strand, counting down.
GTCATCGCCGGAATGGGTGGCGAGACCGTCCTCTCCATTTTGGAGGCCGCCCCGCCCGTAAAATACCTTGTGCTCCAGCCCCAGACCGACCTGCCCGCGGTCCGCCGGTATCTGGCCGGCAAGGGCTATCGGTTTGAAGAAGTGGCCGTCGCTGAGGGCAGCAAAGTCTACAACATATTCAAGGCCCATTACACAGGGGCGCCCTACGCACTTTCGGAGTACGACGCTAAAATCGGCAACCCGCAAGGCGAGCGGGCGGCATATTTGAAAAAGCTGCAAACGGCGGCAAAAAAACAGCTTGCAGGGCTAAAAGCGGCGGCTGAGAAAGACGAGGCCGCCATAGAGGACATAAATAAGACCATTGAACTGCTGGGAGGCTGCAATGACGACAATACATGACATTTTAATGGCCTTTGAGGAGGTCGCCCCGCTTCGCCTCGCCGAGGACTTTGACAATCCGGGGCTGCTCGCGGGCGACCACGAGCGGAGCGTGGAGCGGGTACTGGTCGCGCTCGACGTCACGGATGCCGTCATCGACGAAGCGATCGCACATCAATGCGGGCTCATCGTGTCCCACCATCCCGTTTTTTTCAAGCTGGGCAATACCGTCAACCCCGGCCCCACGCCCGAGGGCAAGCTCTTTAAGCTCATTGAGAATAAAATCGCGGCCCTCTGCCTGCACACCAACATGGACATTGCGATAGGCGGCGTCAACGATATGCTGGTGGCAAAGCTGGGACTTGCGCCGGCCGGAGCCTTCTCGGTGACAAACGAGGAGTTTGGCAGCTGCATCGGCCGCATCGGAAAGCTGAAAACCGAGATGCCGGCGGCGGACTTTGCCGCCCACGTGCGGGACAAGTTGGATTGCGACGCCGTCAAGCTGCTCGACACGGGCCGCCCGGTCTCAGTCGTCGGCGTTGTCGGCGGGGCGGGCGGCGGCATGGCAAGGGAGGCGCTGGCCGCCGGCTGCGACACCTATGTGACGGCCGAGGTCAAGCACCATCAGTATTTGGAGGCCATGGAGCTCGGCGTCAACCTCATTGACGCGGGGCATTACCACACCGAGCGGTTCATTGCCGACCGGTTTGTCCGGCTGCTCTCAAAGTTCGAAGGGCTCGAAGTCCTTCGCTCGGCGACCCTCGACCGCGACATCGTCCGGGTGGTGTGACATGCCGCTCGACGCCCTGTTTTTGTCCCACCTTGTAAGTGAGCTTGACCGCGACCTTGCCGGCGCCCGCGTGGATAAAATCCACATGCCGGCCCGGGACGAGGTGGTCATGGCGCTGCGCACTCAAAAGGGCTCCTGCAGGCTCCTTGTCAGCGCAAACGGCTCCGGCGCCCGCCTGCATGTGACGGGGGAGGCCAGAGAAAACCCCGCGACGCCCCCCATGCTCTGCATGCTGCTGCGAAAGCACCTCGGAAGTGCCCGGCTCCTTCGCATCGCGCAGGAGCCCTTTGAGCGGGTGGCAACTCTGACCTTTGAGACCATCGGGGAGCTGGGCGACTACGAGGAGCGCCGCCTTGTGCTCGAAATGATGGGCCGCGGCAGCAACATTGTGCTGACCGACGGCGAAGCCCGGGTCATCGCGGCCATGTCCTACATCGACATCACGGAGGAGAAGAGCCGGCAGCTCATTGTCGGCGTCCCGTATGAACTCCCCAAAAAGCAGGACAAGCTCAGTCCGTCGGACGGCTTAGAGGGGATTAAAGCCTGCATTGAGGCCGCGGACGGTGCGCTGCCCGCCGACAAATATTTGCTGGGCGGCGTCGCAGGGCTCTCGCCCCTCATCGCCAGAGAGTGCGTCTGCCGGGCGGCAGGCGGCGTCGGCATTTCGGCGGGCGACCTCACGCCCGAGCAAAAAAAAGCCCTTTTTGACGCCGTAGCCGGCATGTTCGCAGGCGCCGACGCCGCCCCATATCTGATTGAGGACGCGGAGGGCGTCCCCGTCGACTTCACCTTTACGAAAGTCATTCAGTACGAGGGCAGATATGCCGTCAGACGCCTTGAGAGCTACTCTAAACTGCTCGACGACTACTACCTGATAAAAGACCGGGTCGCCCGCGCAAAACAGCGCACAGCCACCCTCTCAAAGCTCGTGAAGAGCGCCATTGAGCGCATTTCAAAAAAGCTCTCCCATCAGCAGCTTGAGCTTGAGGAGTTTGCAAACCGCGAGCGGTGGCGCATTTACGGGGAGCTCCTGCAGGGCGCCCTCCACGAAATCCCCCGCGGCGCGCCCTTTGCCGAGCTTGTCAACTACTACGAGGAGGACGGCCCCCTCGTGAAAATCCCGCTCGACGTCAAAAAGTCCCCGGCCGCAAACGCCCAGCTCTATTTTAAAAAGTACCAGAAGGCAAAAAACGGCGAGAAAATTCTAAAAGAGCAAATGGAGAAGGGTGCGGCGGAGCTCGAATACCTCGCGACGGTGCAGGCCGCTCTTGAAGAGGCCCAAAACGAGCGGGACATCGCCGAAATCCGCGATGAGCTGACGGGGGAGGGATATCTCGCAAAACCAAAGCAAAAGGGGAGTGCCAAGCCCCAAAAAAGGCCGGCCGGCGAGCCCTTGCGCTTTGTCTCAAAAGACGGCTTTGTCATGCTGGTCGGCAAGAACAACCGGCAAAACGACCGCCTCATCGCCACCCACGAAAAAGACGACTGGTGGCTCCACGTCTTAGGCTCCGCGGGCTCCCACGTCGTCGTCGAGGCAAGGGGCCTCGAAGTGCCGGACGCCACCTTGGAGGAGGCAGCCATGCTCGCCGCCCTCCACAGCAAAATGGCGGGGGAGACAACTGTGCCGGTCACTTACACCAAGCTGCGCAACGTCAAAAAGCCGGCCGGCGCAAAGCCGGGTTACGTGATTTACACGACTTCGAGGACGGCCTACGTCACGCCGAAAAAGGGGTGAACCTCCTTGAAGAGGTTCACCCCTATCTGTTGTTTATACAGCTATTCCATTGACTGCACGACGCCCCAGAGGATGCCGGCCGCCTCGTCGCGGCAAAGCGGCGTGCCCGAAAGCCCCTCAGGCATAAGGCCGGCTTCGCTCATGGCGGCCATTGCGCCGGCAGCCCAGGTCGGCGCGTCGCCAAAGACCTCTGCGGCGGCTTCAAGCCCTAAGACATTGGCGGTCATGACGGCGGCTTCCGCCCGCGTGATGGCGGTTGCGGCGTCAAAGGACGGGCCGTTCTCGCCCTCGTAGCCCGAGACGATGCCGGCGGCCAGCGCCGTTGAGATATAGGACTTCATCCAGAGCGGAATTTCCTCATCCTCGGCAAGTCCCGTCGTCGAGATGGTCGGAATGTCGGTGTCAATACCGGCCGCCTGCATCAGCATGGCGAGATACTCGCCCCGCGAGACGGGCTCAGCCGGTGAGAAGAAATTGCGCCCGGCCACTTGCGTGCCCCGCATGATGCCGAGGTCGGCAAGGCGCAGCGCGGCGTAGTGGTTGACGCTCTCCTCCATGTCGTCGTAGAGGAATCCGCCCTTGGTCGAGCGAATGCGCACCTCCACCGAGCTGACTTTGGAGTAGTTGCCGGAGGAGTCGCGGGCGAGGTAAGTGAAGCTGTCGGCCCCGGTCTCGCCCTCGTGCGGGTAGTAGAAAAAGGTCGAGCCGCTGCAGACGAGGTCGCCCTTGGAGGGCGCCGACTGCACCTCGAAGGCGAGACTCTCGCCGTCCGGGTCTACGGCGCCGAAGTGTCCGCTCACCTTGAGCCCCTTGGCGGTCTCGATGTTGAGGTCAAACGCGGTCGGAGCGCCCGCCGTTTTGGGCGGGGTGACCGTCAGGCGGCAGAGTGGGCTTGAGAGGCCGTCCTTGTCGGTCGCAATGAAAGTGAATGTCGAGGTTTTGTTGGCCTCCGGCGTGACGCACAGGCGTTTAAAGGGGCTCAGCTTGAAGGTGTCGAGCACGACGACATTGTCCCCGCCGAAAGTCATGACCCCGGTGTCCGGCAGTTCGACAATCGTGACCGATGCGGGGTCCCCGATGAGCGAACCGAGCAGCGAAGCGAAGAATTTGCGGGTCAGGGTAAGCTTTGAATCGCTTCCCTCAATCTGCACGACAAAATCATACTGGCTGTCCACAACGTACCTGTCAGCCGTTATCCGATATTCGGCCGCGGCGGCAGTCGTCAGCAGGCATACCGCAGCGAGCAGCGCAAAGAGTCTTTTCATAAAGTTCAAACGCTCCTTTTTACTATATAAGCCACCCGTAGTATACCCATGTCAAATTTGTATATTTTAGCACATTGATTTTTGGAAAAAAATATGCAAAAATAGAGCTATATTTCCACAATAGAATTTTGACTGGAGGCTTAAAATGAAGCATCAGCTCATCCTTGTAATGGACTTCGGAGGGCAATACAACCAGCTGATTGCGCGCCGCGTACGCGACTTTGGCGTCTACAGCGAAGTCTACCCCTGCACCATTACACCGGAGGAGATCAGAAAGCTGGGCCCGGCCGGCATTATTTTTACCGGCGGGCCCGCAAGCGTTCTGGCCGAGGGCTCGCCTCGCTGCGACAAGGCCATTTTTGACATGGGCATTCCGATTCTCGGAATTTGCTACGGCGCGCAGCTCATCGGCAAAGAGCTGGGCGGCAGCGTGGCAAAGCCCAAGGTGCGGGAGTACGGCCGCAAGGAGCTCGAACTGAAATCCGAGTGCCCGCTCTTTGCCGACGTCCCCAAAAACAGCGTCGTGTGGATGAGCCACACCGACCTTGTGGACAGGCTTCCCGCGGGGTTTGTCAACATCGGCCAGACCAACACCTGTGAAAACACCGCGTTCATGAACCCGGATAAGCTCATTTTCGGCCTCCAGTTCCACCCCGAAGTGACCCACACCGAGTACGGCCTTCCGGTGTTGCGCAGCTTTGTCTTCGACGTCTGCAAGTGCACCGCGGACTGGCAGATGGCGGGCTACGTCGACGAATTTGTCGCCAAAATCAAAGCCCAGGTGGGGGACAGCAAAGTGCTCTGCGCCCTCTCGGGCGGCGTCGACTCGGCCGTCTCGGCCGTCCTTGTCAGTAAAGCGGTCGGCAAGCAGCTGACCTGCATGTTTGTCGACACCGGCCTCATGCGCAAAAACGAGGGCGAGGAGGTCGAAAAGGCCTTTAAGGAGCAGTACGACATCAACTTCATTCGCATTGACGCCGAAGAGCGGTTCTTATCAAAGCTTGCGGGCGTCACCGACCCCGAGGCAAAGCGCAAGCTCATCGGCGAGGAGTTCATCCGGGTTTTTGAGGACGAGGGCAAAAAGCTCGGCCACTACGACTATCTCGTGCAGGGCACCATTTACCCCGACGTCATTGAATCCGGCCTCGGCATTGCCGACAAAATCAAGAGCCACCACAACGTCGCGGGCCTGCCGGCCGTCATCGACTTCAAGGGCATCATTGAGCCCCTGCGCATGCTCTTTAAAGATGAAGTGCGCAAACTCGGCGAGACCCTCGGCATGCCCGAACACCTCGTCTGGCGGCAGCCCTTCCCGGGCCCCGGCCTTGGCATAAGGGTCATCGGCGGCGTGGACAAGGCAAAGCTCGAAATCCTGCGGGAGGCCGACGCCATTTTCCGCGAGGAGGTCGCAAACTTTGGACTCCACCGGCAAATCCAGCAGTATTTCGTCGTCATGACCGGCATCCGCTCGGTCGGCGTTTTGGGGGACGAGCGCTCCTACGACTACACGGTGGCGCTGCGGGCCGTCACGACGACCGACTTCATGTCGGCCGACTGGGCGAGGCTCCCGTTTGAGCTCATTGAGAAGGTCTCAAACCGCATTGTCAACGAGGTCAAGCACATTAACCGCGTCGTCTATGACGTCACCTCAAAACCCCCGGCAACCATTGAGTGGGAATAATTTGGGGATAGTTTGAAGGAGTTTTGCAGAACTTACGCAACCGGTTTCTCATTTGACCGTTTTTTCGTTGCGGCGCTCCGGCGACACGAATTGCTTTATGCGAATAAAAAAGAGCCGACTGATTTAAGTGTCAGTTGGCTCCTTTTTATTGCGGGATAACGGAAATACAACTGTCAGCCCGGATGATACTGAAAATTAAAACTTGCGGTTGTCACAATTTTCCCAATCCGATAATGTGTTGGTCCGATAATGTGTTGGTCCGATAATGTGTTGGTTTTAAACGCTCGCGCCGGCGCCGCTTCTCTATGCGTCTATGCGATTTGTGTGATGACAAGGTGTGCTGAAACAGGTCTTGTTCCTCCCGAAACAGGGGTGATGGTCAGCGCCGTTGAATTGCCGGCCGGATTTCGTACAGTCAGTATTGAATCGATGACGGACGTTTCCACAAGCGCCATTCCAACGATTTGAGACGTGCCCGTAGCACGCCCGACCACCGTATAGGCTAAGTCTGCCGCTCCTGCGCCGGAATCAAGCGTCAAAATCAATTGGCCTGCCTCGGTCACACTGACCTGAAACAAGATTTGGTACGTGCCAATGTCAGCGAGTCTGAACGTGCTGTCGCTCGCGCGGACAATGGCCGTCCCGCTCGTCGGGCCGTCCTGCGGAAAGCTTACGTCTGTCCCGGGAGCAACTGTTGCTGCGTTATCAGGAGGCATCAGCGCAAAGAAATCGGCGTAGTTTAATATTCCTCCCGCGGTCCCGGTCGCTCCTGTGGCCCCTGTTGCTCCCGTCGCTCCCGTCGCTCCCGTCGCTCCCGTCGCTCCGGTAGCGCCAGTAGCCCCTGTGGTTCCGGTGGCTCCAGTGGCCCCTGTGGGTCCTGTGGGTCCTGTTGCTCCGGTGGCTCCTGTGGGTCCTGTTGCTCCGGTGGCCCCCGTGGGGCCGGTGGCCCCTGCGGGGCCGTCTGCTCCGGTCGTGCCGGTTGCACCCGTGGCCCCCGTGGGGCCGGTTGCCCCGGTCACGCCGACGCCTGTGGCCCCCGTGGGACCTGTAGCCCCGGTCACGCCGACGCCTGTGGCTCCCGTAGCCCCCGTTGGCCCGGTCGCTCCGGTGGTGCCAGTTGCGCCTGCGACTCCCGTGGCCCCCGTGGCTCCAGTGGCCCCGGTCGGTCCGGTCGGTCCGCCGCCGGGTCCGGTTGCGCCCGTGGCCCCCGTTGGGCCTGTTGCCCCGGTCACACCAACGCCCGTAGCTCCCGTGACCCCCGTTGGGCCTGTAGCCCCGGTCACGCCAACGCCTGTGGCTCCCGTGGCCCCTGCTGGTCCGGTCGCCCCGGTCGGGCCCATTGGACCTGTCGGGCCGATGCAACACTTGATACAACGGCATTCCTCGGCGCAGCCGGCTATTTTCCTTTCGCAGCATTCAATAAGCTCATTGCGTATCATCGTATAGCGTTCTCTGCATTCCTGCTCGCAGCAGGCAGCTATCACTTCATTATAGTAATTCACCCATTTTCCACATTCGCTGATATATTGCTCTTTACATGCCTTCATACAGCATTCGTACTCATTGTTGGTTTTATGGCAGTCATTACAATTGGCACAATATCCATCACCGGAAGATGGTCTATGTTCAGAACATGGTTTATAATTCAAAATATGATCACTTCTCTCAGTCAGCATAGGGTCGATTTTTATCTGTTTAGAAAGGGATTCACCTTCTCTATGTATTTTATGATATCGAAGAGGAAAAGGTTAGGACTCAAAGTGCCGCCGCATTCAAGGGCATATTGTTTGCCGGATGGTTCTGTCGATATTGTTGAAAATTGAGCCCTGGCGCGCTAAACGCAAAGCTTAAGTTGAAATGAATATTTCAGGGCACTATCCGTTTTTTCGTTCTGTGTGTATCTATCCAATTAAACTCTTTTTTACCGATTCAAAACGATTCTGAATTCGCAAAAAGTACCAAGCGCGGGATAAGTTTATGTCGTCCCGCCTTTGAGCATAAAAAAATCCCTCGAGGGCCGAATAGGTCATCGGGGGAAAAGCATTATTTTCGCCATCTCTTTATAGGTGTTTGCGTGCCGCAGCCGTCCATGGTCTGGGGCCAGCCCCATTTCCACTCCATGTATTCGGGCTCGGTGATGAGTCCCTCTTCAAGCTCCCTTTTTCGGTGCTGCCACTCTTTGATATAGTCGTTGAGGGCGACTGAGCGGAAGTTGATGCCGACATGCCGCTCGGGCGAATATGGGTTGCTGATGTCGATGGACTCGTAGAGTCGGATAGGGTAGTGCTCGTCGAGCTCAAACAGCGTGTACATCACGTCTTCGGCCTCGTAGAGCGCGGGCTCGTATATGGCCCGATAGCTGACGTCGAGCGCCTGGGAGAGCTTTTCAATCATATCTTTTTTAGGCGTTCGGGTGCCGGACTCGTACTGCGCCACGCGAACGTCGGCCGTCGTATCGCTGAAGCCGACGGCCAGTCCAAGCTCTTTTTGGGTCAAGCCCCGAAGATTTCGAAGCCGACGTATTCTGTCTCCGATTGCCACACCCATCACCGTCCATTCAAAACTGCCTTCAGTATAACCTATATTTTTCCAAAATGCAAACAT
>DATMZG010000045.1:0-5325 GCA_035560415.1 Candidatus Acidiferrum sp. | reverse complement strand
CAGTCAAGGCCGGCGGCGTCTCGGTGCCCTATACCGTAAGCGGCAAGACGGCAAAGCTTAGCGTCACTGAGGCAAATCTGCGGCAGATTATCGCGGGCGCCGGGGCGGGCGTTGTGTCCTTTGATTTGAGCGCCCTTCCGGACGTGACGGCGGCAAGCCTGCCGGCCTTTGCCCTTGAGGAGCTCGCCAAAGCCGGGCTTTCGGCCAAGTTTGCGCTGCCGCAGGGCTCCGTCACCTTTGACCCAGACGCCCTGGCCGCCATCGCACAGCAGGCGGGGGACGCCGACGTCACCCTTTCCATCGGCGCCGTGGGTAAGGAGACCTTGAACCCCGCGCAGCAGGCGGCGGCCGGGGACAACACGGTCTACGACCTCTCCGTCATGGCGGGCGGGGCGCCCATCACCGAGTTTGGCGGCGGCTGTGTCACCTTCACCTTGCCCTACACCCTGAAAGCCGGGGAGGGTCCGGACGGGGTCTCTGTCTGGTATCTGGACAACAAGGGCAATTTGGTGAGCGTCCCCTGCACCTACGACGCCGCCACCGGCACTGTACAGTTTACCGTCACCCACCTCTCCTGCTACGTGGTGGGTTACGACGCCACGGCGGCGGCCGGCAACCCCTTCACCGACGTCTCCCGCGGCGACTGGTTCTATGAGGCCGTCATGTTCATCGCAAATCGCGGCATCACGACCGGCACCGGCGACGGCACGACTTTCAGCCCAAATGCGAAGCTGACCCGCGCCGACTTCCTTGTCCTGATGATGCGGGCCTACGGCATTGAGCCCGATGCAAATCCGGCGGACAATTTCGCCGACGCGGGCGACGTCTACTACACCGGCTACCTCGCGGCGGCAAAGCGGCTCGGCATTTCAAACGGCGTCGGCGACAACCTGTACGCGCCGGCGGCGCAAATCACGCGTCAGGAGATGTTCACGCTGCTCTACAACGGGCTAAAAGTCATCGATAAGCTCCCGCAGGGGGAGTCCGGCAAGACGGTGGACGACTTTGCGGATGCGGGCGAGATTGCGCCCTGGGCCAAAGAGGCCATGACCTTGTTTGTCAGGACCGGCACGGTCGGCGGCTCGGACGGCATGCTGACCCCGACCGGCACGACGACCCGCGCCCAGATGGCGCAGGTGCTCTACAACCTGCTCGGAAAGTAAAGACACGAAAATAAAAACTGCCGGTTTTACCGGCAGTTTTTATTTTCCAATGGAGTCGAACAAAACAGTAATTTTTTCATTGACATCTCCAGTCGAACCTGTTAGACTAAAGACACAGTCTAATAAGTTCGACTGGAGGTTTTTAGATGAATCCGGAGCTAAAGCTCAGCAACGCCGACTACCGGCTGCTCATGGTCGTGTGGGACGCGGAGCCGGTCGCCTCGCCCGAACTGTGCAAATTGGCGCAGTCGCAGCTCGGCTGGAAGCGCACCACCACATACACCGTGCTCAAAAGGCTCTGCGACAGAGAGCTCTTAAAAAACGAAAACACGGTGGTCACTTCGCTCGTCGGGCGCAAAGAGGTGCAAAGAGCCGAGAGCCGCGAGGTCGTCAACCGCAGTTTTGACGGCTCGCTGCCTCAGTTCATTGCGGCTTTTTTAGGCGAACAGGTCAGCGACGACGAGGCCGAGCAGATCGCGCGCATGATTGACGCGTACCGGGGGCGCAAGTGATGGAAGCGTTGTTTTTAAAGGTTCTGAGCATGAGCGCCACCGCGACCTATGTGCTGCTTGCGGTGCTTGTCCTGCGCCTGATGCTGAGGCGGGCGCCCAAGTGGCTCTCCTACGCGCTCTGGAGTTTGGTGCTCTTTCGGCTCGTCTGTCCCGTTTCAATCCCCTCGGCCTTTTCGGTCTTCGGCAGGCTCGGAAAGGCCGCCACGGCGGACGGCGCCCTTGCGCATATCCCCGAAAACCTCGGCGGCGTGACGCCGCCTCAAACGGGCATCGGCAGGGCGGTCATAAATGGCGCCCTGCCTGCGGCGGCGCCGGCTGTGGGCGCAAATCCGGCGCAAACGCTGCTGTCGCTCGGCGCTTACATATGGCTTGCGGGCGTCGCCCTCATGCTCATTTACAGCGTCGTCTCCTACCAGCGCTTAAAGCGCCGTCTCACCGACGCGACGCTGGCCGGGGGCAACATATATGAAACCGACAAAATCGCCTCGCCCTTTGTCTGCGGGTTTATCGCGCCCAAAATCTACCTGCCGGTCGGCCTGACGGGGGAGGAGCGGGACTATGTCCTCCGCCATGAGGAGACCCACATCGCGCGCAGGGATTACCTCATCAAGCCCCTCGCATTTCTCGTGCTGTCGGTGCACTGGTTCAACCCTTTTCTGTGGCTGGGCTTCGTCCTCATGAGCCGCGACCTTGAGATGAGCTGCGATGAGAAAGTCATCGCGGGGCTTGACAAAGAGGGCAAGACCGGGTACTCCGCGGCCCTCATGCGGCTTGCGACAAAGGGGCCGATTCTGGCCGGCAGTCCGCTGGCCTTCGGCGAGAGCGGCGCGAAAGGGCGCGTCAAAAATGTGCTGAACTACAAAAAACCGGCGTTTTGGGTGCTGGTTGCGGCGGCGGCGGCTGTCCTCGTCGCGGCGGTCTGCCTGCTGACCGACCCGGCAGGGACCCCGCCCAAAGCGCCCGAGCCGGGCGAGCTTCCCGCCTTTGCGCGGGCCTATGCGTTTGACGAAAACCTGTACACGAACCCGCTGAGCTCATACATCCCCTTTGAGGGCACGGGGCAGCTCTATCTGCTCGACCCAGACACGGGCTTTACGATTGTCGGCGAGGAGACGGGCGAGGTGCAGGAGAACATCCCGTCCGAAGACATCGACTGGTACGGCAAAGAGGTCGACGCGGCGGCGTGGGACGCGCTCTTTATGACGCAGCCCGTTGACATCGGCGCGTATTCTCTGCGCATGGAGTACGCCGTCGGGGACCGATACCGCGTCTACCAAATGGATTCGCAGGTCTGGCTTGCCGCCGTCAATTTGAACGGCGGCTCCATGTGGAGCCTCTACCGGCTGAAAGAGACCGGGATGCCGGCGACTCAAATGAATTGGCGGGATGTCCGCTTGGGGATGCCGCGCGGGGAAGTCCACAAAATCATGGGCCAAGAGTACGGAATGCTCTCGGGCCTGTTCGGCGATGTGTACACGCTGAGCGACAACACAAGCGTCATTTTTTATTATTCAAGCGATGAGGTTGTTCAAACCATCCGGCAGCCGGACGGCACAGTCAATCCGCCAAGCCCCCAGCAGCAGGTCTATGACTACATTGCGCAAAAAATGGACGCGGCATATTCGCCCTGCTATTCCGGCCTGCGCTACGGGATGGACGGGTACGGGGAGGCGGTGAGCGGGGGAGACTACACCGGCACCTTCCTGTGGACCATGTACTACACGTCGTATATCTACTACGACGCGCCGGACGATATCGGCGAGGAGCAGCAGGCGAACTTCAGCTTTCAGGCGACGGCCAAAATTTCCGAGGACGGCTCGCTCGAATCAGGCACAATCGCGGTCTTTGCCGACGCGTCGGCCGCGGGCCCGCCGCAGTACGTCACGCCGCTCGACGATTTCTTCAGGGATTTGCCAAAGATTGAGTTTGCCGTCACTGAGGAGGGTGAGGTGGAGCAGAGCTCCATTGCGATTCCGGTCATTGAGGGCGAGGACATGATTGACACCGTCACCCGGTGGGCGTATAAGTGGCGGCAGGCGGTCCTGTCCCTGCCCGGGACCAGTGCCTTTCATGTGCCGGATTTACAGATTTTGCGGGTGAGCTACGACCCCGACAACGTAAATTTCCCCGGTCAGCCGGAGGTGTACATCATCGACTATGCCGTCAAGACGCCCCGCAGCTCGCCGTGGTATGCCGGCTCCGGCGTTGAAATCGAGTCGGGCCGGTACAAAGGCTGGCTGTCGCAGGGCCGGGGGCTCCGGCTCTATGAAAAAGACGGCTTTTGGCACACGGACGGCATGTTCACCGGCCGCTGAAAGCCCAAACAGTGCAAAGCGCCCGCATTTTTAACGAAAATGCGGGCGCTTTTTTGTTGCTTTTTTGGCATCGTTGTTATATACTACAGTTACATTTAATAGCATAAGCGACGAAATATCATCAGAGAATATAACTATCAGAGTCCGACTGCAATTCTTGCAACAGAAATAAAAAAAGTACAAGAAGGAGAAAAAGTATCCATGAACAGCAGGCTTATGAAAAAAGCGCTCTCCCTGCTCCTGGCGGCGGCCATGGCGACGGCCATGCTGCCTCTGTCTGCGCTGGCGGCCTACACCGACACGGCCGGCCACTATGCGCAGGCGGCCATTGAAAAATGGAGCGACGCGGGAATTCTCACGGGGGATGCCGGCACATTCAGGCCGGACGCGCCCATCACCCGCGGCGAGATGGCCGTCATCATCGACAGGGTGATGAAGTTCCGGGAAAAGTCGGAGAACACGTTTTCCGATTTGGGACAGGACTTCTACACCGACGCGGTTTTGAAGGCCAACGCGGCCGGCGTCATGCTCGGGCATGACGGCATGGTCCGCCCGGCCGACAAAATCACGCGGGAGGACGCGGCGGTCATGCTGGGCCGGGCGCTCGGCGTCCGGGAGAGCGCGGCAGCCTCCGCCTTTTCGGACGCGGCCTCGGTCTCCGACTATGCCGTGGGCTATGTGAATGCGCTGGCGGCCAAAGGCTACATCCGCGGCGACCAGAACATGTACAGGCCTAAGAGCGGCATCACAAGAGCCGAAGTCGTGACCATTTTGAACAACGCGATTGGCGGCCTGTTCACTGAGGGCAAAGAGTACACCGGCGACGTGACCGGCATGGCCGTCGTCAGCGCCCCGGACGCCGTGCTCAAGGACATGACCATCACAGGCGACCTGCTCATTGCGCAGGGCGTCGGACAGGGCGACGTGACGCTTGACAACGTCAAGGTCACGGGCGCCACCGTCATCCGCGGCGGCGGAACCAACTCCATCCACATCGTGGGCGCAAGCGAGCTTGGCCCCATCTATATTGAAAAGACGGCTGACGGTGAAATCCGCGTCGTCAAGGCCGACGGCTCGGCCGTCGGCGTCATCTATGTCGACGACGGCGACGACGCCGTCATTCTCGAAGGCGCCTTTGACGACGTCACCGTAAACGCCGAAGTCGAGGTTCGCATCAACTCCGGCTCCACGGTCTCCACGCTGACCGTCAACGCGCAGGCGACCATTGAAAACAAGGGCACGGTCACGGCAGCCGAGGTCAACGCCGACGGCGTCACCCTCTCGGGCAGCAAGCCGAAGACCGTCACGGTCGACCCGTCCGTCACTGAGCAGCCC
>DATMZG010000044.1:0-9421 GCA_035560415.1 Candidatus Acidiferrum sp. | reverse complement strand
GCCGCGGTCGGCATGGGCCCCATTCCCCTCTACCTCGTCTTCGCCGTCATGTCGCTGGGCTCCGGCGCCGCCTACAACTGCGTGCTGCCGTCGGTTCAGATGTGGTTTCCCGACCGACGGGGGTTCGCAATGGGCTGCGTCGTCGGCTGCGCGGGGGCCGCGGGGCTGGTTTTCAGCCCCTACGCCGAGTATTGGCTGAGCCGGGCGGGCGCCAAAGGCGCCTTTCTCGCGGTGGGCGCCGCCTACATCGTCATTTTGCTCGTCGCCTCTGTCGGCTTTGATCGCCCGCCGGATGGCTTCTTGCCGGCCGGGTACACGCCGCCCCCCGCCAAGGAGGGCGGGGGGGACCTGACAACCCGCGAAATGCTGCGCTGCCGCTCATTTTGGCCGCTCTCCCTCGGCATGCTGGCCTCGGTTTTGGCCTACCTCATGCTGTCGCCCCAGGTCAAGAGCCTCGTGGTCGAACGCGGCCTGTCGGTGCGCGCCGCCACTCTCACGGTCATGTTCTGCGGACTTGCAAACGCCTGCGGCAGGCTGGTCGGCAGCTGGACTTCCGACAAATTCGGCCTGCGGCCGGTCATCCTCGCGTCTCAGGGCGCCACCCTTTGCGCCATGGTGCTGCTCTATCTGGCAAACGGCTGGCTTGTGCCGCTGCTCTGCTTTGCCACGGCCTTTTGCTACGGCGGGTATCTGGCCACCTATCCGACCCTCACAAGCGCCCTGTTCGGGCTCAAATACGCCGGCGGCAACTACGGCTGCGTGCTGCTGTCCACCGTGGTCTCGGCGCTGTTTGCCCCCGTGGCCGTGTCGGTGCTGTCGGGGCTGGGCGGGGCCCGCACGCCCTTCCTTGCGGGGGCCGCAAGCAGCCTTGTGGCCGCGGCCCTGATCTCGTCCTTGCGGGAAAAGAAGGGCAAGACCGATTTGAAAGCGGCATAGTCAAACACATAAAAGGCCCCATGCTAAACATTTGTTTAGCATGGGGCTTTTTGAGCGTCCATATTTACTTTACCCTTGGGGCGAGAAGTTGCGCAGGAAGTGCTTGACCCGCTCTGCGCAGCCCTCGTCGCCGATATAATAGAGCACGTCGCCCGCCTTGAGCGCCTCGTAGGGGCCCGGGGAGAGCAGCAGCCGCTCGCCCCGGCGCACCGCGACCACGGTGGCCGCCGTGTTGTGCCAGAAGTTCAGCTCTGACAGGCTCAGCCCAATGCAAGTGGACTGCGGCTCAATCGGGGCTTTGAAGGGGACAAACGGGTTTGTGAAGTGGAACTGGTCGGTGTGGTCGACAAGGTCGGCGACGGTCTCCCGCAGCCTCATGATCTCCTCGGCCAGCTGGTCGGACTGCCGGACGGCCGACTGTCTGAGCTCCGACAGGGTGTTGGTGTCGCGGCTGTGCCGGACAAAGGCCAGCGCCTTTTCATAAGAGCGCACGAGCACGCCGCTGCCCTTGGCCGTCTCAACAATGCCCATGTCCGAGAGAATGGCGATGGCGCGCCTGGCCGTCTCGGGGGAGATGCAGTACTGGCTTGCCACCTGCGAACGGGCGTAGAGCTTATCGCCCACCTGATACTGCCCGTCCGCAATTTTCGAGGCGATGTCCACCGCCACCTGCTGATAGCGCGCGGGCGCGAATTTGGCATACTCTCCCATGACGCTGTTTCGACGCTCCTTCGGGCATGGCCCGCAGTGTTTTTGTGTTTGCGCAAAAAAGGAAATGCCGCAGATAAGTCAGATGAGGGACGCGATGACCGCCGCGCGGCTTACGATGCCTAAGAGGACACCGGCCTCGTCCACGACGGCGATGGGGTACTTGGTGCGCACCGCCAGCGGCATGATGTCGCTGACGCCGGCGTCGGGGCCCGACGTCACGGGGTCCCGCTCAATCAGCGGCGCGATGGGGATTTTCTCACTGAGTGCCCGCAGCGCCTCATTGAGGTGCAGCACCCCCAGCAGCCGCATTTTGGCGTCGACCACAAAGGCGCTGGAGACGCCGTTTTGATGCATTTCCCGAATGGCTGTGGCGGGGTCGTCCTTTTCTTTCACCATGCAGGAAGGGGTGACCATGATGTGCCGGACTTTGAGCACCTGCGACTTGTCGGCGCTTTCAATGAACTGCCGCACATAGTCGTCGGCCGGCGCCATCGACATGCGGTCGGGCGTGTCGATCTGAATGACCTTTCCGTCCTTCATGATGGCCACAGTGTCCCCGAGCTTGAAGGCCTCGTTGATGTCGTGGGTGATGAAGAGGATGGTCTTGTTCAGCTTGCGCTGAATGGACAGCAGCTCGAACTGCATGTCCCGCCGCACTAAGGGGTCGAGGGCCGAAAAGGGCTCGTCCATCAGCAGCACCTCGGGGTCATTTGTCAAAGCTCTTGCGATGCCCACCCGCTGTTTCATTCCGCCCGACAGGTTGGAGATGGGCATGGATTCCCACCCCTTGAGGCCCACCATTTCAATGAGCTCCATCGCCTTTGCCTCCCGCTGCGCCTTTTGCATGCCGCGCACCTCAAGCCCGTAGGCGACGTTCTCCATGACGGTGCGGTGGGTGAAAAGGCCGAAGTGCTGGAACACCATGGCGACCTTGTTTCGGCGCAAATCCGTGAGCTGCCGCTTGTCCATGCCGTCGATGTCGGCGCCCTCGTATCTCACGTGGCCCGAGGTCGGCGCGATGAGCTGGTTAAAGCAGCGGATGATGGTCGACTTGCCGGAGCCCGACAGACCTATTATAACAAAGATTTCGCCTTTTTTCACCTGAAAAGATACATCCCACAGGGCGACCGCGGCCCCGGTTTTGGCGTGGACCTCGTCTTTGGCGGCCCCGGCCTCCATCATGCGGGCGGCGGCAGCCTTATTGTGCCCAAAAATTTTGGTCACGTGCTCGGCCTCAAGCGTGTAACTGACGGCGCTCTCGGGCGCTGCCGGGTTTTCGGCCGCGGGCAGCGTGTGTTTTGCCTCATCCATCCTGTCCCACCTCGCTTTTTTTGACCAGCGCCTGGGTCAGCCGGTCCAGGATGACGGCCACGATGACGATGCAGATGCCGGGGAAGAGCGCCTTGCTCATCTCGACGCGGTTGACGGCGAGCAGAATCTCCATGCCAAGGCCGTTTGCGCCGATGAGGGCGCAGGTGACCACCATCGACATGGCCATCATGATGGTCTGGTTGACGCCGGCCATGATTGTCGGCATGGCCTGCGGAATCTGCACCTTGACCAGCGTCTGCAGTTTGGTGGAGCCAAATGCCTTTGCCGCCTCAATCATTTCGGCGTCGACGTATAGGAGCCCGTGGCTTGTCAGCCGCACCATCGGCACAATCGCGTAAATCATCGTCGCGAGCAGCGCCGGAGTCAGGCCGGTGTAAAACAAAATGACGGCCGGCACGAGGTAGACCCAGGAGGGCATGGTCTGCATGGTGTCGAGCACCGGGCGCAGCAGCCTGCCCGCCCTGCTGCTCATGGCCAGCAGCACCCCGAGCGGAAACCCGAGCAGGATGCACAAAATGACGCTGACGATGACAAGGCTCAGGCTCTCAATCATGTGGCTCCAAAAACCGCAGCTGCCGATAAAGATGAGCATGCCCCCGTAGAGCAGGCTGACCATGGGTTTTTTGGTCAACCGCCAGGCCAGGACGACGACGATCAGCACCAGCAAAATCCAGGGCGTCGCAAGAAGCAGCCGGCGAATGCCGCCGATTCCCGCAATCACGACCTGCTTGATGGCCTTCAGCGTAGTCTGGTGATCGCGGGAAAAGGCTTTGACCGCGTTGTCGAGGGTATTAGAGGGCCGAAACTGCCAGGCCGACGGGAAGTTCAGAATGTAGGAATTGAAAAACTCGTTCAAATAAGACCAGCTCCTTTGGGCGGCCTTTGCCGCGATGAGAATGGCGCAAGGTATCGGCCGGCGGCGCGGGGTTAAACCCCGCGGCCGTCAGCTCAGCGTCGCAAGATATGCGCGAAGGGCGGTGGCGTTTTCGGCGGGAAGCCAGGAATCGAGCAGCGCGTCGTTTTCTCCCAGCAGCCAGACCGCAGTCTCGGCGTGGGTGGCGCCGGTCTCGTCGAGGTGGGCCAGGGCCGAGGCGATCAGAGCGCTTCCGGTCTCGTAATTTTCAAAGAAGCTGACAAGCTCGGGGGCGCGGCCGGCAAACTTGTTGCTGCTGACGATTTTGAGCGCCTGCTTGGGGAATTCGCAAAGCCCCTCGACAAAGAGGTCGGCGTCATAGGGCTCGTCCTCAAGCAGCACGAGGTCCAGCTTGCCGGACACCCATGTCGGCTCGTAGCAGTAACCGACCCACGCGTCGCCGACGTTGTAGGCCGACACGAGGGAGGCGAACAGCGTGGCCTCGCTGCCAAGGCGGTTGTAAGTATAGAATTCGTCGAGGCCGTAGGCCTCATACTTTTTGTAGAGCACCTCGTCGGCCATCCAGCCGGGGATGGAGCCGTAAATGCGGCCGAGGTCCGCGTTCTCGTCGTCCGGGAAGACATCGGGGTATTTGGCGAGGTCCTTGACGGTTTTCAGGTCGGGCGCCATGGGCTCAATGCCGCGCTCGGCGTCGCCCTCAATGACATAGCGGGGCACATAGAGGCCCTGCGCGCTGTCGGGCACGAGAATGCCGACGTCAATGATGTCGCCGTTTGCGACGTCGTCCGGGTAGGAGGCCACGTTGTCGGTCCAGCTTTCAATGTCGAGGTCGACTTCGCCGGCGATTAAGGACTGCCAGTTCATCGTAGAGGAGGCCGTCGATTCGGAGAGCACATATCCGTCATATGCGTGCTCAACGACAAGTTTCGCGATTGCGTTGTGCAGCTTCTGGCTGTCCCAGCCGTTGTCGGTCACGACAATGGTCACCGGTGTGCCGGGCTCGTCCGGCGTCTCGTCCGGCTTTGCCGTGCAGCCCGTAAAAACGGCCAGCAGGAGCAGGAACGCGAGTCCTAAAGTGAATTTTTTCATGTGGGGTTCCTCCGTCTCATTAAGTTTGCCGCAAAAAAGCAACAACTTTAATATAACATAAAGTTGTCACTTTGTCCAGCCGCCGGACGTGTTAAGAAATGCGGACAAAAGTTTTTCCGGAGCGCACACCTTTTAAAAACATAAAAAAAGAACCATAGCCGAACGCAGAGCCTAAGGCTATTGCCGTCGGATACATCCAGCTATGGTTCTGTGGGCACGCGCTTATCCAGACGATGTGTCAAAACAGTTTGCGTGCCACGATGACAGTATGTGCAGTCGAAGGGTGTTCATGCGCAAATGATGAAAATCCGCCCTGCCACTTTTTTCAAAAAAGCGCCGCCCCTTTTGGGGCGGCTAAAGTGGCGAAAAACCTGTAGGGTTTTCCGCCGGGTGAGCGGTGCCCTAACCGTGCGAAGTGAATTCGCGTTGGCGGGCGGCATTTAATTGGCCTTATTTTTTAATGATGTTTAAAAAATAAGGACTTCAAATACATTTTCTCGGGCCTTTCTGAGAGCCGAGAAAATAAGGCTGTCGAAAAATTGCTTTTTCGACAGCCTCACGCCGCTCCAAAAGGGGCGGCGGGTGCTATTTTGGGGGAACCGGGGGAATGGGTTTTGCCTTTTCCTTTGTCCGCTTGGCCTTGCCCTGAATCTCCGGAACCGGCGGCTCGTCATTGCGCGGCTGCGTGTGGGTCCACTCCGGCCGGGCCATGCCCTTTTTGGCCATGCTATCACCTCATGGGTAGCCTGCCCGCATTTTTTAAAAACATGCGGGAACAGGGCCGGTGGTTCTCAGCGGTCTATTCCTCGAGGAAATTGTCCACATACGCCTCCATCGCGTCTTTGGAGTCGATTTCGGACGCGCCCGTAATGAGCGCGTCGAGCTCCAAGTCGGACAGACCCGCATATTTTTTCATGGATTCAAAATTTCTGGCGATGGCCATTTTGAGTCCGAGCGGCATATCCTGTTCGCCGTTCATTAAAATCACCTCACGAATATAGCCTGCCCCAAAAGAGCTGCATCTTGCAAAGCACATGTGTCGGTTGACAGTATGGCGCAGTTCAAGTAGGATAAAAATAAAGTTTCACAGATGACGATTGCGGAGGGTGAGGTGACAAAATGCTGATCAGCGCCAGCCGGCGGTGCGATATTCCGATGTACTGCTCGCAGTGGTTTTTCAGGCGAATTCGGGAAGGGTTCGCCCTTGTGAGAAACCCCATGAACTTCCATCAGGTTTCGAGGATTTCGCTTTTGCCCGACGTCGTGGACGGCATTGTGTTCTGGACCAAAAATCCGGCCCCCATGCTCGGGCGCCTTGACGAGCTGAAAGACTATCCATACTGCTTTCAGTTCACCGTTACTCCATATGATGCGGACATTGAGCCAAACATTCCCTCAAAAGAACAGTTTATTATCCCGATATTTCAAAATCTTTCACGAAAAATCGGTCCCCGGCGTGTCATTTGGCGGTATGACCCGGTCATACTCAGCGAGAAGTACACCCCCTGGTATCACCTTGAGCATTTTGAAAAATTCGCGGGGCTTCTTGCGCCATATGCGCGAAGTTGCACATTCAGTTTCTTGGAAATGTATAGGAATACCGCCAAAAACACACAAGGATTGAACCTTAGGGCAATTTCGCAGGAGGACATGGTCAACCTGGCAAAAGCGTTCGCGGAAATCGCATCGGCACATCATTTGACGCTTAACACCTGCGCGGAGCAAATCGATTTGGACGCACATGGAATTTCGCACGCTCGATGCATCGATAAAAACTTATTTGAAGAGCTGCGCGGCTGCGGACTGTCTATCGACAAGGATAAAAATCAACGCCCTGAGTGCGGGTGTTCAGCGAGCATCGACATCGGCGCATATCAAACCTGCATCGGAGGCTGCCGCTACTGCTACGCGAATTTCAGCCCCGGGACAGCTGTCGCAAACTTTGCACGTTACGACCCGTCCTCCCCGCTGCTCTGCGGCACTGTCGGCCCGGAGGATGTCGTCAGAGCGCGCAGGATGTGCTCCTGCAAAGAGCCGCAGCTGAATATGTTTGGGCCATGAAATCCGCTCGTAAGCCCATTGAGCGGATTTCATGGCCCATGTAATTTTAGGATTATTCAACAGCGCTCAGGCGCAAAACTCACTTGGAATGACTTTATTTATTGGCGCGAATTTTCGCTTCACCGAGCGTTTGAACCATCTTATTGGCCCAGTCCCACGCCATTTTTGCCTGTGCGGCCGTGTACTCGGTCAAATACTCTGCGGCGAGCAGCGGATTTTTCGCCCGCAAATCCAGATATTTTTCCTCAACACTTTCCTGCTCACCGCACCATTTGGCCTCGAGCTCCCGAACGGATTCCCGAATGACGCCGTGGGTGTCCTTATAGTTGAAATCGGTCAGGTATTTTACCGCCATGAAAGCCCAGAACGCCCGGCTTGGATTGTACGCATCGTCGGACGCCGGCGCATGAAAATGGGTTTTTTGCGCCTCAAGGGGCTCATGCCAATTGTACCCGTCCGGAATTTTCGTCATGCCGAGGTACCACGGCACATACGGGCTGACGCAGGGCGTGAGGACGGCGTGCCAAATGCGGGTGAAAGCGGGGTCCTCGTGAAACTCGATGACGTTGCTCTCCATCGTCCAGGCGTTGCAGATGGTAAAATGGCGCAGCGGGTCCATGTGCGGATTCTTGGCGTACCCCTCCGTGAGGTCGTCCGCCGTCCCCTCGAAGTGCGAGCGCATGACTTCTTTCGACTCCTCAAGCCCGATTTTGCGGTCAAGTTTGGCGGAAAACTGCCTGATGCACTCGGGCTCTTTTCCTAAAAGCAGGCGCCACGCGTTTCTCGCGCGCAGGATATTCGTGTGTGTTTCTTCCCTGGCCTGATAGGCTTTCGCAAAGTCAAAGTCCGAATAATCTCCGTCTTTTGCCGGCGTATACCAGCCCTGCGCGACGGCATAGCTGACTAAATCGCCTGCAAAGTAGTAATTTTCATGCTTCGTATCGGCAAAGTCAATTTCGTGAATCGTATACCAGTTTGGGATGTAGAGCACCTCGTCGTCCGGCACCCTTTTTGCCACATAGTGCTTGCCCTTGGCCACTTGCAAGACCCAGGCTTCGTTTTGGTCGCATATCTGATAGGAGCGGGCGCTGTTGTATCCATATTTATCAATGAGCCCGATGGCGACCTCCACGCCCTCGCGCGCGGTGCGCGACCGCTCGGCAACCAGCCTGCGCAAGGCGTATATCATCCCCGCTTCCTGAGGGGCGGATTCACTGACTTTGCAGGGATTGCAGGAATCGCTGACAACGGCCACGCCCCATTCGTTGATAAAGCTGTCGGCGGCCGAGACCTTTTCTGTGCTTGAGCGCATTTCCGACCAGAAATACCCGTAGGTTTCGCTGACCTGCGGGATGACAGCGGTCCCGTCGGCAAAAACGAGGGTCTCGCCCGCTTCGTGCTTCATTCTGGGCACGATAAATTGCTGCATCACGACATGAGGGTCATCCTCATTGTGCGCCAAAATCACTTTTCCGGTGGTCGAAACGTTTTTCCCGATGATGATGGAGCTGCAATTGTATTGAAATGACTGCGCCCCCTGGTCTGTATCGCTGTTTTTCTCCACGGTACTCATTTGAAACCCCCATGATTATTTGGTTTTCATCGCTCGAAATCGATGGATATAAATCGGATTAGTCCTGCCGCGATAAATCTCTGTGAGTGCCGTCGCAGAATGGGCAATTGCGGGACTTCCCGCATCCGCAAAGCACCATCCTGCTTGTGGCCCTTACGGTTTTCCCGTCGGCATCGATCACCTCCGCAGGGCCTTCGACATGAACCTGCCCGTACCTCCCGTAATTGACAATTTTAAACTTTACCGCCGGAGGGTGATATTTCTCATAGTCTATGTTGCCAATCCCTTTTGCCACCTCGGGATTGACCGAGGAACCTTGCGCAAGTGAGTACCTTAAGGCGCCCGTGGGGCACTGGTCGATGCAGCTTATGATCTCCTCCGGTGCGGCCGCACTCAAATCGACCCATGGAGTCCGGGTCGAATCAAACACCTTTGGCAGAAGCTTGCGGCATATGCTCGGGTGGGCGCACAGCTCGGGGTACCAGTAAACAATGAGCTGGTCGGTTTTATACTCTCTCATAACAGCACCTCAAAAAAGGATGAAAGCAGGGCAGATGCGGACATCCTGAAAAGCCTTTTCGAGTTTTACGTGAAAGGCTATCGAAGGACTTTATTATAGTACAAATTTCTATATTTTGCAAAGATTCCTTACCCTCGAAACTCCGCTGGAGGCTTGGGTGAGAGCCAAGAAGAGAAAAAGAAATTTTCTGAGTGGCAGAAATCGTGGGGAGCAACGCAGAAAAAATGATTGATAAAACAAGGGTTAAGGTACAATCCCTTAACCCTTGTTTTTGTAGAAAGCAGTTCTCAACGCTCGTGCTTTTACTCTCTTGACAGTATGATTA
>DATMZG010000043.1:0-27602 GCA_035560415.1 Candidatus Acidiferrum sp. | reverse complement strand
GTATTACATTAAACGTAATATCCGGAGGAAGGGATTTGCATGAGAGACCACATCAAAGGCGGCGCCCTGACCGAGACGACGCTCCTTGTCCTGCTCGCCGTGCACAGGCCCAATCACGGCTATGGAATTATGCAATTTATTGAAAAGGAGACCGACGGACGGGTTGTGCTCGGCGCGGGAACGCTGTACGGGGCTATCAACGCGTTGGTGAAGAAAAAATGGATTATCCCCCTTGACCGTGAAGCCGACGGCAAGAAAAAAGAATATGTCATAACCGACGCCGGAAAACAGAAGGTGGCCGGAGAATTGAAGCGCATGGGAGAGATTTTGAGGCTGGCGTTGACAGTCAGGGAGGACGGCGCGAATGAGTAAAACAGTGCTCCGATATTTTTTTGATTTCATGGAAAGACAGGAAATGTGGCTCAACGAGATGGCCGAAAAAGGCTGTCGGCTTAAAAAATGCGGAAAAATAACCTATACCTTTGATGCGTGCGGCCCGGGCGAATATAAATATGCAATCGAGTTTGTCGGCGACAGGTCCTGCGCCAAAGCAAAGGATTACCGCAGCTACCTCAAGGAGATGGGCTTTCGCACCTTCACAAAAAATATCAACCTTAATTTTTCATATGGCAAGATAAAGTGGCGGCCATACGCCAAGGGCATGGGACAGCTTGCCATCTCCCCCGGCGGCCTGAACAAAGAGCTTTTGATTGTGGAAAAAAAGATGGACGGAAGGCCTTTTGAACTGCATACCGATGTGCGGGATAAACTGGACGTCTATAAGGCCGTCAGCCGTGTCTGTATTTGGAGATTTCTCATGGCGCTCATGCTGGTTGCCGTGACCTTTATCCCGCAGACAGCTCCTCTTTCCGCGGCCGTGATATGGGCACTCAGGGCGGGCGTTGCAGTCATTGGCGTTTTATTCCTCATTCCGGCGGCAAGGTACGCTTTGCGGGCCGCCCGCTTAAGCGATGAGAAAAAAACTTTTGAATAGAAACAGGCAGCTCCATTTTGATAGACTAAATCTTATTTGCTTCATCGCTTCAGCCCAAAAGGCACGGACTTCCGATTTCGGAAAGCCGTGTCTTTCTTTGTGCGAGAGACCGTGATATAATGGCCGCTGAGCAGCGATTGACCATTTCATCAGAGTGGATGCGCCGCCGGACCTTCTTAACCGCGGCAAGTTTTGTTGCGCGAAACAATTTATTACCGAAGGAGAAAACATAATGCCCGAGCAAATCACCCTTGGCAGGCTGGAGCGCGACCTGGTTTTTTTCAACAAGATGTACGACGCGGTGCGGCTTGTAGACCCTGTGCGAAAAAGAGTTCTGGAGTACCGGGACCGCCGGGTCGCGCAGACGGACGAGGTCTGTTACGACTATTGGAAAAACGGGACGATCTGCGACAACTGCATCTCGGTGCGCGCCTACCGCGAAAACAGGAGCTTCATGAAGCTTGAACAAAACCCCGACGAGATCATGTTCGTCACGGCCATTCCGGTCGAGGCGGCCGAGGGGACAGTCACGCTGGAGCTGCTCAAAGACGCCACCGACAGCATGCTGATAGGGACTGGCGATTACAACGCGGGGCAGATGATGCGCAACGTCATATACGACATCAACAACATCGTGGTGCGGGACCATCTGACCGCCGTCTACAACCGCCGCTTTGTGGATGACCGGCTGCCGGTGGACATCGTCAAAGCCACCCTGGCGCGGCAGCCGCTGTCGGTCGTTTTTCTCGACATCGACAACATGAAGGCCATCAACGACACATACGGCCACACCGTGGGAGATTTTGCGCTAAAACAGGTGGCAAACGCGCTCGGGGACGGCATACGCGCCGAGACGGACTGGGTGGCCAGATACGGCGGGGACGAGTTTATCGTCTGCCTGAGCAACATCGGCGAGGACGAGGCCGCCCGCATTGCCGGGCGAATCCGCCGGAGCATCGCGTCCATAGAGCTGCCCGTGGAAAACGGGGCCGTGAAAGTCGCCGTCTCGCTGGGAATACAGACCATGCTTGAGTCGCCGCTTACAGCCGAGGAGATGATTCGCATGGCCGACGAAAAAATGTACGAGGAAAAGAGAGGCGGCAAAAAAGGCGGCTGACAGGCGGCCGGCCGCCGTAGACCGCAAAATGAAGAATACGGGGCTTGCCCGGGCAAGGTCCGTCAAAAAACTTTCCGGAGGGATTCGAAAATGAAAATCGGAATCATCAGGTGCGCACAGACTGAGGACTACTGCCCCGGAACAACCGACTTCAGGGTGGTCAGAGAGAAAAAAGGAGCTTTTCAGGGAATTGAAGAGGACATAGAAATCATCGGCTTTATAGGCTGCGGTGGCTGTCCGGGGAAAAAGGCGGTCCTGAGGGCCAGAGAGCTGGTGGAGCGGGGCGCGGATACGATCGTCTTTGCCTCCTGCATACAGCGGGGAAACCCCATCGGATACCCCTGTCCGTTCGCAAAAAAGATGAAAGAACTGATTGTAAACGACCTGCCGCAGGAGATTCGGTACATTGACTACACCCATTGACGCCAAGGCGGGAAGGCCGAAAAGTGCGGATGAACCGCGCTTTCGGTTTTTGGCAGCCAACTGTGAAACATAGGTAAAGACACGGCCTTTATAAAGGCCGTGTCTTTTTTTGTGCGGCGGCCTGTGGTATGATAATTAGAGCTTTCAAGAGGGACAGACGGGAACTAATTTTGGAGGAAAAAGCAGTGGGTCATCCGGGCTTTTCATACATGGGGTTCATTTTTCTGCTGATGCTGACCATTCCCAACCTCATATGGACACGGCATCAGCCCAAGGATTACGATTTTAAAAGCGAAAACAAGGTCCTGCTGCTCTTTGAGCGCGTCGGACAGGTCCTTGTCACCTGCACGGCGCTCATTTTCTCGGACTTCAATCTTCGTCCGTGGTCGCCCTGGTCGCTGTGGCTGGTTGCCGCAGTGCTCCTGATGCTCATGTATGAGGGGTGGTGGGTCAGATATTTCAAAAGCCAAAAGACCATGGCGGACTTTTACAGCAGCTTTTGCGGCGTCCCCGTCGCCGGCGCGACGCTGCCTGTCGTGGCGTTTTTCCTGCTTGGCATATACGGAAAAGTGGTTTGGCTGATGAGCTCGGTCGTCATTTTGGGAATCGGACACATCGGCATTCACCTTCAGCATCGCAGGGAGATTGAGGGGTAAATTCCGATTTGAAGACCGGCTCCGGCATGTCGCCTCCCCCTTCCCCGCAAGGCCGGTGAGGGCCGGCCCAGGTTTGCCGTCCGGCGCCAAGAAGCGCAGGCAAAACAAAATTGATGGCGCAAAAAGCCGGCGTCTATACGCCTTGAGAGGGTCTTTGCCCGTAAAAGCAGAGAGCCTCTTTTCTTTTCGGCATTGCCTGCGGCTTCGCTTGACGTGGAAATCACATGGTTTTTCAATACGGCCATTCCTTAACACTACCCCTGATGGGTTCATAGAATAAAGTGTTATGCCGCTGATATCTTCAGGCGGCCGTGATGACACTTTTCCACCCTCACGTGAAAGCGCTTATGGCATAACTGCGCAGGCCGGCCCGGAAGATAAATTGATGAAATGACGAGTTTTGAGCGCCAAAACATCCGATTTTGCCTCACAAAGGCACGCCAACCCTCGAAAAAGGAGGCGCGCTTCTCCCGAAGCGCAGTCATAAGAATGAAAATACTCTTTACCAACCCATCCCCGATGATCAAATACGGGATGCAGCCGGGATTTGAAAAGCAAGGCTGGACAACGGACCGCCTGGAGCTCAGTGAGCACAGCCCTTCGGGTCTGGAGAAAAAAATAGAGGCCTTTCGCCCCGACTTCGTCTTCACGGAGGGCGGTGTGGATACAAAGCGGTTCGTCTTTCCGGTTTTGGATAAGCGGGATATCGCGCACATCTTCTGGGCCGTGGAAGACCCCATTGCCAACGGGACGCTGGCGATGGAATGGGCGAAACGGTCTGTCCTGACCCTGACCCCGGACATTGAAAGCCTTGAAAATTATCATAAAAACGGCTATAAGGCCATCTGTGTGCCCTTTGCCGCCGACCCGGACTATTATCGCACCTACCCGCCCGACCCGCATTTTGCGCAGCTGGACGCCGTCCATGTGGGCAACAATTACAATGTTTTTCCGGAGCGGCGCGCGGCATACGGCTATATTCTGCAGCCGTTTATCGATCGGAAAATGAAGCTGGAGGTCTACGGGTTTGACTGGAGGAACCCCCGGCATTCATTTAACCTTCCGGAGGAATATGACAAGGGATATCTGGCCCACGAGAAAAGCGTTTTGGCCTATTCTTCTTCAAAAATCATCTTAGGGGTGCATTCGATTACAAAGTCCCGCACCATGCAGTCCATGCGCACCTTTGAAATACTCGCCTGCGGGGGCTTTTTCCTCACGCAGCGGACACTGGCCATTGAAACGATGTTTCGAAACCACATCCATCTGGTCTCCTCCTCCGGTTATGAGGAAACCATAGAGCTGATGGAGTTTTACCTCACTCATCCCGGCGAGCGCAGAAAAATCGCCGAAAGCGGACAGCGCCTCGTTTACGCCGAGCACACATACGCACAGCGGGCCGGCGATATCATTCACTCATTGTAGAAAGGGGAATTTCTTTGAAAATCGCAGTCATCGGCTATTACGGACACAACAATCTCGGGGATGAGCTGAATCTGCTGGAGATGTTGAAGCTGCTAAAACGACAAAAAGAAGATGCGGAGATCACCGTTTTCAGCGGGGGACTTCCGTATCTGTATTATGAAACCGAGTATCCGCTCGTACTCGCCGACCCCCTGGGTCTGGAAGGATACCGGCGGGCACTCAACACTTTTGATTTGATTATCATCGGCGGCGGCGGCCTTGTGTTTTTAGGCGCAAATTATTTCAACTTTTTGCTGGAGGGAGTCACGGCGCCCTATATCTTCAGCCGCGTGGGAATTGACGCCCGCGCGGTGTCCGAGGCCGCCCGCCGGGAACTCGGTCTCATTTTGAGCGGGGCCTGCGACGTGACCGTGCGCACCGCGCAGGACAGCCGGCTTGCAAACGAATATTTCGGGCTGAGCTGCGACGCGGTGCCGGAGGCCATCTGGAATTACCGGGCGGAGCCGTTCCGCTACGTCTATGGCGGAAAGATTCTGCTGGTGGACATCAACCGCTACGCGGCAAATTTCGCGCAGGGCCTTTCAAGCTCCCTGTCCGGCCTGCAAACTCCACACACTATTTGCACGCTCTCCATGCAGGATATGTCGGACGACGCCTATTACAACGTCCTGAGCACGCCCAGACGGCTCATCCTGCCGGACGCCGTCAGCCTCCACAAAAAGGCGTCTTTTCTGGGGGCGGCGGATATCGTCGTCACCAGCCGGCTGCACGCCGGGCTTGTCGCCATCAGCCACGGAGTCCCGGCGATACTCCTCAAAAGTACGCCGAAAGTTAAGTATCTGGCCGAGGAGCTGGAGCTCGGCGCGCTCTATTTTGACCGTGTGCCGGAAAGCGCCGAAATCGACGACCTGCTGGGCCGGCGGGAAGCCCTGCGGGCCGAGCTTTCGGAAAAGGCCGGAGTCATGAGGGAAAAAGCTGCGGCAAACCTCATCCGAAGTTAGGAGGGGCGAAGTTGAACAGCCCTTTCACCTATTTTAAGGAACTCTTCCCCCTGTTTTTTAAACCGAGCGATATCTCCCTGGGGCAGGTGCCGATTCCAGACGCAAATACGGTGGTCATCTATCCGCCCACCATCAATTGGAACTGGATGAAGCAGCGCCCTCAGCAGATGATGGAACAGTTTGCCCGGTACGGCTATCCCGTGTATTACTGCAACATGACCCAAAAAAAGGACTGTCTGAGCGCGCAGCTCGACAAAAATCTGACGTTGATTCACAACAACAGCAGCTTTATTAAAGAGAGCATTCCGCTTTTGAAAGCACATGGAAAAAAGATTCTGGTCTGGTGCTCCTGGTCAAAGCTGTATCCGCTGATCAGCGGTTACAGACCGGATTTTGTCATATACGATTACTTGGATGATTTTCCGGCATGGCAACCCTACTTGCACGGCATGGTGGAGACGGCCAATATGGTGGTCACCACCGCGCAGGTGCTGCAAGCACACATTGAAGAAGGTTATCCCGGAAAGCCCGTCTGCCTTGCGCCCAACGGCTGTGCGCTGGAGCGGTTTCAAGGGGGTGGGGAGTGTCCCGTCCCGGCGGAATTTCAGGAACACACGGGGCCGGTGATTTTGTTCAGCGGCGCCTGGGCCGACTGGGTGGATGCGGAGCTGGTGGAGGAAACCGCCCGGGCATTCCCGGAGGCGATGGTCGCCATCGTCGGAGCCGAATTCAACGCCACCGTCAATAAATCCGTCCCGAACATCCGCTATATCGGCCACCGCCCCTATGACGTCCTGCCGGCCTATTTTTGCCACAGCACAGTTTGCATCATTCCGTTTAAAATCAATACGGTCACCCTCGCCGCCAACCCCATCAAGGTGTACGAATACCTTGCGGCGGGAAAGCCGGTGGTGTCGACCGACCTGCCGGAGGTCCGGAATATTCCCGGAGTCCAAATCGGCACAACCCATGCGCAGTTTCTTGAGCAGGTGGAGCAAGCCTTGAAAGGAGTGACCGTATTCCCGCGGGAAGAGGTCGGTGCGTGGCTTGAAAATCAGACATGGGAACGGCGCTTTGAGGAAGTTCAAAAAAAGTTGCTGGAGTTCGGAATTGATAAATAATAGGGTCCGGCCCTGCTGCCGTGCCTCAAATCGCAACGATTTCGCAGGAGTTTAGAAGATGGTTCACACACTGCTATTCTTTATTCGAAGGGACCATTACGCGGCCGACCTCGCACAGGCGAGGCGGTGTCTGGAATCCCTCGCGGACAGCGCGCATAAAAACACCGTTATTTACAACCAAGGCTGCCTTTCAAACGACGAACTGTCCCGGCTGGTGTCGAAGTACGATTTGGAGTGCACGATTCTCGGCGAGGGCAAAAACATCGGCATCGTTGCGGGCAGACAGCGGTGTTTTGAATATATCTGGAGCAAGGCCCCCAAAACCAAGTTTATCAGCGAACTCCATCTGGATATGATTTTCCCCCCCGGTTGGGAAAACAGCCTGCTCGACTATCTGGGGCACAGCGACGAGCCGGTGATCAGCAGCGGAATCGTCGACGGCCTGGGGCAATGCGCCGCCTTGCCCGGAGAAGTCCATGCGCTGCCCCGGGAACCCGGGAAGTGGGCCCCGTTTTTGCTGCGTTTGCGGCAGGACAAAATTGTTCCGGGCTTTGTCCACCCATGTATCCACAACAGTAAAATCCTGCGGGAAGTGGGGGGATATGACCTGGCGTATTTGCAGGGGAACCAGTGCTATGAGGACGACAGCCTGCTGCTTGGCTACTACCTCTATTACGGAACGCGGGCAGACTGGCAGCCCAAGATCAATTACAACTCGGTCGTCTATCACGAAGTGGCGGCCCAGCGCCTGGGACTGGATGATTGCATCCAGAACTATGTAGGACTGATCAGACAGTACGGGCTGATGGGTCAGAAATACCTTGGCAGGCTCCACGCCAACCCGACTCAAAAAGCTTTTTTTAGTAGTCAATATCATTTTTTATGCGGTGCGGAGAAGAAAAGCCTTTGACCGATGCGTTTTTGCGAATGAACATATTATGTGACCCGCTTCCCCATATGGGGAAGCGGGTCTTTTCATTTTTGAGGGGCCATGTCTTTTTTTATCCGGGCGGCGATATAGTGTGGAGAAGACCCTATAAACGCATCTGAGGGGGGAACCGTCATGGTGCTCAAGCTGAGTAAAAAGTACCTGCTCGCGGTCGTCTGCGTGGTTTTGCTCGGGTTTGTCTGTGTCCTTGCGCTGCCCGGCCTCATAAGCCCGCCCGGAACATCCGCTGAAAACCTGTTTGCGGGCGGCAGGCTTTGCGCGCAGGCGAGCGAGCCGGACGGCTCGGTGCGCACGGTCAGCGAGGAGGAGGACACCGACGAGCGTTTCCGGCGCCCCTCAAAGGCGCTCCCCTACCCGAACCCGTATTCTTTTAAGGACTTCGAGAAAGCGAATGACGAGGAGCCCCTCATCACAAAGAAATTTGAAGACCCGGAGGACCTGATTCTCGCCTACTACGGGATTTTGCGGGAGGCCTCGAACATGGTCGGCTACTGGGGCGGATGCGGCACCGTCGGGTGGTCGCGCCTGCCCTACCCCTACGCCTACGAGCTGCTGACGGACGGGGCGCAAGAGACTATGACGCTCGAAGCGTTTGAGAATTCCTTTGCCGGCACCGGGTACACGACGCTTTTGAAGCTGTACCCGGCTTACGCGCCGCCCGAAACGCCGGCCGGCACGAAATACTATATGGTCGAGCTCGAGACCGTCACCGGAGAAAAAATGGACCCCGACAGGGGCGCTTCCGAGGGCAGCGGGTTTGCCTACCATTACGGGCTGATTACGGCCGAAGAGGACCCTGACGAAGGCTTTAAAATCGCGGCGGTCGACTATATTCCGGAGGACTTCCTCTGCGCGCCGCTCCACGGCTGGTCGTATCTGGCTGAGGCCGTCGTGGAAATCGTCTACGGCAACAACCTGAAACTCATTGACCGCATCGACCGGGTTGAACACAAGGGCGGCTTGATAGACGTCTACGCGTCGGGCGGCGGAAAAAGCTACCGGTTCGAGTTTGTGCGGCTGACAAACGGATACGACATTCTGCTCCACGAGTACGTTTCGGAAAACGGGGCGTGGCGGGAAACGAGCCTGCTCACAGACGATTGGAAAAATTTAAAACTCTCCCCCGAAAACAGCCGGCTTCGGGCAAGCGAATAATTTCCCTGCGCGTAAAGATGCCGACCGACTTTTCGGCAAGACCGCCGCGACAGCAAAATTCCCCTGGCATGGCATATTTTGGGGGCATCTGGCCAAGATAATGACAAGAGCGCCGCAGCGCTAATTTTGGTCGGTTGAGGTCAGACGCTATGAGATTTTTACGGTTTAAAACAAATAAAGCCGCGCCGGGCGGGGCGGCGACGGAGAATAAGCATGCCGGCAAGAAGCTCGCCGGCGGGCTTGACAAAGACGTCGGGCTCATTAAAGAGCTGTTCAAGGACGTCGACCCCATCCGCTATCGCCGGTTTGAAGCGGGGGCGGAAGGCAAGGGGCTCGCCCTCTGCTTTATTTTCTACGACGGACTTGTCAACTCCGAAATCATCGACGATTTTATTTTGCGGCCCCTCATGACCCTTCCCGCCGGCGGGGAGGGCGATTTGCTCGCCCACATTGAAAGCCGCATTGTCCAGGTGAACAGCGTGCAGCGGACCGGCGACATAGACGAGATTATCAAAGGGCTCTCCTACGGCGACTCCCTCTTGCTGGCCGACGGCTGCGACGAGGCGCTGCTCATGGACACAAAGCAGTTTGCCACCCGCGGGGTGTCGGAGCCGGAGGGGGAGAAAATTCTGAGCGGGCCGCGGGAGGGCTTTTGCGAGGCTCTTTTGCAAAATCTCGCCCTGGTGCGCCGCAAGCTGCGCACAAACGACCTGAAAATGAAGTTCCAGACCCAGGGCCGCAGGAGCAACACCTCGCTTTGCGTCGTCTATATGGAGAGCCTTGTCCGGCCCGAGATTCTGGACGAGCTCTACCGCAGACTCTCCGCTATCGACATCGACGCCCTGCTCGACACCAACTACGTCATTGAGCTCATCTCGGACGCGAAGTGGAGCGTCTTTCGCACCGCGGGGTACACCGAACGGCCAGACGTCGTGGCCGGCAAGCTGCTGGAGGGGCGCATCGCCGTCTTTGTCGACGGCAGCCCCGTCGTGCTGACGGTGCCCTACCTTTTCATTGAAAATTTCCAGAGCAATGAGGACTATTACCTCGGCTATTACTACACCTCTTTTTCAAGGATGTTGCGCATTGTGAGCTTCTTTCTGGCCATTACGGTGCCGGCGCTCTACATCGCCGTCGTGGCCTATCACCACGAGATGCTCCCCAATCCCCTCATGCTCAACATCGCGGTCGAAAGCCACAACGTGCCCATGCCGGCCGGGCTTGAGGCCTTCATTTTGCTCATCATGTTCGACATTTTGCGGGAGACCGGCGTGCGCATGCCGCTGGGCGTCGGGCAGGCGCTGAGCATTGTGGGGGCTTTGGTCGTGGGCTCCGCCGCCGTCGAGGCCAACCTCGTGTCGGCCACCATGATCATTGTGACGGCGATCTCCGGCATCACAAGCCTCCTCGTCCCCCGCATGAGCTCGGCCGTCGTGCTGCTGCGGTTCGCGCTGCTGCTCCTCGCCTCGGGTTTCGGCTTTTTCGGGCTGACCATAGGGCTGTCGGTGCTGCTCATCCACATGCTGCAGCTCGAGTCCTTCGGGGTGCTGCAGCTGACCCCCGACCGGGAGCTGCGCTTTCAACGCCTCAAGGACACCGCCATCAGAGCCCCCTGGTGGCTCATGAAAACGAGGCCGGGCGCCATCACAAAAAACCGGGTCCGGCAGCGGGCCGGAGAAGAGGGGTCAAAATGAGGCGAAAGCTGGCCCTTGCCGCCGCACTGCTGCTCTTTTCATTTCTCCTCAGTGGCTGCTGGGACTACCGGAGCATGGATGAGCTCAACATCGTGGCCGGCCTTGCCGTCGACGCGAGGGAGCACGGCGAGGGCTTTACGGTCACGTTTGAGCTGATCGACGTCTCGACCATGAAGGGCGGAAGCGGCTCCAAGTCGGTCTATGTGACCGCCGAGGGGCCGACTGTCTTCGAGGCCGTGCGGAACGCCAAGAAAAAGCTCTACAACAAAATGTACTTTGGCAATACGCGGGCCATCATCATCAGCCGGGAGGTTGCCGAAAAGGTCGGCGTCCGGGACCTCGTCACCGGCTTTCTGCGCAATCCCGAGCCCAGAGAGACCCTCTCCCTCATCGTTTCGCTCGAGGAGAAGGCGTCCGACCTCATCACGTCGACCGGAACCGACCAGCGCATCATCTCCTACGACATGGCCCAGATCATCGGCGAGGACAAGCAGGTGTCGGCGACCTCCAAGCAGGTGCTGTTGTACCAGGCCTACAACCTCATTGAGACGCCGGGCAAGGAGCTCGTTTTGCCGGCCTTTCACCTGACTGAAAATGAGGGCGCCGACGCCGTGGAACTCGACGGCCTCGCCATTTTCAAGGGCGACAAGCTGGCGGGCTTCCTCTCCCCCGACGAGACCCGGTATTTTCTGCTTGCGACCGACGACCGCATTGGCGGCCCCCTCTCCTTCCCCTACAGTGACGACCCCGCGTCGCAGGAGGTGTCGGTGACCATATACCGGTGCAAAAACCGGCCACAGGTCAGCTATCGGGATGGCAAAGTGTCGATAAAAGTCGAAGTCAACCTCGAGGTCGGCATTGTGGAGCTCCGGGGGCAGGAGCTGGGCAGTGACGCGCAGCGCCAGGCGCTTGAGGGACGCCTCAAAGCGGTCGTGGAGCAGCGCATGCGGGAAGTCTTTGAAAAAGTGCAACAGAGTCCCGGCGCCGACATTTACGGCTACGGCAACATGCTCTATATGGATGACCACGCGCTGTGGGAGAAAATCGGCGCCAACTGGGACAACCTTTTTCAAAACGCCGAGTTCACGGCGAATGTGGAAGTTGTCATCACCCACGCGGGACTGATGTCAAAGTAGGGAGGCGCGACAATATGCCAAACACCCTGGCGGTCACAGCCGGCATCATCACGGCAATTTACCTCTTTCTCGCCGCCGTCGACTTACGGGCGGCCTTCAAGCGCGCAAGCGCGGCCTTAAAATGGTTTTTTGTCGTCTGCTACGCCGCAAGCTACCTTGTGCTCATACTCCATAGCCGGGGGGTTGTGCTCTACGGGCCTTCCCAGCTTGTGCTCGAAGCCGCAAGGGCCTTAGGGCTTGTCAAATGAGAGAGGAGGTGACTGGCGCATGAAAAAAGGCGAGATTTCGGCCCGCAACGTCGGCTGCGTCATTGCGCTGGCGTCGCTTGCGACCACCCTCATCGCCGGCTTTTCCGGCATCGCGCAGGACATCTGGCTCGCCGTGCCCCTCTCGCTTTTGCTCGGGCTCCCGCTCATGCTCATGTACGCGCGAATTGCCGCGCTCAATCCGGGACTGGGGCTCTACGACATCATTTCAATGCGGACAGGCCCTTTTTGGCGCAAGGTGTTTTATCTCGCCTTCATCTGGTACGCGCTACATGTCACGGCCCTCGTCACCCGCAACTTCGCCGAGTTTGTCGTCACCATCTCGCTGGAGCGCACACCCAAGGTCTTTGTCATCATGGGCATCATCGCGGTGGCGGGGTATCTGTCGGGCGAAAACGACAACCTGCTGGGCCGGTGGGCCATCATCGCCGTGTCGGTCATCATGGTCAACCTCTTTGTCACGATTGCGCTCTCCATCCCCGCCATCTCCTTTGACAATTTAAAGCCCGTCATGGAGCACGGGTTTAACGAGATTTTCAGCGCCGCCGCCACGATGGGGGCCATCTCCTACGCCGAAACCGTCCTCATTCTCATCTCCTTCGACTCCCTGAAACAGGGCGACACCCCCTATAAGGCCTACGCCGTAGGCGCACTGCTTGGAACGGGGCTGCTCTTTGTGGCCTTAACCCGCAACGTCCTCGTGCTCGGCCGGGAGATGACGGGGGTCTCCCTCTTTCCGAGCTACATCACGGCGAGAGTCATCAACCCCGGCACTTTTGTAGAGCACATTGAGAGCCTCATCGCCTTCAACCTCATTGTGCTGGGTATCACAAAGGCGGCCGTCTGCCTGCGGGTGGCGGCCGTCGGCGCGGCAAAGCTCTTCAAGAAAAAAGAGGGCCCCCCGAGCCTCATGGTGCCGGCCTGCCTTGTCTCAACGGCGCTCAGCGTCACGGTCTTTTCCAACATGTTTGAACTCGTCGACTTTGTCGAGGCCTACCGGTTTTACGTCATCCCCTTCACGGTTGTCATTCCGGGGGTGCTCTGGCTGAAGTCGGAAGTGGCCCACCGCAAAAACAAAAAGGGGACCTCCCGTGTCACCCTCGTGCGCAGATAGCGGAGCGGCCAAAGTGTTTGCAAAATCCTGCCGACGGGCCGGCTTTTTTGCAATAGATAAATTCCCGGCCGGACGGCGGCGTCCGGCTTTTTTATGTGCCCGACCCCATAAATCGCCAAAGTTCCCCATATGTGCGGCCTGTCTTTACTTTTCCCTTTGGAGTGTGGTAATATATTCTAATAGAAAAGGGGGTGTGAAGGCATGGGCAAGCTCATTGCGGTGGTGTCCGGCAAGGGCGGCGTCGGCAAGACGACGGTCGCCGGCGGCCTTGCCTGCGCACTCTCGGGAATGGGCCGGTCGGTGCTGCTGCTCGACGGGGATTTTGAGCTCGGCAACATCGACCTCACGCTCGGCATCTCCCCGCCGGTGCAGGGGCTCACCGACGTTTTGAACGGCTGGACCGACGCCTGCTCGGCTGCGGTGCGCCCCTGGGGCAACCGCAGCCTCTGGTTCATGGAGCTGTCGGTCTCGCCGCAGGCCGAGGAGCCGGCGCGGCTCGCGGGGCTTGAGGCGCTGCTCTCCTCGATGGCGGCCGACTACGACTATGTCTTCGTCGACTGTCCGGCCGGCGTCGGCCCCTATTTCCGCCACGTGGTGTCGGCCGCAAACATGGCCGTCATCGTCACAACCCCCGACCGGACTGCCGTGCGGGACGCCGAGCGGGTGGCGGCGCTGCTGCCCCGCACCTGCACGCCGCGGCTTGTCGTCAACCGGGTGCGCCCCGTACACATTCTGTACGGCGCTTCGCCCGACATCGACACCATCATCGACCGGGTCGGCGCGCAGCTCTTAGGCGTCCTGCCGGAGGACGACCGGGTCACGCCGCTGCAAAACGCCGGCATTCCGGTCGTTTCGGACCGGCGCTCACAGGCCGGGCGCTCCCTGTCCGACACGGCCAAAAGGCTCGAGGGCCGCAGAGTGCCGCTGCCCGAGTTCTGGTAAACCGGGACAGGCCCACAATAACGACAATTTTTGGAACGAATACAGGAGGGACACAGTCCATGAACATCGGCATCATCGCCCACGACAAGAAAAAGGAGCTCATGATTCAGTTTTGCATCGCCTACTGCGGCGTGCTTTCAAAGCACGTCCTGTTCGCGACCGGAACGACCGGCCGGCTCGTGGCTGAGGCGACGGGGCTCTCCATCACAAGGTTCTTGTCGGGGCCGCAGGGCGGAGACCAGCAGATCGGCGCCAAAATCGCCTACAACGAGCTCGACCTGCTGCTCTTTTTCAGAGACCCGCTGACCTCGCAGCCCCATGAGCCCGACGTGCAGGCGCTGCTGCGGCTCTGCGACGTGCACAACATCCCGGTCGCCACAAACGTTGCGACGGCCGAAGTGCTCATTCAGGGCCTTGCCCGCGGAGACCTGGCCTGGCGCGACATTGTCAATCCGAAATAACATATTGAGCCTGCAGACAAAAGTGCGCGGGCGGCTTTTGCCGCCGGCGCCGCTGTGCGGTTTTTAACTCGCGGGACACAGATAACGACTTAGTAATCAGGGGGAATATAACGTGGCGCAGCTTCTGACAAGAATTCCGAAGGGTACAAGGGACGTGCTCCCCGACGAGGTCTACAAGTGGGACTACATCGAAAGCGTCATCCGGTCGGTCTGCCGGGACTTCAACTACAGGGAAATCCGCACGCCGGTCTTTGAGCACACCGAGCTCTTTGAGCGCGGCGTGGGCGACGCGACCGACATCGTGCAAAAAGAGATGTACACCTTCGAGGACAAGGGGGGCCGCTCCATCACGCTGCGCCCGGAGGGCACTTCCCCCGTCGTGCGGGCGCTGCTGCAAAACAGCCTCTACGCCGGAGCGCTTCCGGTCAAGCTCTTTTACTACAACCTCTCCTGCTACCGGTACGAGCAGCCGCAGGCCGGCCGCCTGCGCGAGTTCCACCAGTTCGGAGTCGAGCAGTTCGGGGCGGGCTCGGCCGCGGCCGACGCCGAGATCATCATGATCGGCTACGAGACTTTCCGCCGCTTCGGGCTGGCGGACACCCTGACTCTGCGGCTCAACTCCATCGGCTGCCCCAACTGCCGCAAGACCTACCGCGAGAAGCTTGTCGCCTACCTCGAAGGGCACAAGTCGGAGCTCTGCCCGACCTGTAAAGAGCGCATGTACCGCAACCCCATGCGGGTCTTTGACTGCAAGAGCGAAATCTGTCAGGGCATCGCAAAAGACGCCCCCTTTGTCACCGACAATCTGTGCGACGACTGCGCCGCCCACTTCGCGGCCCTCCAGGAGAGCTTAAAAGCCCTTGGCATCCCCTTTGTCGTCGACCCGACCATTGTGCGGGGGCTCGACTACTACCGCGGCACCGTCTTTGAATTTGTCACCTCCACAATCGGCGCGCAAGGCACGGTCTGCGGCGGCGGCCGGTACGACGGCCTCATTGAGGAGCTGGGGGGAGATGCGCTGTCCGGCATCGGCTTTGGACTGGGGCTCGAGCGCCTGCTGCTGACCCTTGAAGCCGCCGGCTTTAAGTTCCCGGCCCCGGCCCCCGTCACGATTTACCTCGGCGCCGCCTCGGACGACGGGGCCACCGACGTCTTTTTGACCAAGCTCGCGTCCGAACTTCGCGCCGCCGGCGTTTCAGTCGAGCGCGACCTCATGGGGCGCTCGGTGAAGGCCCAGATGAAATACGCCGACAAGCTCGGCGCCCGCTACGCCGCCATCATCGGGCCCGATGAACTCGCAAAGGGCGCCGTGCAGGTGCGGGACATGCAGGGCGAGGGCGGATTTGAACTTGCGCTCGACAATTTTGCGGCAGGGCTGAAGGAGTGTTTATAAGAGATGGAAACGGTACAGGGCTTAAAGAGAACAAAATACTGCGGTGAGTTTCGCGCCGCCGACATTGGCAGCGAAGCCACGGTTTTCGGCTGGGTGCAAAAAGTGCGCAATCTGGGCGGCCTGCTCTTCATCGACCTGCGTGACCGCACGGGGCTGCTCCAGTGCACTTTTGACGAGTCGGTTGACAAGGCCCTGTTCGACAAGGCCTTCCCGGTGCGCGGCGAGTACGTCCTCGCCGTCAAGGGCGTCATCCGCCCGAGGGGCGAGGCCGCCGTCAACGACCGCATGCCGACAGGGGCTGTCGAGCTCCTCGCAAACGAGCTGCGCATTTTGAACACCGCCAAGACCCCGCCCTTTGAGATTGTCGAAAACACGAGCGTCAACGAGGAGCTGCGGCTCAAGTACCGCTATCTCGACCTGCGCCGGCCCGACCTCGCCAAAAATATCCTGCTTCGAAGCAAGACTTACAAGTCGGTGCGCGACTACTTCGCCGACGAGGGCTTTATTGAAATCGAGACCCCGGTCCTCATGAAGTCGACACCCGAGGGCGCGCGCGACTACCTTGTGCCCTCCCGCGTCCACCCCGGAAAATTCTACGCGCTGCCCCAGTCTCCGCAGCAGTACAAGCAGATTCTGATGGTGTCGGGCTTTGACCGCTACATCCAGATCGCCCGCTGCTTCAGAGACGAGGACCTGCGCGCAGACCGGCAGCCCGACTTCACCCAAATCGACCTCGAGATGTCCTTTGTCGACCGGGACGACATCATTGCCGTCAATGAGGGGCTGTTAAAAAAGGTCTGGAAGGACATTCTCGGCCTCGACATTGAGATGCCTTTTATGCGCCTGACCTATAAAGAGGCCATGGAGCGCTTTGGCTCGGATAAGCCGGACCTGCGCTTCGGGCTGGAGCTGACCGACCTGACGGACACACTCAAAGGCTGCGAGTTCAAGGTCTTCGCGGGCGCCATAGAGGCGGGCGGCAGCGTGCGGTGCATCACGGTCAAGGGCGGATTCGATAAGCTCTCCCGCAAGGAGATAGACGCCTTAGCCGAATACGTCAAGACCTACAGGGCCAAGGGCCTCGCGTGGGTGCGCATGGGCGAGGAGATGACCTCATCCTTTGCCAAATTCCTGAAGCCGGAGGAGCTTTCTGCTCTCCTTGTCGCGGCAAAGGCCGAAAAGGGCGACGTCGTCCTCATTGTGGCCGATGCCGACAAAGTCGTCTTCGATTCGCTGGGCGCCCTGCGCGGCGAAGTCGCCCGCCGGCTTGACCTCATCGACAAGTCGCTCTACAAATTCCTCTGGGTCACCGAGTTCCCGCTGCTGGAATTCGATGAGGAGGCCGGCCGCTTTGTCGCCATGCACCACCCCTTCACCTCCCCGATGGACGAGGACCTGCCGCTGCTGGATACCGACCCCGGCAAGGTCCGGGCAAAGGCCTACGACATCGTCTTAAACGGCTATGAGATCGGCGGTGGCTCAATCCGTATTTACAATTCGGAGCTGCAGTCCCGCATGTTCTCGCTGCTCGGATTCACAAAGGAGCAGGCCAAAGCCCGCTTTGGCTTTCTCATGGACGCCTTTGAGTACGGCGCGCCGCCGCACGGCGGCCTCGCCTTCGGGCTCGACCGGCTCGTGATGCTGCTGGCCGGGTGCGGCAACATCCGGGACGTCATCGCCTTCCCCAAGGTGCAAAACGCCTCCGAGCTCATGAGCGGCGCGCCCGACTTTGTCGATGACGTGCAGCTCGACGAGCTCTCCATCGCCCTCACTAGGAAAGAGGAAGACTGACGGTGGACAGGGCGGACTACCCGTTTCACATCGTCTTAATCGAGCCGGAAATTCCGCCCAACACAGGCAACATCGCCCGCACCTGCGCCGCCACCGGCTGCGCGCTGCACCTCGTCGGTCCCATGGGCTTTAAGCTCGACGACGCGAAGTTAAAACGGGCGGGGCTCGACTACTGGCATCTGCTCCCCATCTTCATGTACGACAGCACCGAGAACTTTTTTGCACAAAATAAGGGTGAGTTCTACTATTTTTCGACAAAAGGTGCTATGCGCCACTCCGACGTCGACTACCCGAGAGGGGCCTATCTCGTCTTCGGGCCCGAGACAAGGGGTCTGTCGGAGGAGCTGCTGGCCGCAAATTATGACCACACGCTGCGCATTCCCATGGTCGGCGGGGCGAGAAGTCTGAATTTGTCGAACTCTGTCGCAGTCGCCCTCTACGAGGCCATGCGAAAACATGACTACCCGGGGCTTGAGGCGGTCGGCCACCTTCACGGGAAATAAGCAAACGTCAGGCGGCGTCCGGAAAAACCGGACGCCGCCTTATTTTAACATCATGTCCGAAAACGGCCGGTAAACTTCGAAAAACCTGCTATACTGTAAAGGCAAACGAAATTGTCCCCAGCAAAGGAGTGAGCAGATGGACAAACTCCCCCTCGATAAAAAAGCCTGCTACAGGGCCTTCATGTCCCACGACCCCCGGTTTGACGGGCGGCTCTTCGTCGGCGTATCCTCCACCGGCATCTATTGCCGGCCGGTCTGCCGCACAAAGGCCCCAAAGGAGGAAAACTGCACATTTTTCACAAGCGCCGCGGCGGCGCAGGCCGCGGGCTACCGCCCCTGTCTAAAATGCCGGCCGGAACTCGCGCCGGGACTCGCCCCCATCGACGGGCCGGCAAACCTCGCCCGCAGGGCCGCCCTGATGCTTGAGGACGACCTGCTGCCGGAGGGCGGCGTCGAGGAGCTTGCGGCGGCGCTCTGGGTGACGGGCCGGCATCTGCGGCGGGTCTTTGCGGCCGAGTACGGCGTGCCGCCGGTGAAGTACCGGGAGACCCACCGGCTGCTGCTGGCAAAAAGCCTTCTGACCGACACCGACCTGCCCGTCACCGATGTCGCCTATGCGGCGGGTTTTGGCAGCCTTCGGCGCTTTAACGCCATCTTTTTGCGGCAGTGCCGCATGCCCCCGTCGGCCCTGCGAAAAGAGACGCGGAAAAACGCAGGCAATAACCGGGACGGCGTTGCGCTCTATCTCGGCTACCGGCCGCCCTACCGGTGGGAGGACATACTCGACTTCCTCGCGGGGCGCGCCATTCCGGGGGTCGAGTCCGTCTCGGACGGGGTCTACGCCCGCACCGTCTCCCTGCAGGGCGAAAAGGGCCTTTGCCGCGGGTGGATATCGGTCTCCCACGCCGAGAAAAAACACGCC
This sequence comes from Candidatus Acidiferrum sp., assembly GCA_035560415.1. GTDB lineage: Bacteria > Bacillota > Clostridia > Oscillospirales > Feifaniaceae > DATMXT01. Next base: position 8,539 of record DATMZG010000043.1, on the reverse strand, counting down.
CTTGCCGTCACGGCCTCAGCCTCTCTGCTGCCGGTCCTGCCAAAAGTGCTGGCCGGCGTGCGGCACCTCTTTGATTTGCGGTGCGACCCCGCCGTCATCTTTGAGCGCCTTGCCGGTATGAACGACATTCGCCCCGGCCTCTTTGCGCCCGGCACCCGGGTGCCCGGCTGTTTTGACGCCTTTGAAATGGCGGTGCGGGCCATTCTCGGCCAGCAGGTCACGGTCGCGACCGCCCGCACACTCGCGGGCCGGGTGGCGGCCTCCCTTGGAACCCCGCTGGAAACGCCCATCCCCGGCCTCACCCACACCTTCCCGTCCTCCGCCGACATCTGCCGGTTGGGGGACGCCCCCGAAAACGTCCTCGGCCCCCTGGGCGTCACAGGGGTCCGGGCTCGCGCCATTGCGGCCCTCGCAAAGGGGCTGACATCGGGCGAGCTCGACCTGTCGCTTGGGGCCGCCCCTGAGGAGCAGATGAAAAAGCTCTTAAAACTGCCGGGCTTTGGCCCATGGACCGTCCAGTATGTCGCCATGCGGGCCCTCGGCTGGCCCGACGCCATGCTCGAGACCGACTACGGCGTCAAAAAGGCGCTCGTGGGCAAAAGTCCAAAGGAAATTCTTGCCATAGCCTCGGACTGGCGGCCCTGGCGCTCCTACGCCACCCTGGGCCTGTGGAACTCACTGAAAAACGGAGGTCAACCATGAAAACGGAAAACTGTTACCTGATGGAATACCCCTCGCTCGTCGGCCTTTTGACTATTGCGGCGGACGATGAGGCCGTCGTCGGCCTTTGGATGGCGGGCCAGAAATATTTCGCAAAGACCCTCCCTCATGAACCACAGTGGAAGGCGGCCCCGGCCCTCGCCAAAGCCTCGGCCTGGCTCGACAGCTATTTTGCCGGGGAGCGCCCTGATGTCATGCCGCCCCTCGCCCCAAAGGGCACTCCCTTTCAGCAGGCGGTCTGGCAGGAACTCCTCGCCATCCCCTACGGGGAGCTCGCGACCTACGGGGCAATTGCGGAAAAGCTCAAGTCCTCCGCCCGGGCGGTGGGCGGGGCCGTGGGGCACAACCCCGTCTCAATAATAATTCCCTGCCACCGCGTCGTCGGAGGGGACGGCAGCCTCACGGGCTACGCCGGCGGCCTTGAGCGCAAAATACATCTCCTGAACCTTGAAGGCGTCGATACCGGCGGCTTTCGCATCCCCCGCCGCGGCACGGCGCTGTAAAAATAAGCGGCGATGACTGCAAAGCGCAGTCATCGCCACTTAAGTATTTTGGAGGTTGCCTATTTTCCATTAAAAATATTATTAATTGGTTCAGTCGGCTCCCAAGTAATCAGTCTCAGCCCAAATTTCTCATATGCATCATATGTAGAAATCCCATCATCTAATTTATTCCCATCTTGATTTATCAATATAGCAGCCACATAATCAAGATTCTGTCCATTTACAGGAAAGGATTTTTTATCACCCATATAATAAGCTGCATCCCCTACAAAAAAATACAACTCTAAAACCTTGCGTCCTTGGCTATCAAATGCATCACGCTCTCTTAAGTCCAGCAAGGTCGCTCTATCTGCTCCGCTTTTTAAAGAGGTTTTCCATTTTCTATACTTCCCTCCTTCACCAAGTGACTTATAGCCATCAAATTCACATACAATTACATCCTCGAGTACCTTTACTTCACCATTCAGCTCATATGTAAGCTTAAACGGGAATTCTCCGTACTTAATTTTCGGAGCGGCAGGGTTAGGCGAAAACACAAAACTGAACAGCATTACTATAAACAGGCCGATTAATCCCCATATTAGTAATTTCTTCATATAGCCGCTGGGTGATTTCTGCTCATCAGCCATTTTATTTCCTCCAACTAAAAAGCTCGAACTATCTTTCAACTCCAGTCTATAACAAAAGCTCCTAAAAATAAAGACAGTGGCAGTATATTGCCACTGTCTATCGTTAAATCAATACTTTTACCCAAGCCTTGCCTTGAGGTCCTCAAGTTCCTCTCTCAGTTCCTGCGGCAGGCGGTCAAACTGCTTATAAAACTCCTCAATACCGGCGGCCTCCTCCCACCAGGCGGCGGGGTCGACCGACAGCAGTTTGTGCAAAGTGCCCTCCGGCAAATCAAGCCCGTCGGTGTTGATGTTCGTCGGCACATAGCCGATCGGGGTCTCGGCGGCCTCGGCCTTGTCCTCGCAGCGGTCTAAAATCCACTGAAGCACCCGGATGTTCTCGCCAAACCCCGGCCAGACAAAGCGGCCGGCCTCGTCCTGCCGAAACCAGTTGACGTTGAATATCCTGGGCGGGTGGGCGATCTTCTCACCCATTTCGAGCCAGTGGGCGAAGTAGTCGCCCATGTTGTAACCGCAAAACGGCAGCATGGCCATGGGGTCGCGGCGCACGACGCCGACGGCGCCGGCCGCGGCCGCCGTCGTCTCGCTGGCCATAGAGCTGCCCACAAAGACGCCGTGGCGCCAGCTGCGGCTCTCGTAGACAAGCGGGGCGACTTTGGCCCTGCGCCCGCCGAAGACGATGGCCGAAATCGGCACGCCGTTGGGGTTTTCAAACTCGGGCGAGATGTAGGGGCAGTTTTTGGCCGGGGAGGTGAACCGGCTGTTGGGATGGGCGCCCTTGGCGGTGGCCGTCTTGCCGTTCCAGGGGTTGCCGAGCCAGTCCTCGCCGTTTTCGGGCGGATTTTTGTCCATGCCCTCCCACCAGACCGTATTATTGTCAAGGTTGCGCACGACATTGATGAATATAGTATCCTTCTGTGCCGAGAGCAGCGCGTTTTTATTCGTCTTTTCACTGGTGCCGGGGGCCACGCCGAAAAAGCCGTTTTCGGGGTTTGTGGCGTAGAGCCGGCCGTCCGGGCCGATGCGCAGCCATGCGATGTCGTCGCCGACGCACCAGGTGCGCCAGCCCGCCCGGCGCATGTGCTCCGGCGGGATGAGCATGGCGAGGTTGGTCTTTCCGCAGGCCGACGGGAAAGCGGCCGCGATGTACTTAACTTCGCCTGCAGGGTTTTGCACCCCGACAATCAGCATATGTTCGGCCATCCAGCCCTCGTCCCGCCCGAGACAGGAGGCAATGCGCAGCGAGAAGCACTTTTTGCCGAGCAGGGCGTTGCCGCCGTAGCCCGAGTTGACAGACCAGATGGTCTGTTCCTGCGGGAAGTGGAGGATGTAGCGGTCCGCCTCCGACAGGGTGCCCTTTGAATGCATGCCCCGCACAAATTCGGGGCTGTCCCCGAGCTCTCTCAGCACCGCTTCGCCCACGCGGGTCATGATACACATCGAGAGCACGACGTAGATGGAGTCGGTCACTTCAAAACCGATTTTGGAAAATGGGGAGCCCACGACGCCCATTGAGTAGGGAATGACATACATGGTGCGGCCCCTCATGCAGCCCTTGAAAATGGGCAGCGTGCGGGCCTTTGCCTCGGCCGGGCTCATCCAGTGGTTGGTGGGGCCGGCGCCCTGCTCGTTTTCGCAGCAGATAAATGTGCGGCCCTCGACCCGCGCCACGTCGTTTGGGTGCGAACGGTGATAGTAGCAGCCGGGCAGCAGTTCCTCGTTTAACCTGATCATCTCGCCTGTGCCGACAGCCTCGCCGCGGAGCGCTTCCTTTTGGGATTCGCTTCCGTCAATCCAGACCACCCTGTCCGGCTGCATCAGCTGTCGGCACTCGTTTACCCATTCCAGCAGGGTTTTGTTTGTGGTGTTCAAGACATTTCCTCCTTGAAAGCACACGGTATTAAAATATATTTAAATAAATATATTTTCAGTTTGACGCGCCTCATGCCTGAGCCGCGCAGTATGCGTCGGCAAGGGCCGCCCACTGCGCCAAAGTCAGCCGCTCGGCCCGGATGCCGGCCGGCAGAAAAGCAGCCGTCGCGGGGTCGTACCCGGCCGACTTTAAGGCGTTTGTCAAAGTCTTGCGGCGCTGGGCAAACCCCGCCTTGACGAGGCGGAACATGAGGGCCTCGTCTTGGACTGCGACCGGCGGCTCTCGCAGCGTCAGCTTGACGACGGCCGAGTCCACCTTGGGTGCCGGCCAAAAGCTCGCGGCCGGCACCTCAAAAAGGTACTCGGCTTTTGCCCGCCAGGCCACAGCCAGCGTGATGGCGCCCGACTCGTCGCCGCCCGGAGGCGCGCAAAGCCTCTCCGCCACCTCTTTTTGCACCATGACCGTGACCTGCTCCACCGGGCTTTCGAGCAGCTTCATGACGATGGGGGTCGTGATGTAGTAGGGCAGATTTGCCGCCACCGCGACAGGCAGCCCCGGCAAATGCTCGGCTAAAAGCTCGGGGACCGAAAGTTTCATAAAGTCGCCATGGACGACGGTCACGTTTTGCTGTGGCACGGTCTCGGCCAAGACCGGCAGCAGCGCCCGGTCGAGCTCCACGGCGGCGACTTTCGCGGCCCTCCGGGCGAGTTCAACCGTCAGGCAGCCGAGCCCCGGCCCGATTTCAAGCGCGCCATAGCCCTCGGGCACCGTTTCGGCGATGCGGCGGGGCACCGCGGGGTCGATTAAAAAGTTCTGCCCCAACCCCTTGGACGCCTGAAAGCCGTATTTTTTGCAGATGCGGGCAATGGTCGCCCTGTCGCAGAGGTTCACTTCGCCCCCCGCTCAAGGTCGAGCAGGTAATACCGCAAAAAGTCGATGGCGCGGCCTGCCGTGAGATTTCGCAGATAGGCGCGGTCGCGGGACTGGCGCATCGGCAGCTTGACGGTGCGGGTGCCGAGTGGCCCCGCCACGCCGCAGTACACGGTGCCGACCGGCCCCTCCGGCAAATCATCCGGGCCCATGACCCCGGTCACCGACAGCGCGACGCCGGCGCCCGAGACTTTAAGCGCCCCCTCGGCCATGGCGGCGGCCGTTTCGGCCGACACCGCCGTATGGGCGGCAAGCGTCTTCTCCGGCACGCCCGCCACCGCGGTTTTGATGCGGTTCGAGTAGGTCACAAGCCCGCACTCGAAGACGTCCGAAGAGCCCGGGATGGCCGTGATGCGGGCGGCGATGAGCCCCCCGGTGCAGCTCTCGCAGAGAGCGGCCGTGAGGCCGGCCTTTTTGAGCAGGTCAAAGACCACCTGCTCGACCGAGTCGACGTCGACGCCGTAGAGGCAGTCGCCGAGCTTCGCCTTAATGGCGGCCACGGCAGGCTCAGTCAGGGCAAAGGCCTCCTCTTGGGTGGCGGCTCTGGCCGTCACCCGCAGCATGCACTCGCCCGATCCGGCGTAGGGGGCGACGGTGGGATTTAAGCTGTCCTTCAGGAGATGCTCCAGCCGCTCCTCCATGGCGCTCTCCCCCACGCCGATGACCCGGCAGTACCGGGAGACCAGAATGCCCTCCTGCCGCTTTTGGAGCTGCGGCGTCACATAGGCGTTCCAGATGTTTTTCATCTCGCTCGGGACGCCCGGCAGCATGATGACGGTGCGGCCCTCTTTCTCAATGAGGCAGGAGGGGGCGGTGCCCCAGTCGTTTGGCAGAATGACGGCCCCCTTCGGGAACCAGGCCTGCCGCTCGTTGTTTTTTGGGAAGTCGCGGCCGGCGAACTTGGCCTTGATGTCCTCGAGCAGGTCGGGGTGAAGCTCGAGCTCCAGCCCCATGCACTGGGCCACGGCCTCCTTGGTCATGTCGTCGTAGGTCGGCCCGAGCCCGCCCGTGATGACGATGAGCTCCGACCGGGTCAGGGCGGTGCCAAGCAGTTCCGACAGTCTCGTGTGGTTATCCCCCACGACCGAGTGGTGGTAGACGTTGATGCCGAGCTCCGACAGCTTCTGGGACAAAAAAGTGGCGTTGGTGTTGGTCACGTTGCCGAGCAGCAGCTCAGTGCCGACGCAGATGATTTCGGCGGTCATTTATATTTCCTCCTCAAAGGGGCGGCCCTGCGGGTCAAGCCCACGGCCGTAGCGAATATAGACAAGCTCGGCGCCCCGCACGGCGGCGGCGCAGGCGGCATCATAGTCAAACAGCGCTTCTTCCCCCGCCACTTCCGCAAGCGCGGGATTGGTTTTGGGGTGCTTTGGCGAAAAGAGGGCGCAGCAGTCCTCGTAGGGCTCAATGGACTTTTCAAAGGTGCCGATTTTCCGGGCGGTGCGCACTATGTCCTCCTTGTCCATGCCGATGCAGGGGCGCAGCACCGGAATTTCGGCCACGGCGTCAGTTGCGGCAAGCCCGCCCATGGTCTGGCTTGCCACCTGGCCTAAGCTCTCGCCGGTCACAAGGCAGGCACTCCCGGCTTTTTGGGCGATGTCCTGCGCAATGCGCACCATGCACCGCCGCATGATGACGGTGAAGAACTCGGGATGGCAGTGCGCTTTTATCTGCTCCTGTACCGCCGTGAAGGGCACGATGTATAAGTCCACGTCTCCGGTCCACCGGGACATCAGCCCCGCCAGCTCCACCACCTTCTGGCGGGCTTTGGGGCTCGTATAGGGCGGGCTCTGGAAGTGGACGGCGTCGATGCGAAGGCCGCGGCGCGCCATCATCCAGCCGGCCACGGGCGAGTCGATGCCGCCCGACAGCATCAGGGTGCCCCGGCCGCTGGTCGCGACCGGCAGCCCACCGGCGGCCTCCGTAGCGTCTGCGTGGATGCAGGCCGAAAGGTCGCGGATTTCGCAGACCACCGTGACGTCGGGGTCATGTACGTCAACTTTCAGATGCGGAAAGGCCCCCTGCAGCGCACCCCCGAGCTCGGCTGAAATCTCAGGGGATTTCAAAGGGAAGGTCTTGTCGGCCCGGCGGGACTCCACCTTGAAGGTGCGGGCGCGCCGCAGCGCGCCGCCCAGATACTCGGCCGCCGTCTTTTTAATTTCATCCATGTCTTTTTTGCACAGGACCGCCCTTGCCGCCGCCGAAAATCCGAAGACCCGAAGGCACTCCTCCCACGCGAAGTCAACGGGCGACGGGCCGAAGCCTTCGGCTTCGATATCACAGGGCTCCACCGGCGTGACGTAGACTGTCGACTGCATGGCGCGGCAGGTAAACTGCCCGACCCGCTTTAGCCGGTGTTTCAGATTGCGCATGAGCGCCGCCTCAAACTGGGACTTATTGAGTCCCTTGAGCGACAGCTCGCCGTATTTTAAGAGAATGATTTCCTGCATGAGCGCCTCCGGTCGGATGTGTGATTTTTGTATGCCGGTATTTTAAATTTTGGGCAAAATTTTTTCGTCCGCAAAGTGGCGAAAGGCAAACAGCTATTTTTTGCCTGTGCCTGTGACAGAAGCCACGGCGGCGACAAGGGCGTCGATGTCCTCCTTCGTCGTCTCAAGGCACATGGAGCAGCGCAACGCGCTGTCGAGCAGCGCCTCCGGCAGGCCCATGGCGACAAGGACGTGGCTGTGCCGCTTTTTGCCGGCGCTGCAGGCAGACCCCGCCGAGACGCAGACGCCGAGCTCCGACAGCCGGTTTAAAGTCGGCTCGGCCTTGAATCCCGGCAGCGAGAAGTTCAGAATGTGGGGCGCCGGGCGGGGCGGGTTGTTGATGACGGCCCCCACTTTTTCAAGCTCCGTTGCGGCATAGTCCCGCAGCGCCCGCACAGCGGCCCGGCGGGCGGCCCCGTCCCGGAAGGTCTCCTCCACCGCGGCGCCAAAGCCCGCGATGCCCGGCATGTTCTCGGTGCCGGAGCGGACGGCCCCCTCCTGTCCGCCGCCAAAGACCGTGCGGGTCAGATGGACGCCGGGGGCGATGTAGAGGGCCCCGACCCCCTTGGGGCCGCCGACCTTGTGGGAGCTGACGGCCAGCGTGTCGCAGGCGAGGGTCTTTGCCGAAAAGGGCACCCGGCCGAAGGCCTGCACCGCGTCAATGTGAAATTTCGCTTTGGAATTCGCCTTGATGTGGGCCGCGACCTTGTCGACCGGGAAAATGGCGCCGGTCTCGTTGTTGACCAGCATCATGACAACCAGCGCCGTGTCGCCGTCAATGGCTCTTGCCGCCTGCTCCATGTCGGGCGCGCCGCCCACAGTCGGCAAAAAGACCGGCTCAAAGCCCCTGCGGCCGAGTTCCCGCACCGACTCCAGCACCGCCGGGTGCTCGGCGTCGGTCGTCACAACCTTGCGCCCCAGATGCCGGTCGGCCAGCCCGAAGATGGCCATGTTGTCGGCCTCGGTGCCGCCGGAGGTGAAAACCGCGTTTTCGGGCTCGCAGCCAAGTCCCGCCGCAACAGACATACGGGCGCGGCGCAGCTCGGCCGCGGCCGCAACCCCCGCCTGATGCACCGAGGACGGATTGCCAAAACACGTCTCCATCATATAAACCATACGCTGCCGGGCGGCCTCGTACACCTTGGTCGTCGCCGAATTGTCGAGATAGTGCATATGTCCCCTCCCAAAACCCGCTTCACAAAGCTATCATATTGTACCACATGCCGCCCGTAAAATAAAGAGCAATTATATCACCGAAAAGCTCTTTTTATAGATGACCGCAAAAGCGAACGCAGCCCCGTTGCAAAGGAAAAAATAAAAATAGAACGCTCCGCTGGGCAGACGGAGCGCTCTATTTTCGTTTGCAATTAAAAGGAGGGGGGGTAGTATCTGTTC
>DATMZG010000042.1:0-26888 GCA_035560415.1 Candidatus Acidiferrum sp. | reverse complement strand
CCCCCACCGGCGCCCGCTCCGGCGCCGCGGCCTGCGCCGCCCCAAAACACGGGGGCAAGAGCCGCCATGCCGCCCGCGACGCCGGTCAGCGTTCAGCCGGTCTGGCTGCAGGACTTCGGGGCCGACACGGCCGGCGCCGCCGAGACCGACACCACGAACTTAGGCCTTGTCATGGCGGTGCCGCTCGAGGTTGCGGCCGAAATCGGCCGCACCCGCATGTCGGTCAAGGAGATTCTCGAAATCCGGCAGGGCTCCCTCATTGAGCTCGACCGGCAGGCGGGCGACCCGGCCGATATTCTGGTCAACGGACAGCTGATTGCGAGAGGCGACATCGTCATCATCGACGACGATTTCGGGGTGCGCATCACGGAAATCCTCTCGGACAGGTCAAAACTCTGGGATAAATGAGTGTGTCACGATGAAAAGCAGGATTATGCTTGTGGACGACGCCGATTTTATGCGGCTGGTGCTGCGGGACGTGCTTGAGAAAAACGGATACGAGATTGTCGCCGAGGCAAGGGACGGGCAGGAGGCGGTCGCCTTTTACACAGAGCTGCGCCCGGACCTCGTCTTGCTCGACGTCACGATGCCCGTGATGGACGGAATTTCCGCCTTAAAGGAAATTCGCAGGGCCGACCCCGCGGCCAGAGTCATCGTCGTCTCCTCGCTGAGCTCGAGGGCCATCGTCCTCGAGACCATGAAAGCCGGTGCCATCACGTTTGTGGCAAAGCCGTTCGCCGCGGACCACCTGCTTGAAATCATTAAGTCGGCGCTTCCGGAGTGACGGCGTACAAAATCGAAATTTGGAAAGGATGGGAGGACCGGAGATGAAAGTGGCACAGACCGCGGCAAACGCATACGGCGCGCCCCAGTCGGAGACCTCCCTCTGGTCGCTGCTCTTTCCGCTTTTTGGCGTGCTGCTCGTCATTTTTCTCGCCTATGCCTTCACCTGGTGGCTGGCAAAAAAATACCGGCGGGTTGCCGCCGGCAGATGCGCGCGGGTGGTTGAGCGCGTCCCGCTCGGAAAAGACCGGGACCTCGTCACTGTGGAGACGGACGGCGTGGCCTATCTGCTCGGCGTCACGGGCGGGGGGGTCACGGTCATCTGCTCCTATGACGCCGAAAAGCTGCCCCAGACGCCCGAAGAGCCCGCGCTGAAATTTGCCGGCGTGCTCGAAGCGGTGAAAAAGGGCGGCGGGTTCTTCAAAATACCGCCCATTCATGATAAAGAGGGCGGGGAGGGTGAGACAAAAGGCGAATGAAAATTTTCCGGACAACGCTTTTGACCCTGCTGACGGTGCTGCTCCTCGGCGCACTTTTCAGTGCCGCAGCCGCCCCCGGGGTGTCGGTGACTTTGGGCGGCGAGGACGCCGCGGGAATGGCCGACAGCGTACAGCTGCTGCTGCTCTTCACGGTCATCGCCTTGGTTCCCTCCATCCTCATCATGATGACGGGGTTTACCCGCATCGTCATCGTGCTCTCCTTTCTGCGAAACGCCCTGGGGCTGCAGCAGACGCCGCCCAATCAGGTGCTGGCGGGGCTCGCCCTCTTCCTGACGCTGTTTTTGATGTCGCCGGTGCTGACCGAAATCAATGAGACGGCCTACGAGCCCTATGTCGAGGGGGTCATCACGCAGGACGAGGCGCTCTCGGCTGCGGCAAAGCCGATGCGGGAGTTCATGCTGGCCCAGACGCGCAGCGAGGACCTCAACATGTTCTTGGAGCTCGCGGGTCAGGAGAAGCCCGAAAGTTTTGACGAGATCAAGACGACCACCATCATTCCGGCCTTTGTCACAAGCGAGCTTCGGCGGGCTTTCATCATCGGATTTCTCATCTACCTCCCCTTTCTCATCATCGACATGGTGGTGGCCAGCATTCTGATGTCCATGGGCATGGTCATGCTGCCCCCCGTCATGATTTCGCTGCCCTTCAAGGTCATGCTCTTTGTGGTGGTCGACGGCTGGGGCCTTCTCATCCGCTCGCTGATACTCAGTTTCAACTTATAGAAAGGCGGGATTGCCACGACGAACTTTGACCTCATCGCGGTCTGCAAGGACGCGGTCATGACCGCCCTTTTGATTTCGGCGCCCTTTCTCATCGTCAGCCTCGTGCTCGGCCTCGCCATTTCAGTCCTGCAGGCGGCCACCCAAATTCATGAGCAAAACATTGTTTTTGTCCCAAAAATCGTCGCAACGGGGCTGCTGCTCATCTTTTTGGGCTCCTGGATGATCACGGTCATGACCGAATTTACGCAAAGAGTTTTTGCGCAAATTCTGGCTTAAGCGAAGGTGCGCCATGACGGGAGGAATTTTTGAGGACGCCACGCTGTTTTTGCTCATATTCACGCGCTTTACCGGGGCGCTCTTTTTTAACCCGCTCTTTGCCCGCAGGAGCGTGCCGCCAAGCTTGAAGTCGGGGCTCGCCTTTATGCTGGCTCTCATCGTCTTCGGCGCATCGGGCGGGGCCGGCACTCAAAGTGTGCCGGGCGATTTTCTCGTGCTCATCATGCTCGGCACAAAGGAGCTTTTCATCGGGTTTGTGCTCGGCTTTCTCCTGGAGCTGCTCTTTGGGACGGCTGTCATGGCCGGCGAGCTCATTGACCTTCAGCTGGGGTTCAGCATGTCGAAAATTTACGACCCCGCCTCCGGCGTCTCCATTCCGCTCTCGGCGACGCTGCTCAATTTGATTTTGACCCTCATGTTCTTTCTGTCGGGCGGGCATCTCACCTTCATTCGCATTCTCACCCTCACGTTTCGCGTTTTGCCGCCCGGGGCGTCGCTGTTTGGCGCCGGGGCCGCGCAGTACCTTGTGGAGCTCTTCGGACAGTTTCTCGTCGCGGCCTTAAAACTGGCGCTGCCGGTCATTGCGGCAGAACTCCTGGCCGAGTTCGGCATGGGGGTTTTGATGCGGGCGGCCCCGCAAATCAACATTTTTTCGGTCGGCCTGCAACTGCGGGTCATTTTGGGCCTTGCGCTGCTGCTGCTCATCGTGCCGGCGCTGGCGGGCGCCATGGACTCCCTGACGACCTATGCCTTTGAGAAAATGGCGACGGCAATTAAGCTCATGGGCTGAGTGCCGCCTGCCTTCCGATATGATAGAAAGCCCTTGTCCGCAGGGCAAAGCCGCCGGGCAAGACGGTGCGGGCATGATTTTCCGTGACAGGGGAGTGAGGGCATATTCCGGACGGCAGCAAAACCGAAAAAGCCACACCCCGAAAAAAGAGGGACCAACGGGAAAAGGGCAACATTTTTCAAAGCCGGGACATCACGGGGGCCGCGGGGCTTTTAGTGACCCTGTTTACGGCGAAAGTTTTAGCCCGGTTCCTGTTTGGCTACGCGGCGGGCCTCTTCCCGAGCTTTTTTGAAAGCGCGGGGACCGTGGGCGCCCTGCCCGACTCGGGCGTCATGGCAGAGCTGTCAAAATTCGTGCTCGCGTTTTTCATTCTGGCGCTGCCCATCCTGCTCGTGTCGGCCGCGGCGGGAATCGTGCTCGGCGAGGCCCAGACGCGGTTTTTATACGCTCCGGAGCTGCTGAAATTCAAGTTTTCCCGGCTCGACCCCATTGCCGGCTTCAAGCGCATGTTTTCAGCCAGGTCCTTTGTGGAGCTCGCAAAATCCGCCTTCAAAGCGGCCCTAATTAGCCTCGTGCTCTACAGCGAGCTGAAATCCCGCCTTCCCGGCGCCCTGAACCTCATGGGCTCGCAGGTGCAAGACGCGGTGCGCTGGCTCGGGGACGCCGTCTACGGCGTACTCATGAAAATCTGCGCCGTCATGATTGCCATGGGCGTGCTCGACTACTTCTACCAGTGGTGGGAGTACGAGCGGGAGCTTCGCATGACCAAGCAGGAGGTCAAGGACGAATATAAGAACACCGAGGGCGACCCCGCCGTCAAGAGCCGCATCAAACAGATTCAAAACCACATCCGGCACGCCCGCATGATGCAAAAAGTGCCGACTGCCGACGTCGTCGTGCGAAACCCGACCCACTTTGCGGTCGCGATTCGGTACGAGGAGAAGAAAAAGAAGGCGCCTGTCGTCGTGGCCAAGGGGCAGGACCTCGTCGCCCTGAAAATTGTCGAGGCGGCTGAGAATGCCGGCGTGACCGTCATGGAAAACAAGCCGCTGGCCCGTGGCCTCTATGAGGCGGTGCCGCTCGACGCCGAGATTCCCGAGCGGTATTATCAGGCCGTGGCCGAAGTGCTGGCCTATGTCTACACACTGAAAAGAGGAGGGCAACGTCGATGAACCGCATGACAAAGTACCTGAACAACATCGTCACTTTTTTTGTCATCGGCGTCATCCTGCTCATCATCGTCCCGCTGCCCTCCTTTGTGCTCGACGTGCTGCTGCTCGCCAACATCTCGCTCTCACTGTGCATTTTGCTCATCACGATGTATGTCAAAGAGCCGCTTGAGTTTTCGGTTTTCCCGTCGGTGCTGCTGGTCACCACGCTTTTTCGCATCGGGCTCAACGTCTCCTCCACGCGGCTCATTTTGGGCCACGGGGGCGAGGCCGGCAAAGTCATTAAGACGTTTGGCGAATTTGTCATCGGCGGCAACGCCGTCGTCGGCTTCATCGTCTTCCTCATCATCGTCATCGTGCAGTTTCTCGTCATCACCAAGGGCGCCGAGCGGGTGGCCGAAGTCTCGGCCCGCTTCACGCTCGACGCCATGCCCGGCAAGCAGATGGCCATTGACGCCGACCTCAACTCCGGCATGATTGACGAGAAGACGGCGCGGCAGCGGCGCACCAAAGTCCAGCGGGAGGCCGACTTCTACGGCGCCATGGACGGCGCCTCCAAGTTCGTCAAGGGCGACGCCATCGTCTCCATTCTCGTCGTCGTCATCAACATCATCGGCGGCACTGTCATCGGCGTGGTCGAGGGCGGGCAGACCTTTGCGCAGGTGCTCTCCATCTACACCATCGCCACCGTGGGCGACGGACTGGTCTCCCAGCTGCCGGCCCTCATGGTCTCTACGGCGACCGGCATGGTCGTCACGCGGGCGGCGTCTGAAAACGACCTCGGGCAGGACATTTCGCGCCAGATGCTGACTTACCCGGTCGTCTTCACCATTGCGGGCGCCCTGCTGCTACTCTTATGCCTTGTGCCGGGCTTTCCGGCCGGCACCCTCATCATCCTCGGCGCGACGCTGCTCTTTATCGGCGTCACCCGCACCCAAAAAAAGAGAGCCGCGGCCGCCCCGCCGGAGGAGGCCCGCCCCGTCAGCGAAATGGAGTTTTACAAGGCGCCTGAGAACATTTACTCGCTCTTAACGGTCGAGACGCTTGAAATGGAGTTTGGCTACAGTCTGCTGCCGCTCGTCGACGAGCGCAAAGGCGGCACATTTGTCGACAGGGTCGTCATGCTGCGCCGCAAGTTCGCGACCGACATGGGGTTTGTCATCCCCGCGGTGCAGCTTCGGGACAACATGAACCTCGGGACAAACCAGTACGTCATCAAGCTGCGGGGCGAGGAGATCGCGCGCGGCGAAGTGCTGGTCGACCACTATCTCACGATGAACGCGGGCGGCGAGTGCGACGAGGTCGAGGGCATCGACACCGTGGAGCCGGCCTTTGGCATCAAGGCCAAGTGGGTGGACGAGGAGAACCGCGAGCGGGCCGAAATGCTCGGCTTTACGGTCATAGACGCGCTGTCGGTCATCATCACCCACTTATCCGAGGTCGTAAAAAAGCACGCGCAGGAGCTTTTAGGCCGAAAAGAGGTCGGCATGCTGCTCGACAATCTGAAAAAGACCAACAAACAGCTCGTGGAGGACACGGTGCCCGGCATCATCGGCATCGGCTCCCTTCAGAAAATTCTCTGCACGCTGCTTGAGGAGCAAATTCCAATCCGCGACCTCGACACGATTTTAGAGACCGTTGCCGACACGGGACTTTCGGTCAAGGACCCGGACCTGCTCACTGAATATGTGCGGCAGGCGCTTCGCCGGACCATCACGCGCAAATTCGCCGAAAAGGGCTCCATCAAGGCCGTCACGGTCGGCCCCGAAGTCGAGAACATGATCATCGGCAGCGTCAAACACGGGGACCACGGCTCCTATCTCGCCATGGAGCCCGAGAGCATGCAGAAAATCGTCAAAGAGCATGTGCGGGTGGTCGACCGGATTCGGGGGCTTGTGCGCACGCCGATTGTGCTCACCTCCCCCGTCGTGCGGCTCTACTACGAGCGCATCATCCGGCAGTTCTCGGCCGACGCCGTCGTCCTCTCCTACAATGAAATTGAGCCCGACGTGCAGGTGCAGTCGGTCGCAAGCGTCACAATCTGAAAAATAGCGTCCGCGCGAAAAGGAGGTGATTCTTTTGCAGACAGTGAATGGCGAGTGCATCACGGGGGAAATTTGGCAAAGGTACAAGGAGACCCGCTCAAGGGAGCTGCGCAACCGGATATTGATGGCCTATATGCCGGTCGTCACCTGCAACGCCCGAAAAATGTATCCGATATTTAAAGGGCTTGCCGAGACGCAGGACATCGTCAACCAGGGCGTGCTGGCCCTCATGGAGTGCATTGACAAGTACGAGCCGGGCCGCGGCGTGCAGTTTGACTCCTACGCCTCCATTCGGGTCCGCGGGAGCATCATCGACTACGTGCGAAAACAGGACTGGATTCCGCGGGGCGCCCGCAAAAAATATTCCGACATTCAAAACGCCTATCAGGAGCTGCAAAGTCTGCACGGCAGGCCCGCCACAGACGGGGAGGTGGCGCAGCACCTCGGAATTGACCTCCCCGAGCTCGAGCGCAGGCTGTCGGAAGTCGCGGGACTCGCGGTGCTCTCCTTTGAGGAGCTCTTGCAGGAAAACCTCGCCGAGGAGAGCGAAAAGGGGTTTGGCAACCCCGAGCGGGAACTCTTGGAGGGCGAGCTGAAAAAGACGCTGGTCGGCGCAATTGACAGGCTCGAGGAAAAGGAGCGCACGGTCGTCTCCCTCTATTATTACGAAGAGCTCAAAATGAAGGAGATCGCCCTCGTCATGGGGCTTACGGCCTCCCGGGTGTCCCAGCTCCACGCCAAGGCCATCATGAAGCTGAAAGTCCAGATGAACGAGTATCTGGAAGTTTAAGACGGAGGAAAAACGTATGGGCAGAAGCATTTACACCGCGGCGACGGGACTCATCACCAACGCCCGCTCCATGAACGTCACCGGCAACAATCTGGCCAATGTCGAGACGGCCGGATATAAAAAGGACGCCCTGACGCGGCGCTCCTTCGGCGAGCACCTCACTTACCTGCTCGTGCCGGGAGAGGGCGCGGGGGAGATCGGCACCGTCACCCACGGCGTCATTTCGGACGAGACGGTCACCGACTTTGGGCAGGGTTCGGTGGGCCGCACCGGGCGCAGCCTCGACCTTGCAATCGGCGGAGAGGGCTTTTTCACGGCGACGGGGGAGGCGGGGGAGCTCGTCCTCACCCGAAACGGCCGCTTTACGCTGGACGGCGAGGGCTATTTGACGGACGGCGCCGGAAACAGGGTCTTGGGTGAGGACGGAGAGCTCCGGCTTCAAAGCGCGAACTTTGCAGTTGACGCCGCCGGAAACGTCTACGAGGGCGGCGAAATGACGGCGACGCTGCGCATCACCTGCCCGACCGACGGGGCCGCTGTCGTAAAGCTCGGCGAGGGCTACTACGGCTACGCGGGGGAGGTGGCGGAGTTCACGGGGAAAATCGTGCAGGGTGCCATAGAGTCCTCCAATGTCGACGTCGCCGCCGAAATGTCGAGAATGATTTCCGACACCCGCTCCTTCCAGTCCTGCGCGCAGGTCGTGCGCACAATGGACGAGATGATGCAAAAGGGCGTACAGCTCGGAAGCCTGAAATAACGAAAGGGTTAGAATATGATTGAAGCGTTTCGAAGCGCGGCGCTCGGCCTTGCGGCCGGCAGCGAACAGCTCGCCGTCATCAGCACCAACATGGCCAACGTGAGCACGGTCGGCTATAAGGCCAAAGAGGCCGACTTTGCCGACACCCTCTATCGGGCCTCGGTGCAGGAGGGCGGCGGACAGGTTTTAGTCGGCTCCGGCGTCAAAATGACTGAAATCACCTCCCAGACGGCCCCCGGGGCCTTACAGCAGACAGGCCGCATGCTCGACTTCGCCATTGAGGGCGACGGGTATTTCTGTGTTCAGGGGGAGGACGGCCGCTACTATACGCGGGCAGGCAATTTCACGCTCTCGCAGGACGGCATGCTGACAGCGGCGGACGGCAAGTATGTGCTGTCGGCCGAGGGGGAGCAGCTCTCTCTTATGGATGAGAATGAGGAGGACGGGGAGGCGGCCCTTGAGGGCTTTGCGCAGAAAATCGGCGTCTTCACGTTCCCAAGTCCTTTTGG
This sequence comes from Candidatus Acidiferrum sp., assembly GCA_035560415.1. GTDB lineage: Bacteria > Bacillota > Clostridia > Oscillospirales > Feifaniaceae > DATMXT01. The sequence continues at coordinate 18,547 of DATMZG010000042.1, read as the reverse complement.
GCTGACGCCTGCCGGGGACAATCAGCTTGTCGAAGGCCCCGGTTCCGGCCCCGCCGCGCTTGCGGAGGGGGCGGCCGTGCGGCAGGGAGTCCTCGAGGGCTCCGGGGTCGACCTCGCGAGTGAAATGGCAAAAATGATTCGCGCCCAGCGCGCTTTTCAGGCAAACGCCCGCATGGTCACCTCGGCCGATGAAATTGAGGAGACGGCAAATGCGCTGCGCGCATAAAGTTTGTTTACATAAGTGCTAATTATTTTCAAAGTCGAGCCGATATATAGTGCAGGTGATGAATATGAAAATACCTCCTGTGGATCTGACGAAAATCGAAAATGCATACGACGCGTCCCTGAAAACCGGAGAAGGCCGCACGGTCACCGGCGAAGAGCCGGGCTTCCCGAAGGATAGGGTCTGCCTTTCCGAGCAGTCGAAAAAGCAGGGAGAGTTCCCGGACGCAGTGGCCACGGCCACTGAGCAGGTGCAGCAGGGCACAAGCCCCGAGAAGCTGCGCCAGCTCAAGGCCGCCATTGCGGACGGCACATACCGTGTCGACGGGGAAGCCATCGCCGACGCCATTCTCGGCAGGCGCTGACGGCGTCGGGACAAGGGGCCGCAATGGATGAGGTGGGGAAAATGGGTGAACTCGCCGCGCTGCTGCAAAAGCTGACCTCGACCCTCCGGCGCATCGCGGCCTTAGAGGAGCAAAAGACTGAGGTGCTCATCAAAGGCTCGGTCGACGAGCTCGGCGCGCTGTTAAACGCGCAGCAGCCGCTCATCATGCAGACCGGCAACCTCGAGCGGCAGCGCATTGAGCTCTTGACGTCACTCGGCATCGGAAAAGAGGACATGGCGCGAATCGCCCGGTATCCGGCGCCCGGGGACGAGACTGAGCTTGCGCAGGCTTATTTGGCGCTCAAAGACGCCGTCAAGGAGCTTCGCAGGCTTGGCGACCTCAACGGGCGGGTTTTACAGGCGAGAATTGACACAAAAAATCACTTGCTCAAAATACTTGGCGCCGGCATTGAGCCGACGACTTACGCCCGGTAGCGGGCACAAGGGGGAAACGGTATATGAGCGCAACATTTCACGGGCTGGAAATTGCAAAAAGCGGACTGACGGCAGCTCAGATTGCCGTCAACGTCGCCAACCAGAACGTCGCGAACGCCAACACGGAAGGGTACACCCGCCAGTCGGTCAACCAGACTTCGGTCAGCGCGGGGCTGGGCCCCTTCCAGTACGCCCCGGGGGAGGTCTCGGTGGGGCAGGGCGTGTCGGTGTCGGCCATCAACCAGAACCGGGACGCCTATCTCGACACCCGCTACCGCAACGCAAACGCGGTCTACGGCACTTATTCCACAACGCTGTCGGCGCTGAAAAGCGTGGAGGGCGTGCTCGACGAGACCGACACCGACGGGCTGAACGTCGCCTTTGCCGACTTCTATTCCGCCCTGCAGGACCTCGTCAGCAACGACAGCGGCACCGAGTACATGAGCCTTGTGCGCTCGGCCGGCGAAAAAGTCGCCGACATTTTAAATGAATACGCCTCCCAGCTTGAGCAGATTGAAGACGAGCTGCACTACGACCTGACGCTGTCGGTCGCCGACCTCAACAATCTGCTCGTCAAAATAAACGAGCTCAACAAAAACATCTCAATTGCCACCGTCAACGGCACCAACTGCAACGAGCTGCTCGACCAGCGCAACCTCTATCTCGACCGGGTGGCGGGGTATGCCAACATCACGGTTGAGACGCTTTTAAACGGCTCGGTCTCCATCACATCGGGCGCTACAACCCTGCTCGACGCGACGACCGGCACCGTGACCACGCTGTCGGTCGGCGCAGACGCCGCCGGCGCCGCCATTTTCGACGGCGGCGGGAACAAGGTCGAGTTCACGCAGGGCGTCTTCAAAGGGCTCTTGCAGACCATGAACGGCAAGGGCATTTACGCGGGCGCCGGCGAGGAGTCCTTCCGGGGCGTCGGCTACTACAAGACCTCGCTCGACAACTTAGCCGCCGCTTTTGCCGAGACCTACAACACCTTAAACGCCGCAAACGGCGACCTCTTTGTCACTTCGGACGGCTCGGCCACCGTCACTGCGGCAAACATCCGCATTTCGGACGACTGGCGGCAAAACGCCGCCCATCTCGACACGAGCGGCACCGTCCCCTCCGACATGAAGGCGGCCATGGACACGGCCACCGCGATCTCCTCCGACTTCACCGGCACCTTTGAGGAGTATTCCTCCCTCTTAATGGGGACCATCGGCCTCGACACCGCGTACTATTCCGACATGTCGGCGGCCAAGAGCTCCATTTTGGAGTCGATTCAGGACGACAGGGAGTCCATTTCGGGCGTCTCCATCGACGAGGAGACCGTCAACACCATCGTCTTCCAAAAGGCCTACCAGGCGGCGGCACGGCTCATGACCGTGCTCGATGAGATGCTCGACACCCTCATTAACAACATGGCGGTTTAAGGCCAAAAAAGGCGCGAAAGGCGGGACAACTTATGCGAATCAGCGACAACACGATTGTCAGAAACTATATGACCACCCTGAGCGGCTCCAGCGCCCAGCGGGCCAAGGACAGCCTTACGGCCTCCACCGGCCGGGCTTACCAGACCGTTTCGGAGGACCCGGTGGCGGCCGTCAAAGCCATGAAAATCCGCCGAACCCTCTCCCGCATCGACGACTACCGCGGCAACATCGAGGAGTTCGAGGCCGTCGCAAACGAGCGGGAGTCCGCCGCGACCCAGCTAAACGACATTTTCACCGAGATTTCGACCTTAGTGCAGCAGGGCAAGTCCGGCACCTATTCCGAGAGCGACAGAGAGTCCATCGCCACGGCCCTGCGCAGCTATCAGGAGACCATTTTCGACATCGGCAACTCAAGCTACTCGGGCAAATACGTCTTTGGCGGAACCGATGAGTACACGATTCCGTTTTCGCTCGACGCTTCGGGCAACCTGCTCTATAAGGGCGTCAGCGTCGACGCCGGCACATTTGCGAGCGAAACCCGCAGCATGGACATCAGTGAGGGCACAACGGTCAACACCGCCTATTCCGGCGTGTCGCTGCTCGGCTGGGGCACCGACGGCGCCGGCCTTCCGAACAACATTTACAGCCTCCTCGGCGAAATTGCGACAGCCATGGAGAACAACGACCTGACAAACATGGACGCTTACGCGGCAAAGCTCGGGGAGCTTCAGGAGTCGGTCACGGTGCAGCACGCCGAAATCGGGGCGCAGTGCAAGTTCATCGAGTTTTTCAGCGACCGGCTGACCGCCACCAAGACCAATCTCACCGATCGGCAGACGGGGCTTGAGGGCGTGGACTCGGCCGAGGCGATCATGTACTACAACCTGGCCTCGTCGGCCTACGACGCGACGCTGGCCATGGGCGCCAAGCTCATTCCGCAGACGCTGCTGGACTATCTGCCCTGACAGACTAAGCCATAAAATGAACCCAAAAGCCCCGTTTGACGGGGCTTTTGTAAAAATGGCGAAAAACCTATAGGTTTTCCGCCAAGTGAGCGGTGCCCTGGCCGCGCGAAATGAATTCGCGCTGGCGGGCGGCATTTGATGGCCTTATTTTTAAACGATTTTAAAAATAAGGATTTAACACATTTTCTCAGGCCAATCGGAGGGCCGAGAAAATCAGGCTTTCAAAAAAGCTTTTTCGAAAGCCTGACAAAAGCCCCGTTTGACGGGGCTTTTGTACCATCCGGACACTGAAAGGAGGCGCATATGGTCCAGTTTCCGCAAATCGGGTTTCCGGTCGACCCGCGCCTTCACGTCCGGTCGGAAAAAGCTAAGCTCGACCCCGAATTTCGCCCCGCGTCCTTCACGCTTGAGCGGCAGGCGGGCGGCTACAAAATGGACTTTGAGCCGGCCCGGATTCAAATCGACAACGACCCCTACTTCGATTCCGTCGGCTTAAAGGACATGGATACGCTCAGTGCCGACGCCGCGGCAGCCGCCCGCAGCGTCGCGTGGGAGGCCGCGGCCAACGCCTGCCGGAGGGGAACCGCCATCCAGCACGGCGCGTCGATTGGGGAGTTCACGATGCGGCGGCTCACTCGGGGCATTGAGCGCATGCTCACCTGCATTCAGCCGGCAAAGCCCGAGGTCTCCTGCGTGAGAGCGCAGCTCAGCGTGTCCTATGTCCAAGATGAGCTCGACTACGACTGGGACACCGGCGGGTCGAGCGCCGTTTACACGCCCTATTCCATTGACATGTGGGTCGAATACCGCAGCCGGGTGACATTGAAAGGAGAATAGCTGAGAAGTTATGGAAAAAAACATCGCGCTTCGCGCAAGGTGCACGGGCACAAAGACGCCGCTGCGTTTTCCCATGGGCATTTTGGGCTTTGAGGAGCTGTCGCAGTACACGCTCGAGCACAAGGGAGAGGGCCCCGTCTGGGAGCTGCGGGAGGCGGGGGACGGCGGCCCCCGGTTTATTCTCTTTGAGGCCGACGCCGTCGCCGACCGGTACTGTCCGGCCCTGCCCCGGGATGTGCTTGCAGCCCTTGGGGCTGAGGAGCCGGGCGAGCTCTTCTTTTTTGCCGTGGCCGTCGTCCCGGACGACATCGCCCTCACCACGGTCAACCTGCGCAGCCCCATCGCCGTCAATTTCGAGGCGGGGCTTGCGGCGCAGGTCGTGCTGGAGAGCGCGGGATATCCCATGCGGCATCCCGTGTTTCCGGGGGAAGGGGGCGGTCAGCGATGCTCGTAATCAGCAGAAAGCCGGGCGAGTCTTTTTTCATCGGGGAGAACATTGAGGTCGTCGTGCTTGAGACCATGGGGGACAAGGTCAAGCTCGGCATCTCAGCCCCGAGGGACATCCGGGTCATTCGAAGGGAACTGAAAGACACTGAATCCATCAACAGAGAGGCCGCCGGCTCCCACGCCGACACCGGTGCCCTCAGCCGGGCTCTTTTCGAAAAAAACAGCTGAATCGCTTATTTTTTTCCGAAAAATATCGATATATAGATAGACGCACAAACGAGGGAAACGCCCCTGCGCATCTGTTATATAATCCGCTGCGTACGAGCGGATTTATATAAGACGGAAACGGATTTCCGAAAAATGATTTCATGGAGGAATAAGACATGCGTATTAACAACAACATCACTGCGCTCAACACCTTCAACAAGTACACGAAAAACACCGAAGCCTCGAGCAAGGCCATGGAAAAACTGTCTTCGGGCTTCCGCATCAACCGCGCTGCCGACGACGCCGCCGGCCTCTCCATTTCGGAGAAAATGCGCTCCCAGATCGCCGGTCTCGACCAGTCCGGGCGCAACGTCGAAGACGGCATCTCCTACATCCAGACCGCTGAGGGCGCGCTCGAAGAAGTCTCCGACATGCTGGTCCGCATGAAGGAACTGGCTGTCGAAGCCTCGAACGGCACTTACAGCGCCACCGACCTCGCGAACATCCAGGCTGAAATCACCCAGCTTGCCAACGCCATCACCGAAGTCTCCACGACGACCAAGTTCAACGGCATCGACGTCTTCGGCACCGCGACCACGATCTCCTACGGCGCAAACGCCGGCGAGTCGGTCACGGTCGCCGCGGCAACCGCCTTCACCGGCATTGCGACGGCCACGACCGGCGCCCTTGCCACCATCAATGTCGTTCCCGCCGGCGGCGCCGCTGCGGCTGTCACCACGATTGAGTCGGCCATCAACACGGTCAACACTCAGCGCGCGACCTACGGCGCCCAGCAGAACAAGCTGACCCACATCTCCAACAACCTGTCCACCACCAACGAGAACATTTCGGCCGCCGAGTCCAACATCCGCGACGTCGACATGGCCTCCGAGATGAGTGAATACACCAAGGACAACATTCTGGTTCAGGCGGCCACCGCGATGTTGGCGCAGGCCAACGCCATGCCGCAGAACGTCCTGTCCCTGCTCCAGTAATCCGTTTTGACAAAAGCTCCCCGCCTTGCACTCTTGAAATCCGGGCGGGCGGGGGACAGGCCAAAAGGTAAACGGATTTCTGAAAAAGTCAGGAGGGAAAACGTATGCGTATTAACAACAACATCACGGCGCTGAACACTTTTAACAAATACACGAAAAACACCGAGGCCTCGAGCAAGGCCATGGAAAAACTGTCTTCCGGCTTTCGCATCAACCGCGCTGCCGACGACGCCGCCGGCCTCTCCATCTCGGAGAAAATGCGCTCCCAGATCGCGGGCCTCGACCAGTCGGGCCGCAACGTCGAAGACGGCATCTCCTACATTCAGACCGCTGAAGGCGCCCTCGAAGAAGTCTCCGATATGCTGGTCCGCATGAAGGAACTGGCCGTCGAAGCCTCGAACGGCACATACAGCACCACCGACCTCGCCAACATCCAGGCTGAAATCACGGAGCTGGCCGCGGCCATCACCGAGGTCTCGACCACGACCGAGTTCAACGGCATCGACGTCTTCGGCACCGCCACCACCATCTCTTACGGCGCAAACGCCGGCGAGAGTGTCACGGTCGCCGTGGCCACCGACTTTGTGGCTCTTGCGGCCGGCGGCGGCGACCTGGATTCGATCGACGTGGCGGCCGACGCTGCTGCCGCCGTCACCACGATTGAGGACGCCATCGACATCGTCAACACCCAGCGCGCGACTTACGGCGCCCAGCAGAACAAGCTGACCCACATCTCCAACAACCTCTCCACCACCAACGAGAACATTTCGGCCGCCGAGTCCAACATCCGCGACGTCGACATGGCCTCCGAGATGAGCGAGTACACGAAGGACAACATTCTGGTGCAGGCCGCCACCGCCATGCTGGCGCAGGCCAACGCCATGCCGCAAAACGTTCTGTCCCTGCTCCAGTAATCCAAATCCGGAAAACGCGCGCGCCGCCGCCCGAAACGAAACTTCGGCCGGGCGCGGACAGACCACATCCGACATTCGGATTTCTGAAGTCAATGAATAATAAGGGAGGAACGAACTTATGCGCATCAACAACAACATCACGGCGCTGAACACCTTCAACAAATACACAAAGAACACCGAGGCCTCGAGCAAGGCCATGGAAAAGCTCTCGTCCGGCTTTCGCATCAACCGCGCTGCCGACGACGCCGCCGGCCTCTCCATCTCGGAGAAGATGCGCTCCCAGATCGCGGGTCTCGACCAGTCGGGCCGCAACGTCGAGGACGGCATCTCCTACATCCAGACCGCCGAGGGCGCGCTCGAAGAAGTCTCCGATATGCTGGTCCGCATGAAGGAACTGGCTGTCGAGGCCTCCAACGGCACTTACAGCGGCACAGACCTTGAGAACATCCAGGCCGAGATCGACCAGCTGGCCAACGCCATCAACGAGGTTTCGACCACGACCAAGTTCAACGGCATCAACGTCTTCAGCTCCGACACCACAATCTCCTACGGCGCAAACGCCGGCGAGTCGGTCACGGTCGCCGAGGCCTCCGACTTCACCGACCTCGCCGCCAAAAACGGCGTGGCCGGCGCGACGGCCGACGGTGCCCTGGTCGCCATCGACGTGGAGACTGCCGCCGCTGCCGCCGTCACGACCATCGAGGGTGCCATTGACATCGTCAACACCCAGCGTGCGACTTACGGCGCCCAGCAGAACAAGCTGACCCACATCTCCAATAACCTCTCGACCACCAACGAGAACATTTCGGCCGCCGAGTCCAACATCCGCGACGTCGACATGGCCTCCGAGATGAGCGAGTACACGAAGGACAACATTCTGGTGCAGGCGGCCACAGCCATGCTGGCCCAGGCCAACGCCATGCCGCAGAACGTCCTGTCCCTGCTCCAGTAACGGCGCCTCAAGGCAAAAAAGCGAGCAGTTGATAAAAGGCCGCCTGCCGGATCTCGCAAAGGCCGGCAGGCGGCCTTTACCAATTGGCGCAGCCCCTTTGTTTACATGGGAGCGGGCAAAGAAAACCACAAAAACGGCAAAGTGGGTATTGAGGTTGGATAAGTTATGAGATTTGTACCATCGTCTTGCATGAAGCCGGGCATGATCATCGGGCGTGACCTGTACGGCCGCGAAAATGAGTTGATGCTGGCCAAGGGCGTCGCTTTGACCCAGACCGAAATCAACCGGATTAATGCGCTCAGATATCAGGGCGTCTATATCGATGACGGCGAAGGAGACAATTTTGAGGTCAGCTCCGGCATCAGCGACCATCTGCGAAACAGGGCCGTCAGAACCTTAAAACAGGTCTTTAAGCAGGTCGAGGCCGACCCGGGCAGCCTGTCGCGGCCGGATGTGCTCGACGGCGCCATGGGCGTGACCAACGACATCGTGCAGGAGATTTCGGTCAACAAAAATGTCTCGGTCAACATGATCGATTTGAAGCTGTTCGACGACTACACCTATCATCACTCGGTCAATGTCTCGGTCATCTCGGTCATTCTGGGCTACGCGATGGGCCTGTCCAAAAACGACCTCTACAAGCTGGGGCTGGGAACGCTGCTGCACGACATCGGCAAAGTCTTCGTCCCGAAGGAGTTTCTCAACAAGCCGTCGAAATTGACGCTGGAGGAGTTCGAAGCGGTCAAGGCGCATAGCAGGGCCGGCAGCGACTATCTCAGAGAGCACTGGGACATCCCCTATATGTCCAACGTCACCGTCTTGACCCACCACGAGAAATTTGACGGCAGCGGCTACCCGAACAAGCTCATCGGGGAGAAAATCCCGAATTTCGGGCGCATTGCCGCCGTCGCCGACGTCTATGACGCTCTGACCTCCGATAGGCCCTACCGGAAGGGCCTGCTCCCATCCGAGGGCATGGAGTACATCATGGGGGGCTCCGGCAGCCTCTTTGACCCGTCGGTCGTCAAGACGTTTACCAAGCGGATTTTGCCTTTCCCAACCGGGACCGCCGTGATGCTGAGCAACGGGCTCAAAGGCGTTGTGGTCGAGAATTTTCCGGGCTGCGGAACGAGGCCCAAAGTTCAGATAATTTGCGACTCGCCGATCCCCATCTACTACGATCTCTTCAACGACGGCGAGCTGCTCAATATAACCATCACAAACATCACGGATTTATAATTCGGGAAGAAACCACGAAAGGGAGAAAAAACCTATGTCAACTGTACTGGTTGTGGACGACGCCGCCTTCATGCGGATGTCCATCAAAAAAGTACTCGAAAGACACGGATTTGAAGTTGTGGGAGAGGCCGAAAACGGAATTGAGGGCGTCGCGAAATATCAGGAGCTGAAGCCTGACCTTGTGACAATGGACATCACGATGCCTGAGATGACGGGAATTGAGGCCCTCAAAAACATCTGTCAGCAGGACCCGAGCGCCAAAGTGGTCATGGTGTCGGCCATGGGTCAGGAGGGGCTTGTGCGGGAGGCCATTTTGAGCGGCGCCAAGTCCTTCATTGTGAAACCCTACAAGGAAGAGTTTATCATCAGTACACTCAACAGCGTATTGGCCTGACGGGGCGACCGCCGGGCAGGGGGTGTTAATTTGCCTGATTTTTCAACGGATTCACTGTTCGACCTGTTCATTTTTGAAACGGAGCAGAACTTAGAGCAAATTGAGCAGTCGGTGCTCGCCTGCGAAAAGACCGCCGCCTACTCAAAAGAGCTCGTCGACGAAATTTTCCGGGTCATGCACACAGTCAAGGGCTCTGCCGCCATGATGCAGTACGACGGCATTTCCCACTTCGCCCATAAGATGGAGGACCTGTTTTCCATCCTCCGCGAGGATTCGCAGGCGCAGTACGACGTCGAGACCCTGACAGACCTCGTGCTCTCGAGCATCGATTTCATCAAGTCGGAGCTCGCGAAACTGACTGCGGGCAAGTCCGCGGACGGGGACGCCGGAGAGCTCGAGGAGCGCATTGCCCTCTTTGCCAAAGCGCTTAGAAGTGCAAAAGAGGCGCCCCATCCGCCTGAAAGCGCAGCGCAGGCGGTGCAAAAAGAGCCCCGGGAGGGCGTGGAGCCGGCCGGAGAACACCGGTACAGGGCCACGGTCTTCTTTGAAGACGGCTGCATGATGGAGAACATCCGGGCCTTTGACATCGTTCACAAGCTCGGGGAGCTTGCGAGCGATATCACCCACATTCCGGCTGACATCATCGACGACGACACCTGTGTCGACGTCATTCGCAAAAACGGCTTTACAGTGGAGTTCTCGGCCGATTTGTCCTATGACGAAATGACCCGCTTTTTCATGAAGCAGGTGTTTTTAAAGGACCTTGCGCTCACTGAGCGCGCCGAGGGCGAAGCCCCCGACGCGCGGGAAGAAAAGCAGCAGGTCGGCGCAGTGCCGGCGCCCGAAAAAGAGCGCCTGATGGAGCGGGAGACGGCCGCCCCCATGACAAGCTCCATCATCAGCGTCGGCGTCGCAAAGCTCGACAGGCTCATGGACCTCTTAGGGGAGCTCGTCATCGCCGAGGCGATGGTCATTCACAACCCCGAAATTAAAAAGCTCCAGCTCGAGAGCTTTCAAAAGGCGGCGGGGCAGCTGCGCAAAATCACGGGGGAGATGCAGGACCTCGTCATGTCGGTGCGCATGGTGCCCTTGGCCACCACCTTCCAGCGCATGAACCGCATTGTGCGGGACATGAACCGCAAACTCGGCAAGGACGTCGAGCTGAAAATCGTGGGCGAGGAGACCGAGGTCGACAAGAACATCATCGACCACATCGCCGACCCCCTGATGCACCTCGTGCGCAACTCGGTCGACCACGGCGTCGAGAGCTCCGAGGAGCGGGCCGCCTGCGGAAAATCCCAGCGGGGCGCCGTCACGCTCGAGGCCAAAAACGACGGCGGCGACGTGCTCATCATTGTGCGGGACGACGGCAGGGGGCTTGACAGGGAGGCCATTGCGCAGCGGGCGGCAGAGCGCGGGCTTTTGACAAAGCCGGCGTCCGAGATGACCGACAAAGAGGTCTATTCCCTCATTTTCCTGCCCGGTTTTTCCACAAACGACGTCATCACCGAGTTCTCGGGCAGAGGCGTGGGGCTCGACGTCGTCGTGAAAAACATTGAGGAGGTCGGAGGCCGTGTTACGGTCGAGAGCGTCAAGGGCAAGGGAAGCGCCTTTGTCATGAAGTTCCCGCTGACCCTCGCCATTGTGGAGGGCATGAACCTCAGGGTCGGCGGCTCCCTCTACACGCTGCCCATCACCAACATCCGCGAGTCCTTCCGGCCGAAGGCCGGCGAAACTTTCGAGGACCCGGACGGCAACGAGATGATCATGGTGCGGGGGAAGTGCTATCCCGTCCTCAGGCTCTATGACCTCTTCGACATCCCGTCCGACGTGACCGACCCCTCCGAGGGAATTCTCATCATGGCCGAAAACGGGGACAACACCATCTGCCTCTTTGCCGATGAGCTTTTGGGGCAGCAGGAGGTCGTGGTCAAGGCCATGCCGCAGTACATCAAAAAGACAAGAGGGCTTTCCGGCTGTACGCTTTTAGGAGACGGACAAATCAGTTTGATTTTGGACGTCGGCGGCATCATCGCCGCGAGGGGGCAGCCTTAACAGCGCATACGCAAGACTATATTAACGGAGGAGAGAAGCGATGGACGACCTGCTTACCGGCGGAGTGGCGCTGGATGAGGACACGCAAAAAAACCGGTTTCTGACCTTCATGGTGGACTCGGAATCTTACGGGCTTGAAATCAGCGTCGTAACCGAGATCATCGGAATTCAGGAAATCACGAAAATCCCGGAGACCCCCGATTTTATCAAAGGCGTCATCAATTTGCGCGGAAGAGTCATTCCGGTCATGGATGTGCGGCTGCGTTTCCGCAAACCGCCGCTCCAGTACGACGACCGCACCTGCATCGTCGTGGTCGACATGCAAAAGCTGTCGGTCGGGCTCATTGTGGACAGCGTCTCGGAGGTGCTCACGATTCAGGAGGAGGACATCGTGCCGCCGCCCGAGTTCAACACCACGAAAAACCGCTATGTCCGCGGCATTGCCAAGACCGGCGGCAGCATTAAAATGCTGCTCGACTGCAACCGGCTGCTGACTGAGGACGAAGTGGCCGAGACTTCCAAAGTCGCGGCCGAGGCGCTTCAGTGCGCCGCTGTGGGCGCTTAGCAGAGACAGGCCCGGCGGCAACAAAACAAAAGGGAATGCGGCCGGGGGCGTCCGGCGGTATAGACCGGTGTCACACACGCCGGGAGGGAGCCCGGCCGCAAAAACAGGGATTACAAAGGATAAACAGGGATAACAAAGGGACAAGCAGGCCGGGGGCGTCCGGCCATGAAGACCAGCGAAAGTCGGCCGGGGGCGTCCGGCCGCAAGACACAAATTTATATAGGAAATAGGGTGTTACTATGGCGTGGTTTAGGAATATGAAAATCGGCAAAAAACTGATTGCGACATTCCTGTTCATCGCGGTTATCACGGCGGTCGTATCCACCATCGGGGTCATGTCTTTGAACAAGGTCATCGACCTCGACACCTACATGTACGAATACATGACTGAGCCGATTGTTCACCTGTCCAACATCAGAGAGCTGTTCCAGCGGCTCCGGGTCGAGACCCGGGACGTGATCACGGCGGCCGATGCGGCCCAGATTGCCGAAAAAGAGCAGAACATCACCGACATCCGCACTGAGTTCGGGGAGAGCGTGGCGCAGCTCGAAGCCCTGCTGGCGGAGGACTCCGAGGAGATGAAGCAGCTCTACAACAATTTCTCCTCCGTGAGAAGCGCCTACATAGCCGATTTGGAAACGCTGCTCGCCTATGCGAGAGCGAACAGCGACGCCGAGGCCCTGGCGCTGATGCAGGGGAACATGAAATTGTCGGCGGAAGCGGAAATGGACGCCATTGAGGCCATGGTCACCTATAAACGGGAGGCCGCCTCCGACACTGCCGACGCCAACGCGAGCACCGCCGCGGTCGCAAACACGACCATGCTCATCGGGCTTGGGTTTTCGTTCGTTCTCTCCATCGTGCTCGGCATGGCGATGAGCCGGATTCTCAGCAAGCCCATGAGGGAGATGGTGGAAGTCGCCGAAAAAATTGCGGGTGACGACCTCAATGTCGAGGTCACTTACCACTCCAAGGATGAGATTGGACAGCTCGCCAAGGCCTTCACCCAGATGATTGACAACCTCAACGGCACGATGGGCAACGTGCGCTCCTCGGCCGAGCAGGTCGCCTACGGCTCGCGGCAGGTCGCGGCGTCGAGCCAGGCCCTCTCGCAGGGCGCCACTGAGCAGGCGAGCTCTGTGGAGGAGCTGACCTCCTCGCTGGAGCAGATTTCGGTGCAGACGCAGCAAAACGCCGAGCACGCCACCGAGGCCAGTAAAATCGCCCTCATGGCCAAAAACGACGCGGTGCAGGGCATTGACCACATGCAGATCATGCTTAAAGCCATGGACGACATCAACGAGGCCTCGGCCAACATCTCCAAAATCATCAAGGTCATTGACGACATCGCGTTCCAGACCAACATTCTCGCGCTCAACGCCGCCGTTGAGGCGGCCAGGGCCGGCCAGCACGGCAAGGGCTTTGCCGTCGTGGCCGAGGAGGTGCGCACGCTGGCCGCCAGAAGCGCCGACGCCGCCAAGGAGACGACCACCCTCATTGAGGGCTCCATCAAGAAGGCCGAGGGCGGCACCCGCATCGCCAGCGAGACGGCCGATTCCCTCAAGAAAATCGCCGAGGGCGTCACGACGGCCGCAAATCTCGTCGAGCAGCTGGCCGTGGCCTCCAACGAGCAGGCCTCCGGCATCGCCCAAATCAACAAGGCCATCAGCCAGGTGTCGGACGTCATTCAGACCAACTCCGCGACCTCCGAGGAGTGCGCGGCGGCCAGCGAACAGCTGTCCGGCCAGGCCGGCATTCTCAAGGACATCATTTCGCGCTTTAAAATGAAAAACCAGCGCGAATCCGCCCGCAGCGAGGAGGCTGCCCCCGAGTCTGACGATGACAAGGAGAACGAGACCTCTAAAAAGCAGCCGGTCATCAACCTCTCCGGCGCCCCCTACGGTAAATACTCCTACTGACATAAGAAAAAAAATTCCCACAGGAGGCCGGCGGGAGAACAGCTTTTGTTCTCCCGCCGGCGGTGAAAAGGACGATGGTCATGGTTGACATCACAGACAGCGAATTAAAGCAGCTCTCCGAATACATCCACAAAAAATATGGGATTTACTTAAAAGAGCAAAAGCGGACGCTGGTGACAGGACGCCTCAGCAGCGTCCTTGAGAAGTATGGCTGCGGCTCTTTTTCGGAGTATTTCACCCATATAAAAAACGACCCCACGGGTGAGGCGGAGCGGACGCTGGTCAATCAGATCACGACCAATTACACCTATTTCATGCGGGAGCCCGCGCACTTCCACTACCTGCGGGACACCGTGCTGCCCATTCTCGAGTCGGGCATCAAGGACTGCGACCTGCGCATTTGGAGCGCCGGCTGCTCGAGCGGGGAGGAGGCCTATACGCTGGCCTTTATTTTGGACGAGTATTTCAAGGACAAGAGCTGGTGGGACAGAAAAGTGCTTGCGACCGACATCTCGGAAAAGGCGCTGGGCAAAGCCCGGCACGGCGTCTACGAAAAGACCCACCTCGCCGATTTGCCGCCGCAGTGGCGAATGGACTATTTCGACCGGGTGGACGACACCAGCATGGCGGTCAAGGACGCGATTAAAAAGCAGGTCATTTTCGCGCCGCTCAACCTCGTGGGTCAACCCTTCAACTTCAAGCGGCAGTTCCATGTCATCATGTGCAGAAACGTGATGATCTACTTCGACCAGAAGACAAAAGTCGAGCTCGTCAACCGGTTTTACGACATCACCGCCCCTGGCGGATACCTCTTTATCGGCCACACCGAGTCGATTGCGAGTTGGGAATCCAAGTATCGGTATGTCATGCCGGCGCTTTACAGGAAAATTTAGCGGCGAAATGGAAAACCGTACAGAACATTTTCATCAAGGGGTGGCCATGACGGACGGTAAAAAAATTCGCGTGCTCGTCGTCGACGACAGCATGATGTTTCGGGAGTTCATTTCACGGGGGATTTCGCAGGATGCGCAAATTGAGGTCGTCGCAAAGGCCGTCGACGCCTTTGACGCGAGGGACAAGCTCATTGAGTTTGGGCCCGACGTCATGACCTGCGACATCAACATGCCGAAAATGGACGGAATTGAGTTCATTCGCCGGCTGCTTCCGCAGTATCCGATTCCCGTCATCATCGTCAGCACGGTCAGCGAGGCCGTGCTCGACGCGATGGAGGCGGGAGCTGTGGAGTTCATCGGCAAGCCCACGGGAGGGCCCGGCGGCGGGACCAGCGATTTCTTTGCTGAGCTCATCACGAAAATCAAGGCTGCGGCGTCGGCGAGGGTGACAGGCTCTGCGGCGCCGGCCCTCCGGCGGGTCGCGGGCGGCACGGAGGGGGCCGACCGCAGGAAAGTCATTGCCATCGGCGCATCCACGGGCGGCACCGAGGCCATTTTCCATGTGCTCTCGGCCCTGCCCCCCACGCTGCCCGGAATTGTCATTGTGCAGCACATTCCGCCCATGTTCTCGAAGCTCTTCTCCGAGCGGCTCGACCGGCTGACTGAGCTCTCGGTCAAAGAGGCCAAATCCGGGGACCGCGTCGAGCGGGGGCGGGTGCTCATTGCGCCGGGGGACCGGCACATGCGGCTGGTCAAAAGGGGCGGCGGCTACGCCGTCGAGTGCTTTGAGGGCGAAAAGGTCAACGGGCACTGCCCCTCGGTCGACGTGCTCTTTAGGTCGGTGGCCAAAGAGCTGGGCGGCAACGCCATCGGCGTCATTTTGACCGGCATGGGCGCCGACGGGGCGCGGGGCCTCTTAGAAATGCGCCAAAAGGGCTGCCGCACCATCGGCCAGGACGAGCGTAGCTCAGTCGTCTACGGCATGCCCAAAGTGTCCTACGACATCGGCGCCGTCGAATATCAGATGGAGCTCTCCAAAATTCCCGCCATGATCGTCTCGCTGGCGCAAAAGGACCTGTCCGCCAAAACGGGCGGGCATCCCCCTGCCTCAAAATAAGTTTCGGCTCAAAAGCCGGATTTTTGCCCGACCCATACGCCGGGCTTTTTTGGCAAAGCTCAAAAAATTGAAAGCGGGCGCTCGTTCTGTTATAATTTACCTGACGGCGGGAAATCCTGACCGTCGAAATTTGACGAACGCTGTCGGCAGACGGCGGTTGTCTTGCGCCCGGAGGAGCTCATGCGCCGAAAATTCAAAATATTTCTGATTCTTTGCCTGTGTTTTACGCTTCTTACAGGCCTTTTTCTGCCCTCACATGCCGCAGACTTCCCGGACGAGGCCGTCATGGCCGCCGTCGCCGCCCATCTGTGTGAGTCGATTCCCGCGCCGGGCTTGGGCTCTGTCGGCGGGGAGTGGGCCGTCATGGGCCTTGCCCGCGCTGGGTCCGCAGTGCCGGACGGGTATTACGTGCGCTATTATGCGAATTTATTGAGCGAAGTAAATGCGCGGCAAGGCGTTTTGTCGGACAGAAAATACACCGAATATGCCCGCGTCATCCTCGCTTTGACGGCGCTTGGGGCCGACCCCGCCGACGTCGCGGGGTACGACCTGCTCACGCCGCTTGGCGACTGCGAGGCGACAATCTGGCAGGGGTTAAACGGGCCGGTCTGGGCCCTCATCGCCCTTGACAGCGGCGGCTACGACATGCCGGTAAACGCCGGCGCAAAGACGCAGGCGACAAGGGAGCGCTATCTTGAGGCCATTTTGGCGGCGCAAAATCCCGACGGCGGCTTTTCGCTTGCGGGAGGCAGCGTGTCCGACCCCGACATGACCGGCATGGCGCTTCAGGCGCTGGCCAGATATATGGAGCGTGAAGGCGTGGCCGCCGCCGTGGAGCGTGCGCTTGCCTGCCTGTCAGAGCGGCAGCGCACGGACGGCTGTTTTGAGACTAACGGGGTGCCCACGCTTGAGAGCACCGCGCAGGTCGTCGTCGCCCTGTGCGAGCTCGGCGTCCCCTTGGACGACGCGCGGTTTGCCAAGGAAAACGGCGGGCTTCCCGATGGCCTCATGCGCTTTTACAGCGGGGACGGCACCTTCCGGCACGACCTTGCGGGGGGCGGGGACGACCTCATGGCGACAGAGCAGGGCTTTTACGCCCTTGTTGCGGCCCATCGTGCGCGGCAGGGGCGCCAAAGCCTCTACCGCATGGGGGATGCGCCCGACCTGCTTGGCGGGGCAAAGGGCGCCGGGCTGCCCGGCCGGCACCCCGACGTCAAGCCGCTGTCGGTCATATTTTCCGACGTCGCGTTTTCCGATATCGGGGGTCTTGAAAGCGGCGCCGCAATTTCAGGGCTTGCCGCAAGGGGGGTGCTCTCGGGCCGGGGGGACGGCAGATATGACCCCGCGGGCTCCATGACGAGAGCCGAGTTTTGCAAGGCCGTCGTACTGACCCTGGGGCTGACCCCAGCCCCGGACGGCCGGTTTTCCGACGTCGTGCCTGACGGCTGGTACGCGGGCTATGTCGGCGCCGCCGCCAAATACGGCATCGTAAACGGCGTGACCGATGACACCTTTGCGCCGGCCCGCACCATCACGCGGCAGGAGGCGGCCGCCATGCTCATGCGGGCGGCAAAGCTCGCGGGGCTTGACACAGCGCTTGACGGCGCTGCCGTCACACGGCAGCTTGCCGCTTTTGACGACGGGCGCCTGGTCGCCCCCTTCGCCCGCGAGGCGCTCGCCTTTTGCTATGACAAAGGCATATTTGACGACGGCCGGATGGAAATCCGACCGGCCGTCCCCGTCACGCGGGCCGAAGTCGCGCTGTCACTTTGGAACCTCCTGACGGCCGCCCTGCTGGCGTAAGGGGAGGGGAGAAAACGATGAAGAGGACTTCACGGAAAATTCTTGCCGCATGTATTGTCGCCCTGCTCCTTGCCGCCTTATTATATGGCTGCGGCGCAGGGGAGAGCGCGAGGGCGCCCGGCAAGGCTGCGGCCCCCGTCACGGCGCAGCCGGAGGGACAGACCCCTCCCCCGGAGGAGGCGCCGCAAGAGCGGGAGCCCGCCCCCGCTGCGGCCGGGCCGGAGCAAGCGCAGGCAGAAACACAAGGGGAGGAAGCAGAGGAGGCCGACAGCCGCCTCACCTGCACCGTCTCCATCCGGTGCGACACGCTGCTCTCGAATTTGGACGACCTCGACCCCGAGAAAAAAGAGCTTGTGCCGGGAGACGGCATCCTGCTGCCCGAGACGGCGGCCGCTTTTGACGCGGGGGAGAGCGTCTTTGATGTGCTGCGCCGCGAGACCAAGCGGGCGGGCATCCACATGGAGTATGTCGACACCCCCCTCTACAACTCCGCCTACATTGAGGGCATCGGCAACCTCTACGAGTTCGACTGCGGCGAAGGCTCGGGCTGGATGTACAAAGTGAACGGCGCTTTCCCGAACTGCGGGAGCGGCAGCTATGCGCTCGAGGACGGGGACGAGGTCGTCTGGCTCTACACCTGCGACCTGGGGGAGGACATCGGCGGCGGCTACGCGGCCGGTCAGCAGGGAAAATAGCCCCCCTGCCGGAATCGCCCGGAGAGATAAATTTTTAAGTGTTTTGCGCGGCGATGCAGTTGAATATTTCAATATTTG
>DATMZG010000041.1:0-2735 GCA_035560415.1 Candidatus Acidiferrum sp. | reverse complement strand
GGCCAATTAAATGCCGCCCGCGAGCGCGAATTCACTTCGCGCGGGAAGGGCACCGCTCACTTGGCGGAAAACCCGCAGGTTTTTCGCCATTTAAACCGGCCCGAAGGATTTTCCTTCGGGCCGATGCGCTTATGTCTTTTGATTTTTCTGCCAGATGAGCCAGAGGCCGCGCAGCAGCAAGTTTGGCTCCGATATGATGTCCCTGCGGCAATGGGGGACGACTTTGCCCGCCAGCCCGCCCGTGGCGACGACTGAGGCGGGGGAGCCCAGCTCCTCCTCCATGCGCGCTATCATGCCGTCGATGGCGGCGGCGGCGGCGAAGACGGCGCCCGACTTCATGCAGTCGACCGAATTGGAGCCGATGACCTTTTTGGGCGCCTCAATGGGGATGTGCGGCAGCAGCGACACGCTGCGGGTCAGGGCCTCCGACGAGACGGCGAGCCCCGGAATGATGGCGCCGCCCACCATGCGCCGGTTTTTGTCCACGACCGTGAGGGTCGTGGCGGTGCCCATGTCGACAATGATGATGGGCAGCGCGAGCCCCGCGTCTACGGCGGCCACGGCCGTCGCGACGAGGTCGGCCCCGGCCTCCGACGGGTCGTCAATGCCGATGTTGAGCCCGGTCTTGACCCCGGCCCCAACAATGAGGGCGTCTTTGCCCGTGACAAGCCGCAGGGCGGCTTTTAAGGTGGCCGTGAGCTGGGGGACGACCGAGGAGATGATGGCCCCCTCAAAGCCCTCCCTGTCCCGGCCCGAGAGGCCCAGAATCTGCCGGATGGTGGCGGCGTACTCGTATTCGGTCTTTTTGCGGTTTGTCTCAAGCCACGCGACGTCCGAGATGTTCCCGTCCGCAATGCAGCCAAGGACAATCGTGGTGTTGCCGACGTCGACGGCGAGGATCATGTGGCGGTCTCCTTTTGTCCGATTTTGATGATGCGGGCGATGACGGGGGCCAGAACGGTGTTGACGAGGAGCTCCACAAGGAAGTTGACGCCGACAAGCCCGATGAAAATGTAGTAGAAGAGGTCGCTGCCCCCGGCCCACTGGACTAAGGTGTCGTGGAAAAAGAGGACCATGGAGAGGCAGAAGATGCCGGTGTTGACAATGGGGCTGCAGATGGCGGCGCAGACGACGCGCAGCGTCGTGTTTTTGCCGGAAAGGGCCCTGTACACGAGGCCCGAGACCCATCCGGCGGCAGCGCCCTTGACAATGCAGAGCATTCCGGTGACGGCGGGGTTCACGTTCCACAAAATCGCGCCCCCGATATCCACCCCGACAATGCACATGATGAGGACGACGGCGCCAAACGCGGCGCCAAGCCATGCCCCGGCCTTGGGGCCGTAGAGTGCCGCCCCCACCACGATGGGCGCCAGGGCCAGCGTGATGGAGAAGGGTCCGAACTTGACGAAGGTGGCGAAGAGCTGTAAGACCACCACCATCGCGGTGAAAATGCTCATTCCCACGAGCCGGCGGGTAGAGTCTGTGCGGTTTGACATATGATTTCCTCCTTGCTGCTGTTCCGTTGACCGGATACAGCGCAGCTTTATTATACCGCATGCCGTGAAAAATTCAAGGGCCGGGGGTTCGCCCCCGGCCCTTGCCGCATATTTGCGCGCCCTGTCACCGGTGGTCGCACCGCTGACACTGGCGCATGATGTGTTCGCTGTCCTCCTTGTCGTAGGCCCCGGCCCACCGGCAGATGCTCTGTAAAATGGGGATGACCGACTTGCCCTTGTCCGACAGTGAATACTCCACGCGGGGCGGGATTTCGTCATACGACTTTCGGAGGATGAGGTCGTTTTCAATGAGTTCCTTCAAGGTGGAGGCCAGCACCGCGTCGGTGATGTTGCCCATCTCCTTGCGCAGGGCGCTGTACCGCATGACCGCACCTGCGTTCAAGACGCAGATGACCCGCGATTTCCACTTGCCGCCGAAAATTTCAAGCCCGTATTCCAGAGGACAGCGGATGTCCTTTTCAAGTTTGCGCTCGTACACGGTGTCTATCCTCCCAAAGTGATGTGCTGCGTCATACGCCTTTCCGCTGTATTATACCGCGATACATCGGATAAATGAAGTTGCTATGAAATTTATTAGTTGCTTTTTAATTTCATGATATCTTCAATTTGCTGAGCACCGCGATATAATGGAGGCAAGCTCATCAATGTGGGCAAATAACGTATCGGAGGTACAAGGCTATGAAACTGAGTGAAAACGTTGTCCAAATGTTAAAGGAGCAGATGTGGTATCTGGCCACCTGTTCCGACGAACCAAATGCCGTGCCGGTCGCGTTCAAGGACGTCGCCGAGGACGGCAAGCTGCTGGTTGGGGACGTCTTTCTCGACACGACGCTGGCCAACATTAAGAAAAACGGCAAAATCGCCGTCTCGGTGAGCAACGGGGCGACCCTCGAGGGCTGCCAGATCAAGGGCACGGCTGTCCACGTCACTGAGGGGCCCGTGGTCGAGGCCTTTAAGAAAGTCGTCTCCGAGATGTTCAAGGGGGCCATGACCGCCAAGGGGGCCCTCATCATCACGCCCGAAAAAGTCATTGTCACGACGCCCGGCCCCGATTGCGGCAAGGTGCTGTAAGCTTATTCATTGCTTTTGCTCATTTTTTTAGCGGCCCAGCCGCAAAGCACGGCATAGAGCAGTGTAAAAAATGCCGAATACGAGACCGAAAAACCGGCCTGAAATCCCAATTTCAGGCCGGTTTTTTTGTTGAATTCAGTAAAATTT
>DATMZG010000040.1:0-29023 GCA_035560415.1 Candidatus Acidiferrum sp. | reverse complement strand
TTTTTATTGCTATTTGGTGGAAAAAGCCGCTTGAAAACAGGCGGCCCAAGCTGTCGAAAGAATTTTTTTCGACAGCTTGATTTTCCCGACCTTCCGATTGGCCCGAGAAAATGCGCTTAAAATCCTTATTTTGTAACATTGTTAAAAAATAAGGCCATTCAAATGCCGCCCGCAAGCGCGAATTCACTTCGCGCGGTTAAGGTGGCGGTAGCCCTCCACACACCGCCTTTCGGCGGCGCTATTCGGTGCTTTTCGCCTTGTTGTCCTTGCTTTGCGTCAGCAAAGCTGCGTCCGCCGTGACGAAAATCTCCCGAATATTGCTCGCCGAAAGGTGCGAGGCAGTTTTGGCGGAGCGGATTTTCGTTCAGGCGAGTATAACGGTACAGCGAATACTTGCTGTATTCGTAAGCGGTTTGCCGAAGGCTGGGCGGAAATACGCCCGCTAAAACCGGTGCAGGGAGGGCTACCGCCGCCTTAAGGCACCGCTCACTTGGCGGAAAACCCGCAGGTTTTTCGCCATTTAAAGGCCGCCTGAAAACAGGCGGCCTTTTGCGTTTTATCGGTGTTTTACTGGCTGATTCGAATGGCGGGCGGTACGACTGCCGCCGCGATATAGGGCTCCGCGTGGGTTTTCAGAACTTTGGCGCGCAGCGCAATCTCAATGACCTCATCGGCGTTTTTTACATAGATGAAGTTCAGGGCCTTTGCCACCTCGGCGTCGATCTCCTCAATGTCCGGCTTATTTTCAGCCGGCAGGATGACGGTTGTCAGCCCCTCGCGGTAGGCGGCCATGGTCTTCTCCTTGAGGCCGCCAATCGGCAGCACCCGGCCGCGCAGCGTGACTTCGCCGGTCATGGCGATGTCGCCCCGCACGGGGCTTCCGGTCAGCGCCGAGACCAAGGCCGTCGTGATGGCAATGCCGGCCGAGGGCCCGTCCTTTGGCACGGCCCCCTCCGGGAAGTGGATGTGAATGTCACAGTTTTTGTGGAAATCCCCGTCGACGCCAAGCTCCGCGGCGCGGCTGCGCACATAGGTGATGGCGGCGTTGCAGGACTCCTTCATGATGTCGCCCAAGGAGCCTGTCAGCTGCACTTTTCCGGTGCCTTCGACGACCGAGACCTCAATTTGGAGAATCTCCCCGCCCACTGAAGTCCAGGCGAGGCCGTTGCAGAGTCCCACCTCGTCGGTGTGGGCGACGTCCTCCCGCTTAAACCGCGGCGGCCCCAGAAGAGCGTCGAGGTTTTCAGGTGTAATGGTGAATACCTTTCCACCTCCGGAGACCTTGGCGGTGGCGGCTTTGCGGCAGCAGGCGGCGATTTCTCGCTCCAGCGTGCGCACGCCCGACTCCCTCGTGTAGCAGTCGATGATGGCGGCAAGTCCCTCGGGCGTAAACCGGATATCCCGCTTTGTCAGGCCGTTTTTCTTAATTTGGCGCGGCACAAGGAAGTCCTGCGCAATGTGCAGCTTCTCGCTGTTGGTGTAGCTTGTCAGCTCAATGATCTCCATCCGGTCGCGCAGCGGCAAGGGAATGGTGTCCATGTTGTTGGCCGTCGTGATGAACATGACGTCGCGCAGGTCAAACGGGAGCTCAATGTAGTGGTCCCGAAAAGTCTTGTTTTGCTCAGTGTCCAGCACTTCGAGGAGGGCTGCCGCCGGGTCCCCCCGCATGTCGGAGGTCAGCTTGTCGATCTCGTCGAGCAAAATGAGGGGGTTTGAGCTGCCGGCCTGCCGGATGGCCGCGATGATGCGCCCCGGCATGGCGCCGATGTAGGTCTTTCTGTGGCCGCGGATTTCAGCCTCGTCGCGAATGCCGCCAAGTGAGATGCGGGCGAATTTTCGGCCCATGGCCCCCGCGATGGAGGTGGCGATGGAGGTCTTGCCGACGCCGGGAGGGCCGACAAGGCACAGCACCTGGCTGTTTTTGCCGTCGGTCAGCTTGCGCACCGCAATGTACTCCAAAATGCGCTCCTTGACCTTCACAAGTCCGTAGTGGTCCTTGTCAAGCCGGGCTCTCACGCGGGCGATGTCGAGCTTGTCCTTGGTCTTGATGTTCCAGGGCAGGTCAAGGCAGGCGTCGAGATAGCTGCGGATGACCGTGGCCTCTGTCGCCGAGCCGCCCATTTTGGCGAGCTTCGCAGCCTCCTTCAAAAGGGGCTCTTCGACCTCTTTGGGCAGCGCGAGGCCGGCAATTTTCGTGCGGTAGACCTGCACCTCGTCAGTGAGGCTGTCGCCCTCCCCCAGTTCCTCCTGGATGACCTTCATCTGCTCGCGCAGATAGTACTCCCGCTGATTTTGGTCGAGTTGGCCTTTGACCTGCTCGTGAATGCTGTTTTCGATTTTGAGAATTTCAACCTCATTGTAGAGCACCGCGACCAGCGTCTTGGCTCGGTCGATGGGGTCGTGGGCCTCGAGCACCCGCTGCTTGAGCTCGTGGTTCAAATTGAGGTTGGCGATGATGAAGTCGGCGAGCTCGCCCGGCTCCTCGGCCGTGATGACGGCCATCATGGTGTCGGGGGAGACTTTCGGGGCATAGCTTATGTACTCTTCAAAAGCCGCCCTGATCTCGCGGACCGCCGCCTGCGCCGCCGTCTGGTCTGCGCTCTGGATCTCCGGCAGCTGTTCAATGACCGCCTGGTTGAAGTGCCGGCCGGGCAGAATCTCCACGACTCTGGCCCTGGCCTCGCCCTCCACCATGACCCGGATGTTGTCGCCCGAGAGCTTGAGCACCTGTTTGACGGTCGAGAGGGTGCCGTAGCGGTAGATATCGTCGATGCCGGGGTCGTCCACCATCATATCCTTCTGGGAGACGAGAAAGACCGGCGTGTTGTTTTTTACGGCGGCGTTTAAAGCCGCAACAGAACGTTTTCTGCCCACGTCAAAGTGGACGATCATGCGCGGGACAATGACAAGGCCCCGCAGCGCGATCATGGGTACCCGAAGCTGGGTGTCGTTAAATTCAGTCATAGGTTTTTCCTCGTTGGCTGCAAAGGGGAAACCGTGGGCACGGGAAAGTCAGCTTGCTGTGCTTCGCTTGCCGGTCTCCTGCGCCTTAAGCCTTGCACGCCGGGCAGCCTGCCTGCGTGTTCCGCCGGTGTCTGTGATAATCTGTGGGGGTGCGCCGTTTTTCACGCATTCCTCAGTGACGATGACCTTTGTCACGTCGAGGTCCGACGGGACGTCGAACATCACTTTCGTCATGATTTTCTCGACGATGGAGCGAAGTCCGCGGGCCCCCATCCCCTCTTCGCACGCTTTTTTCGCAATGGCGGCAAGCGCCGCGTCGTCAAACGTGAGTTCGACGCCGTCGAGCGCAAAGAGCGCCGCGTACTGCTTTGTCAGCGCGTTTTTGGGCTCGGTCAGAATGCTTTTCATAGCCGCCGGGTCCAGGGGGTTCAGCGTGGTGATGACCGGCAGCCGCCCGACGAGCTCAGGGATGAGCCCGTATTTGATGAGGTCGTGCGGCACCACCTGATGGAGCAGTCCCGCATCCTCCTTGCCTTTTTTGTCCAGCACGCGGGCGCCAAAGCCGATGGCCGACTGCCCGACGCGCTTTTCAATGAGCTCTTCAATGCCGTCGAAAGCGCCGCCGCAGATGAAGAGAATATTTTTGGTGTTGATTTGAATGAACTCCTGCTGCGGGTGCTTGCGCCCGCCCTGCGGCGGCACGTTGGAGATGGTGCCCTCAAGAATTTTGAGCAGCGCCTGCTGGACGCCCTCTCCGCTGACGTCGCGGGTGATGGAGCGGTTTTCCGAGCGGCGGGAGATTTTGTCGATCTCGTCGATGTAGATGATGCCGCGCTCGGCCAGCTCCACGTCGAAATCGGCGGCCTGAATGAGCCGCAGCAGGATGTTCTCGACGTCCTCGCCCACATATCCGGCCTCGGTCAGGGTTGTCGCATCGGAGATGGCAAACGGGACGCCAAGCGCCTTGGCCATGGTCTGCGCCAAAAGCGTCTTGCCAACGCCGGTGGGCCCGAGCATGAGGACATTGCTCTTTTGCAGCTCCACATCGCTCCCGCCGCCGTAATAAATGCGCTTATAGTGGTTGTAGACCGACACCGCCAGGACGACCTTGGCCTCGTCCTGCCCGATGACATATTCGTCGAGCATGGCCTTGAGCTCGTGGGGCGTCGGAAGCTGGTCGATGGGCGGCGTCTGCTGCAAAACGGCTGCGCGCTGTGCCGTGCCCGGCTCCTCCTGGAGCAGGTCATAGCACAGCTCAACGCATTCGTCGCAGATGTAAGCCGAGATGCCGGAGATAATCCTGTGCACCTCACTGGCCGGTTTTCCGCAAAACGAGCAAAATATCTCTCTGTCATCGGTTGTCTTGGGCATTACACTACCTCTTATCCCTATTCCCGCTTGGCGTAGACCTTGTCGATGAGCCCGTAGGCCTTGGCTTCCTCAGCGGTCAGAAAATTGTCCCGTTCGGTGTCGGCCTCAATGGCGGACACCGGTTTGCCGGTGATGTCGGACAAAATTTGGTTCAGTTTGCTGCGAATTTTCAAAATCTGCTCGGCGTGGATTTTGATGTCGCTGGCCTGCCCGCGGGCCCCGCCCATGGGCTGATGAATTAAGATTTCACTGTTGGGCAGCGCGTACCGCTTGCCCTTGGCGCCCGATGCGAGCAGGAACGCGCCCATGCTGGCGGCAAGTCCCACGCAAATCGTCGAAACGTCGCACTTGATGTAGTTCATCGTGTCGTATATCGCAAGTCCGGAGGTGACGGCGCCACCCGGGCTGTTGATGTAAAGGGAAATGTCTTTATCGGGGTCCTGAGCCTCCAAAAACAGGAGCTGTGCGATGACGAGGCCGGCCGAGGTGTCGTTGATCTCCTCCCCGAGGAAGACAATTCGGTCATTTAAGAGCCGCGAGAATATGTCGTACGACCGCTCGCCCCGCGAAGTCTGTTCAATGACCATCGGAACAAGACTCATAGTAATACCTCCTTAACTTACGTCAATGTCCGGCCAGGCTAAAGCCAGGCCGGACTAATTATTGACGGGATGCGCCTGAATTAGTCCTGAGACCAACACCTTATTCGGTCTTAGTTGCGGCCTTCTTGGCCTTTTTTGGTTTTTCGGGTTTTTCGCTCTCCGGGGCCGGCGCCTCCTCGGCGGGGGCGGCCTCGTCGTCCGCGGCCTTGCTCTTTGCGCGCTTTGCGGCAGGCTTTTTCTCTTTCGCGGAACTCGTGATGAGGTCGACCGCCTTGTTTATGGCGATGTCGGCACACAGTGCTGCCTTGTCGACCATCTCGCGGATTTTATCTTTCTCCATGCCGTACTGCGCGGCGAGCTTGTCGAGCTCGGCCTCAAATTCCTCGTCGGAAATCGAGATGTTCTCGAGCTTGACAATCTCCTCGAGCGCCAGCGTCATCTTGACGTTCTTCTCGGCCGAGGCGGCAAAGTTCTTTCGGAAGTCCTCCATCTTCATCTGGGCGAGCTGGAGGTACATCTCAAGGGTCAGGCCGTTTTTCGAGAGCTGGCTTTTGAAGTTCTCGACCTGGTTGTCAATCTGGCGCTCTATCATGACGTCCGGGACCTCGACTTCCATGGTCTCGACGATCTGACTCATGAGGGCGTCTTCATAGGAGCGGGTCGCGGCCGCGTTCTTCTGCTGCTCAAGGCCGCGGCGGACCTCGGCGCGGAAAGCCTCAACCGTCTCAAATTCGTCCGAAATGTCCTTGATGAACTCATCGTCCACAAGGGGCTTTTCGTTTTTCTTAATGGCGTGCAGCGTGATGGTGAATACCGCCTCTTTGCCCGAGAGCTCCTCAGCCGGATACCCCTCGGGGAAGGTGACGGTGATGTCAAAAGGCTCTTCGGGGTTCGGGGTGTGTCCCTTGACCTGCTCCTCGAAGCCCGGAATGAACTGCCCGGAGCCGATTTCGAGCTGCTGCTTTTCGGCGGTTCCGCCCTGGAAGGCCTCCCCGCCGACCTTGCCGCAGTAATCGATGATGGCGATGTCCCCATCCTCCACGGGGCGGGGGGCCACGTCGACCATGCGGGAATTGCGCTCGCGCAAATTCTCTATTTCGTTATCAATCTCCGACTCCTCGACGGCGGGACTCTCCTTGACAGCCGTCAGCCCCTTGTACTTGCCGAGCTTCACGGGGGGTTTGCCGGTGACAGTGGCCTTGAATGTATATCCCGTCTCGTCAATGTCGTCAATTTCGATATCGGGATACTCGACGGGCTCAAAGCCCTCAGCCGAAATGACTTCCTCATATGCGGCCGGATAGGTCTCTTTAATGGCCTCGTCGAACAGCACGCCGACGCCGTATGTCTTAATTACAAGGTTCTTCGGAGCCTTGCCCTTGCGGAAACCCGGGACGTTGAGCCTCGGCGCGTTGACCTGATAAGACTTGTCGAGCCCCTTGGCAAACTCCTCGCCGTCAACCTTGATTTTGAATTCCATACGGCAGCCTTCGAGCTGCTTTTTTTCTACTAAGCTCATTTCGGACCTCCTGATGATATGTATAACGAAATTTGAATATGCAGCGTGTTGTATTATACCATGCTGATAGACTTTTGTAAAAGGTTATTTTATGAACACAGGGTAAAATTCTATATAGTCCGCCGAGATGAGAGAAAACTCGATTCCCCGGTATTTTCCGGTGAAAGCGGCGCGGTGTCCGGCCCCGTGAATGTGGCCGTAATAACACCGCCTGACGCCGTGCGAAAGCATGAGGTCAATATATGCATCGTTTTTGAAGACCGCTGTGACCGGCGGGTAATGCAGGAATACGACCGGCTCGCCGCCCAGTTTTTTCCCGGCGCAAAGCGACAGCTCGAGCCGCGCCAGTTCCCGGTTCATGAGCTTGGCGTTTTGTGTTTCGCTCTCATCCGAGTCCCAGAGGTGCCCCTTGGTTCCGCAGACGGCGAAGTTCTCCACGCGGTAGGCACAGTTGTATAAAAAATCAATCGAGCGTATACCGGCGCCGTCGAGCGCCTTCTTCATTTTGGATACCGAGGTCCACCAGTAGTCGTGATTGCCCTTGCCGATGAGCTTGTGCCCCGGCAGCGCATCGAGAAAGGAAAAATCCGCCATGGCCTCTTCCATCGTCATGCCCCAGCTGATGTCGCCCGGCATGACAACGGTGTCGGAGTGGCCGACGGCGGCTTTCCAGTTTTCAACAAGCCGCGCCTCGTAGCCGCTCCATTTTTCGCCAAAGGCGTTCATCGGTTTATCCACCAGGCCCGACAGATGCACGTCGGCAATCGTAAACAGCACCTAAAGTCCCCCATTGCGCCGGAATTTTTTAATTTATGCGGCACATACTATTTTTGCACCCAAGGCATCAAATTCTCAAAAGAGAGGTATTTTCTATGAGCGATATAAACCATGGTGTAGCCTGCTATGTCGACAGTTGCAAGTATCACTCGAACGACCACACCTGCGTGCTCGACTCCATCGATGTCGGCCCGCGTTCCTCGACAATGAACGCCATCGGCTCCCCGTCGGGCGCCGCAGCCTGCGAAAGCTACGAACCGCGATAGGCCCCTTCTCATGCCGGCAGTTTTCTGCCGGCATTTTTTATTCTTGCATTAAGGCCGCAACCAGGTTTTGCATGTCGCTTCTCGGGTAGGACTTCCCAAACCGCACCGGCATATCGCGAAGCTCGGCAAGTCCCGCCGGCAGCGGCATTTCAATGATTTTACTCAGCATTTCAAGATTTTTAAACTCATCCTCGGCCGGTGTCCCGCCCACGCCCTGCAACACCGCCGTCGCAAATTTGAAGGGCGACGCCGTCGAGACGACAAGCGCCTGCCGCCCCGCTTTTTGGGGCTTTGCCTTTCGCTCGTCCAAGAGGGCGCGGAAGGCGACGGCCGTGTGGGTGTCAATGGCGTAGGCGTATTTGTCCCACAGCTCGCCGATGGTCTCAATGGTCTGCGCGTCGTCGACCCACCTGGCCGCAAAGCGGGAGAAAATGGCGCCGCCGCAGGAGGCCGGGATTTTGTACTCGCCTTTTCCCGAAAGGGCCGCCATGAGGGAGGCGCAGGTCTCGGCGTTCCGGTCGACCATTTCAAAGACCAGCCGCTCGAGGTTGCTCGAAATCAAAATGTCCATGGAGGGTGAAATCGTCTTTTTAAAGGGGCGGTTGCGGTCGTAGACGCCGGTGTTGAAAAAGTCGGTCAGCACGTTGTTGCTGTTGGAGGCGCATATGAAGTCGGCAATCGGAAGCCCCATGCGGCAGGCGTACCAGCCGGCCAGAATGTCGCCGAAGTTGCCGGTCGGGACCGCGACGTCGAACTTCTCGCCCGGCATCAGCGCCTTATCCTTCAGCATCTGGAAATACGCATAGAAATAATACACAACCTGGGGCAGCAGCCGCCCCATGTTGATGGAGTTGGCCGAGGAGAGGAAATACCCCCGCCCGTCCGCCAGCTTTTGCATTTCGGGGTTGGTGAAAATGCGCTTGACCCCGCTCTGGGTGTCGTCGAAATTGCCCTCTATGGCAAAGACCGCGGCGTTGTCTGCGGCGTGGGTGGCCATCTGCAGCCGCTGCACCTCGCTGACCCCGCCGGCCGGGTAGAATACGGCGACTTTAGTCCCCGGGACATTCGAATACCCCTCGAGGGCGGCCTTTCCGGTGTCGCCGGAGGTGGCGACCAGAATGAGGGCCTCTTTTTTCTCCCCAACGGCCGCCAGCGACATTTTTAAGAGGTGCGGCAGCAGCTGCAGCGCCATGTCCTTAAATGCGTAAGTCGGCCCGTGCCACAGCTCCAAGACCGACTGACGGCCGAGCAGGTTTGTCACTTTGACCGGCGTCTCGCCCCCGAACTTCTCGGCCGAGTAGGCGGCCTTTGCAGCCGCAAGCAGCGGCTCGTACCCTAACTCCGGCAGGAATTTGACGAGGATGGTCGCCGCAAGCTCCTGATAGGAGAGCTTAGAGAGCTCTTCAAGCCCCGTCTTTGAAAAAGTCGGCATCTCCATCGGGACGTAGAGCCCCCCGTCCGGCGCGATGCCCAGGGCGATGGCGGCCGACCCCGTGACCCTCTTTGCCGTATCCCGCGTGCTGCAAAAAACCATCTTTACACCTCCGGTAGCATTTTCATGAGAAATCGGTATGCGTTGCCCCACATGATGTCCTCGACCAGCCCCTCGCTCCACCCGCGGCGCAGCATGGCCTCAGTGAGGTTCCAGGTGCAGGAGCAATTTTCGAGTCCCGTGACGTGGTGGTCCACCCCGTCAAAATCCCCGCCGATGCAGAGCGTCTTCTCCCCGCCCAAGGACAGCAGGTGCTCGGCGTGGTCGACGAGCTCATCAATGCTCGCCGTCTCGTCAGCGCTGTCGCTGATGAAGGCGGGGCAAAAGCAGAGCCCCGAAAGGCCGCCCCGGCGCACGAGTTCAAGGAACATGTCATCCTTCAAATTGCGGTTGTGTCCCCGTTTCGCATAGGCGTTGGAGTGGGAGGCGATAAAGGGCTTGGAGGCGACTTCGCAGACGTCCCAGAAGCTCTGAAACGAGAGGTGGGAGACGTCGAGCACCATGCCGCACTTCTCCACCATCGGAATGAAGGCCCTGCCGCGCCCCGTCAGTCCGGTGTCGTCGTCCGGCGTGTCCCCCGCCGCGTTTCCGCAGCCAAACTGCGAGTTTAAAAAGTGGGTCATGGACAGCATGCGCACGCCGGCGTCCCAGTATTTGACAAGGTCGGCCGCGTCGTCCTCGAAAAAGCAGGCGTTTTCAATCGAGAGCAGCGCCCCCCGCCCCGTGAGGGCCGCAAGGTCGGCCGCCGTCAAGACACGCTTGATGTCGTAATTCTCCAGCATGTGGGCGTAGGCCGCAAGATACTTCTCAGCGATATCAAGCCTTTCGGCCTGTTTTAGCGTCGCGTCGAAATACATGGCGAAGGTGCCAAGGTAGGTCTCGTACCCGCCCATCTTGTCATAAGTGACGTCAACCTCGCCGTCTTTGAAGACCGAATAGTCCCTCGCATAGTACATGAGGGTGTCGCAATGGGTGTCGATGACCCTTATTCTCAGCACCTGCCCTACCTCCCCGCGCCAAACGCGTTTTCAATGTGGTTGATTTTGAGGACGCGAAGTTCGTTCTGCGCCTCAGTGAAAAAGACCTCCACGATGTCGAGCCGTGTTTTAAGTTTAGTCGGCGTTTTGGCCAGATAGTATCGCGCCGTGAAAATAAACCGCCGCTGCTTGGTATAGTTCACAGCCTCCGCGGGGCGGGCGCCGGCGCGGGCCTTGACCTCGACGAAAATCAAAGTCTCCCCGTCGTCGGCGACAAGGTCGATCTCGCCGTGGCGGGAGCGGAAGTTGCGCTCGCGGATATGATATCCGTGTTCGGTCAGATACTGCGCTGCGGCCCGCTCACCGAACCGGCCCTTTTCCTTCGTATTCACGGCGCTTCTCCTCGATGTTCTTCAAAAACGTCACGCGGTGCACGGGACTTATCCCGTATGTGAGAATCCGCTCGTAGTGCAGCTTGGTCGGATACCCCTTGTGCCCCTCAAAGCCGTACTCCGGATACCGGAGGGCCAGCGCATCCATGTACCGGTCTCTCGAGACCTTGGCCAAAATGGAGGCCGCCGCAATGCAGGCCGACTTCCCGTCCCCTTTGACAATCGGCACCGTCTTGCAGCCCAGCTTTGGCGCCCGGTTTCCGTCGACAAGCACCGCCGCGGGCAAAATGTCGAGCTCCGCCACCGCCATCGCCATGGCCGCCATCGAGGCGTTTAAGATGTTGAGGTTGTCAATGTCCTCCTCCCCGACGCTTGCGACGGCGCAGGCCAGAGACTTTGCGACAATCTCGTCAAACAGCGCCTCCCTGCGGGCAGCCGTCAGCTTTTTTGAATCGTTGAGCCCTTTGATAACAAGCTCCGGCGGAAGGATGACGGCCGCCGCAAAGACGGGGCCTGCCAAGGGCCCCCGCCCCGCCTCGTCGGTGCCGCAGATCGGCGCGCCGTATTGAAGCCGCATGGCCTCGTCAAATTCAAACAGTGTCGTTTTGATCATCCGGCCACTCCAATGTCACGGCGCCGAGCTTGCCGGCGCGAAATTCATCGAGCAAAATGCGGGCGGCGCGCTCCGTGTCAATGGCGCCGCCGGCCATGAGAAATCCCCGCGACCTGCCAAGCTCCGTGAGCAGCTCATGCCCCGGCCGGTCAAAGTCCGACAGGCTGTACCGCGAGGCGATGACCTCAGGCGGCAGCTCCTTTAAGAGCCGGCAGGCCACCTCCTCGACGTCGTATACGTCGTCCTTGATGGCGCCGGTGTAGGCGAGGTGCAGCGCCACCGTCTCGTCCTCGAACTTGGGCCACAAAATGCCCGGCGTGTCTAAGAGGTCCACGGCCCCGAGCCTGATCCACTGCTTGCCCCTCGTCACGCCCGGCCGGTCGGCCACCGCCGCTTTGGAGGCGCCCGCCAGCCGGTTGATTAAAGACGACTTGCCGACGTTGGGAATGCCGAGCACCATGGCCCGCTGCGCCTTGTTCATGCCGCGGGCTTTGTCGCGGGCAAGTTTTTCCGAGAGGAGCTCTGCCAGGGCCGGCGCAATACGGCCGACGCCCTGACCTGTCGCGGCGTTGATGAGCAGCACCTTGCGGCCAAGCCCTTCAAAGTAAGCCGCCCATGCCCTGTTGCCCTCGGGAGAAGCGAGGTCACACTTGTTTAAGAGCACAAGCCGCTTTTTATTTGCCGTCAGCTTGTCAATGAGCGGATTTTGCGAGCTTTTTGGCGCCCTCGCGTCTAAAAGCTCGACGACGGCGTCGACCGTCTTCAAATCCGCCTCAATCATGCGGCGGGTTTTGGTCATATGGCCGGGGTACCACTGGATGTTCATATCGCGCCGAAGGTGTCAAAGGGCAGGATGCGGAAAATCACCTTGCCCAGCACGTAGCGTTCGTCCACAAAGCCGACAATGGAGGTGCGGCTGTCGGACGAATAGTTGCGGTTGTCCCCCATGACAAAGACATACCCCTCCGGCACGACGACCGGGAAGGACACGTCCTCCCTGCGGTAGGTCGGCTCGTTGGTGTAGGGCTCGTCGAGCGCCACGCCGTCGACATAGACGACACCGGCTTCAAAGTCGATGTCCACCGTCTGCCCGCCCGTGGCGATGATGCGCTTGATGAGCGGCTTTTCGAGCTTGGTGACGACGACGATGTCCCCCGCCGTCGGCTCATAGCCCATCTCCCACATGAAAACCCGGTCGTTGTCAGCGAGGGTCTTGACCATGGAGGTGCCGTCGACCCCGACGACGCGGAACACAAAAGACAGCGCAATGACGACCGATATGACCGAAAAGACAATCGAGTCAAACCAGTCGAACAGGTTGCGCTGCGCCCGGGAGAACTCCTGCCTGCTGTCCATATTCAGCTGTCCTCCATTTTTTGTTTAAGGAAAAAGGGGCGTAAAGCCCCTCTTTGATGTCGCAGCTTGCTAAATTTTCTCTTTGATCTTGGCGCGCTTTCCGACGCGGTCCCTGAGGTAGTAGAGCTTTGCGCGGCGAACCTTGCCGTGCCGGACAACCTCAATGCGGTCGATGTTGGGCGAGTGGAGCGGGAAGGCCTTCTCCACGCCGACGCCGTAGGAAATGCGGCGAACCGTGAATGTCTCGGAAATTCCGCCGCCGTTTTTAGAGATGACCGTACCCTCAAACATCTGGATGCGCTCGCGGGAGCCTTCCTTGACCTTGATGTACACCCGAACGGTGTCGCCGATACGGAAATCGGGGATGTCTGTCTTCACCTGACTTGCGGTCAGCGCCTTGATATAATCCATGATTTTTCCTCCAATGTTACAGGTGTTCATTCCCGAAAACGGCAGCGGACCACCTTTTATTCAAGCCTAAATATAGTATCATACCGGTTTGCCGATTGCAATAAGTATTTTCAAAAATTCTGCGGGAATACTCGCTTTTGGGGTGATTTTTTTGGGTGTTGTCGTACTTCGCACAGTGATCCTGTATGCCGCCGTCATCATTGGACTTCGAATCATGGGCAAGCGGCAGGTCGGCGACCTCCAGCCCTCCGAGCTCGTCATCACCATTCTCATTTCGGAGGTCGCGGCCGTCCCCATGCAGAGCAACAGCATCCCGATGATTTACGGCCTGCTCTCCATCGGGGCCCTCGTCACGATGGAGATCGCCCTGTCCTGCATTGCCCTCAAATCCCAGCGCACGAGGGAGCTGCTGTCGGGGCATCCGAGCATCGTCATCTGCGAAGGCAGACTGCTTCAAGGGGAGCTCAAAAGAATGCGCATCACCATCGACGACATCTATGAGGAGCTGCGGCTGCAAAAAGTCGGCAAGCTGTCCGACGTATCCTACGCGGTGCTCGAAACCAACGGCAAGCTGTCAATCCTCATGAGGCCGTCGGCCGAGCAGCCCACGCGTGAGGATTTAAACATTGCGAAAATCGACCCCGGCGTCGTCCGGCTTTTAATTCGGGACGGCGTGCTCGATAAAAAGACCATGAAAGACTGCGGCATCGACGAGGCCGCGGTGGAGCAGCTTCTTCGGGACTCGGACGTATTACTTCCCGACGTCTTCTTTTGCACCGTCGACCACAGGGGTCGCCTTTGGGAGCTTGAGAGGAGGCAAAAAACGTGAAACGCCAGTATTTGGCGCTGCTGCTCGCCCTCCTGCTTGCCGCTGCCGGCGTGGGTAACCAGCTTTGGTACCGCCGGTTTACCGGCGAACTGACGAATGCGCTAAACCGGGTCTACGAGCAGGTGCGGCAGGGCGACCTTGAGGGGGCGGACGCCACCATGGCCGGTCTGCAAGACTATGCCGACGGCCTTGAGGACCTCCTCGACATCACTTCCAACCACAGCGAGATCGACCAGCTAAACGAGTCGCTCATCCGCACCCGCGTCTACCTCGAAGAGCGGGACATGGTGAATTTCGAAGTCGAGGCGGCGCGGCTTGCAAAGCTGATCACCCACATTTACGACCAGGAGAAGCTCAGCATCGGCAATATCCTGTGACGGGAAGCCCTCTTTTATATGTATTACTTTTTACGGCACGCGGTGCGGAAATTTTTTGGCGCCGTGTGCCGTTTTCGCGCCTTTCGCTACGGCCCGTCTTTTCGCCGCTACCGGGAGCCGGAACCCCCCGTGGGTTCCGTGGGCTTTGCGGTCTCAATGAGGGGAAAACTGACGGTCGCGCAAAATTCATTGGCCGTTTTACTTGTCGCAAACGCGCCGCCGTGCTGCGCCATGATCTTTTGGCAGGTCGCAAGTCCAATTCGCGTGCCCACCTGCTCTTGAGGGGTCTCCTCTACTGCGTTGCAAATGCGTACCGACAGCGAGCCGTCCCCGCGGGTCACCGCGACCTCGATGGCCGAGCCCGGTCGCGCGTATTTCCTAATGTTGCCGAACAGGTTGTCAAAGACGCGGCGCACCGCGATGACGTTTGCCTCTATGGCGCATTCCTGTGCTTTGGGTGGGTCGGTGTGAATACTCACCGTAAACCCCGCGTCCTCGAGCGCAAGCGCGTATTCGCCGACCATCTGCTCTAAGAGCGCATAGCCGTCCATGCGCTCAAGGGCCGGCTCCCGATAGGCGTCACCGAAGACAAGAAAATACTGAAACAGCTTGTCGGTCAGCTCTTTGAGCTGATAGGCCTTTTTCCGGCAGTTTTCGAGATACCGCTCCTGCTGCTCCTCGCTTTGAAATTTTTTGTTTGCGAGCAGGTCGAGGTTGCCGATCAAAACGGTCAGGGGCGTCCTGATGTCGTGGGAAATGGAGGTGATGAGCTCACTGTTGGCGCGCCGCGCCTCGTATTCGGTCTTTGTCCGCTCCAAAAACGAGCGCCGCATCTCATCAATGCTGCCCGCTAAAAACGCAATCTCATCATTGCCTTTTATTGTGACGGGGAAATCGAGATTCCCGCTGCCGATGATCTCCATCTCATTTTGGAGCTGGTCGATGTATTGGAATTTCGAGGAGAAGAGCGTGAGAAAAACGAGGATGAAGCAGCCGAATGCCAGCACCAGTTCGGTAAACTGCACCGCGCTGTAAACTTTCGAGGCGGCAAGCGTATAGATTTCCACCTGCGCCCTGCCGTCCGAAAAGCTCACGTCATAAAGGTGATGACCCTGCGGATCGGACAAGCCCCCCCATTTCAAGGCGGGCAGGCCGTTTTCGCTCTTCACATAGTCCGGATAATTAGAATACACAAGGTATTCATCCTTGTATATGCTCATCAGAATGTACTTTTGGCCGTACAGCCAGTTGTTGATGGTCTCGGTGTCGCCGGTGGAAAGATGGTTTGCTTCGACAAATCTGCTGAAATTGTTCAAGTCCTGTTCGGTCTCCTGGGCAATCGCGTCGATGGTGGAAAACCGCTCGTAGATGATCTCGTTTGTAAAATAGTCCGCGCACAGATAAATGCCCACCGCCGTGAAAAACGCAATGAGGAGGTACGAGATGACCTCGAGCCCCAGGTGGGATGGGAATCCCCGCGCCTTACGTTTACTCAATTCGATACCCTCTTCCCCAGACCGTCTTGATGATTTTGGGATTTTGCGTATCGTCTCCGAGCTTTTTGCGAATGTTTTTGATGTGCGCCATCACCGTGTTGCTTGAGGTGTACAGGTAGGGCTCATTCCAGACGCTCTCATAGAGATTTTGGGCCGAAAATATTTTCCCTCTGTTTTGAGCCATGAGCAGCAGCAGGCGGTACTCGATGTCGGTCAGATGGACCTCCGCGTCCCCCGAAAAAACCTGATTGGCCTTTATGCAAATTCTCATGTCCCCGATTTTCAGCGTGCCGCCCTCGTCTCTCGGCTCCTTGCCCTGATAGACGTAGTAGCGCCTCAGCAGCGCCTTAATTCGGGAGACAAGCTCTGCATAGGAAAACGGCTTTGACAGGTAGTCGTCCCCGCCCAGTGAAAAACCTAAGGCCTTATCCGAGTCCTGCGTCTTAGCGGTCAAAAATAAAATGGGGGCCGTCGTCTTTTCACGGATTTCCATACAGGCCTTATACCCGTTTTTGACCGGCATCATGACGTCCAAAATGATGAGGTCGACGCTGTCATCCGTCTTTTGGCAGGCCTCCTCACCGTCGCGGGCTTCGACAATTTCGTAGCCCTCGCCCTCCAAAAGCACGCGTATGAACTCCCTGATCTCCTCGTTGTCGTCGGCGACGAGGATTTTCATTGCGCCCTCCATAACTGTTTTCACCTCTTCATGGCCGCTTTGGGCCTGCGTCCACTCCCCGTATCCGGCGCCCGATGGGCGATAACTCAGGCATGGCGCCCTTGCGGGTCAGGGACAGATGGGCGTATAA
This sequence comes from Candidatus Acidiferrum sp., assembly GCA_035560415.1. Lineage (GTDB taxonomy): Bacteria > Bacillota > Clostridia > Oscillospirales > Feifaniaceae > DATMXT01. Next base: position 12,772 of record DATMZG010000040.1, on the reverse strand, counting down.
AGAAACGACACCGCTTACGACAATCCAGACATAAAAGCTGATCCCGCGGGTCAGCAGCAGGGCCGGCGCGAGATATTCCGCCCCGAAAATCGCCTGATTGACCATGAGAAATCCCGCTTCCGCCACGCCTACAGCGCCCGGCATCGGCGTGAACCCGACCCCCAGCGCAAGCAGCGCCTCCAGTGCCAGTATATCCACAAAACCGTATCCCTGCAAGTGAAATGAGCGGTAGACGACGACGGTCACGAAAAGCCGCGACAGAATTTGAATGAGCGTAAGCCCCAAAATCACAAGCAGGACGCCCGGTTTTTTAAAGAGCCGGTTTCCCCCGTCGGCGTATTTTTCAAGCTGCGCGTCGACGCCGGCTTGCGCCCGCCCCGCATCTTTGACAATTTTGACTTTTGCAAGGCCGCGGATAGCGCCATGAAAAAGTTTTTTGAGAAAGCCGATGTGGGACGCCGACTCGAGGATTACAAAGAGCAGCATGCAGTTGCCCGCATATCCCGACAGCACGAGATATTTTACGGCGCCAAGATTCGCTGCGACAAAGCTGCGCCTCATCACAAAAGCGAAAAAACAGATGAGCAGCGTTCCAATCTGATATGAGACCGTGATGGCTGTGATGCAAAGGGAGGCGTCCCCAAATCCGATGCCGTCCTTGCTCATGTAAAAGACCTGGGCCGGCTGGCCGCCGGTGGCCGAAGGGGTGATGCTGCTGAAGTAAAAGCCCAGAAAAGCGTATTTGAGACAGGCCATAAGGCCCGGCCGGTAGCCAAGCGAGCGCAGCAGCGCCCAAATTCTGAGCCCCTCGCTCGCGTTAAACAAAAACATCAGAAAGAGCCCCGCCGCAAGATATGCGGGGCTGGCCTTTTTCAGGGCGTCAAGGACGGCGCCGAGCTCATGTTTTCGAAATAAAAAAAACGCGGTCACTGCGGTCAGCGCGAGCAGCGCAATGAGACCGTAGGCGTTTTTGTTTTTATTCATCTCTTGAAATTCCCTTTCGGCGACTAAGGGCGGGCCTTATCGATAAAGAACTTAAACAGGGTTGCCGGCGGCGAAAGAATGTCCGCCGCCGCAAAAAACGCCTGCGTCACGCGCACTGCCGCTCAACCTTTCGGATTGCCCCGAGCAGCGCGTCCTCGTCAAAAATGGTTTTGAGCGCCCGCATGTTCTCCCGAACGCGGGCAAGCCGCCCGTCGCCCGACAGCATTTCCCGGATTTTCTCAACCCACGCCCCCTCGTCGTCAGGGAGGACGTCGCCGATGCCGTTTTCAACGATGAAGTCGCCGTTTTTCATCTCCTGCTGTAAAAACGGCGGGAAGATGAGCAGCGGCAGCTCGGCCGAAATCGCCTCAAACATCGTGATGCCGCCGGGCTTTGACAAGAGCAAATCCGCCTCGCTCATCACCCGCGGCATGTCGTCGACAAACGGGAGCACTTCAATGTGCTCAAATTTCCCGTCAAGGCATTTGAACAGTTTTTCGTTCTTCCCTGCGAGCACCGTCGTTTTCACACCGGGCAGCCGGTTGACCGCCTCGTAAAAATCCTTCGTTTTGGGCAGCAGTCCGAGCCCGCCGCCCATGATGAGCAGCCTCTTTTCCGCCCTTGGCGCAGGACTTTTCTTCACCCGCTCAAACTCGCCGCGCACCGGAACCCCGCTGACGACAATGCGCTCAGGGTCGACTCCCTTGGCGGCAAGCTCGTCCTTTGTCGCCGGCGCTGCGACAAAATAGAGGTCGGTGCCGGGCTGCAGCCAGGTCGCGTGAAGCGCAACGTCGGTGATGCAGCTGAAAAACGGGACATCGCTCCCGGTCAGCAACTTATACTCCGAAACGACTTTCGAGCATCCGGAGTAAGTTGAAATGATGAGGTCTGCGCCCGACCTGTCGACAAGCTTATGAAGGACATGCAGGAAATAGGTATTGAAGGGGAGCTTTGTCACAACCCCCGAGTCCTCCGTCAGCCGGTAAGCGTAATTGTAGAGCGACTTCCCGTACTTGACGAAAAGATAATATGGGAAGCTGTAGTTATTCATTTTCAGCGTTTCGGAAAACAGGTCTTCCACATGGATATTGGCGTCGTCGTACTGCGCTTTTATTTTCTCCGCGATGGCGTAAGCCGCCGAATTGTGGCCCATTCCGAAGCTTCCGGTCAAAATCAGAATATTCATGTCCTCAACTCCAACCTTATAAACTCCGTGCAGTTAGTAGTATACGATGAAAAAATGAATTCAAGCTGAAAAGAATTCTGAAAAAATGTGAAATTTTAGAAGACCTCCTCTTGGTATGACGAAGACAGGCGCAAAGCGTTCCGCTTTGCGCCTGTCTTAGAATTTATAAAATCGCTTATGCCTACGCCGTCCGAACCGCTTCGGATTTTTTTGCCAGCAGCCGCGTGCAATTGAGAACCGCGAGCAGCGCCACGCCGACGTCGGCAAAGACGGCCAGCCACATGCTGGCATGGCCGAACAGTGCCAGCGCCATGACGGCAAATTTGACGGCAAGGGCAAACGTGATATTCTGCCGGACGATGGCCCGAGTCCTGGCCGCCGTGTCAAAAGCCGCTTCAAGCCCCGTCAGCCTGTCGTCCATGAGCACGATGTCGGCCGCCTCAATTGCGGCGTCGGAGCCGAGCGCCCCCATGGCGACGCCGATGTCGGCGCGGGCCAAAACCGGCGCGTCGTTGATGCCGTCGCCGACAAAGAGGGTCTTGCCCGCCGCCGTTTTCATGATGGCCTCAAGCCGCGTGACCTTGTCCTGCGGCAGGAGATTTGCCGCGACATCAGTGATGCCGACCTCCTGTGCGATGGCCCCGGCCGTGCGCTCGTTGTCCCCGGTCAGCATGGTGACCGAGACGATTCCCCGCCTTTTAAAGGCCGCAATGGTCTTTGCGGCGTCAGGTTTGACAGTGTCCTCCACCGTGACAAGCCCGGCGAATTTCCCGTCGACCGCAAGGTAGACGGAGGTCCCCAGACTTGCCGGGGCGGAGGCCTCAATGCCCTCTTCCGTGAGCAGCCGCCGGTTTCCGGCAAGGACGCGCTTTCCGTCGACCTCGCAGATGACGCCGTACCCCGGCTTTTCCTGCATGGAGGTGGGCCTTGGCCCGTCCCCCGCCGCCTTGCGAATGGCTGTGGCAATCGGGTGGTTTGAGCCGCTCTCGGCGGCATAGGCGAGCGCCAGCAGCCCCTTTTCTGAAAAGCCCTGCGCCGGCGCGACCTTCGACACGCGAAGGGTGCCGGTCGTGATGGTGCCGGTCTTGTCGAGCACGATGTGCCGCACTTCGCCGAGCCCTTCAAGGAAGTTGCCGCCCTTGACCAGCACTCCCCGCCTTGAGGCAAGCCCCAGCCCGCCGAAAAAGCCCAGCGGCACCGAAATGGCCAGGGCGCAGGGACAGGAGATGACGAGGAACGTCATGGCGGCGTAGACGCCTTCCGAGAGCGGGCGCTTGAAGACAAGTGCCGACGCCGCGGCCGTCAGCACCGCAAGCAGGCAGACGATGGGCGTATAGATTTTGGAGAACTTTGTGATGAACTGCTCGGTCGGCGCCTTGGACTTTGCGGCCTCTTCAACAAGCTGCAAAATGCGGGCGGCGGCCGATTCCCTCGCAAGTTTTGTCACCTTGACCGTGATGCGCCCCTCCAAATTGATGGAGCCCGACAGCACTTCCTCCCCCTCCCCAATGGACACCGGCGTCGCCTCGCCGGTCAGGGAGGACATGTCGAGCGAGGTCGCCCCGCCGTTTATGACGCCGTCGGCCGGAATGCGTTCGCCCGGCCGCACGGCGATGATGTCGCCGACCGCAAGCGAGGAGGCCGGCACCGCCTCCTCCGTGCCGTCTTTGACAAGGTTTGCCGTCTCGGGCTGGAGGTCCATGAGCGAGCGGATGGAGCTGCGCGATTTGCCCACCGCAATCCCCTGAAAGTGCTCGCCGACCCGGTAGAGCAGCATGACGGCCACGGCCTCCGGGTACTCCCGAATCGCGATGGCGCCGACCGTGGCAATCGACATGAGGAAATTCTCGTCGAAGACCTTGCCCTTCACGATGTTAGACGCCGCCGTTTTCAGCGTGCGCCAGCCCACGAGCAGATAGGCCGCGAGCAGCAGATATGGGGTGAACGGCTTATCGGAAAAATAGAGTCCCGCGGCGTAAAGAGCCGTCCCGAGCCAGCCGGAAAGTCCGAATTTTTCGCTCTCGCCGTGGTCATGGCCGCAGCAGCATCCGTCTTCGTCCTCGCAGTCATCATCACAGTCGCAGCCGCACTCATCTTCTCGGCCGCAGCCGCACTCGTCTTCTCGGTCTTTTTCGCAGCAGCCGCATTTTTCGTCCTCTGCGTGGGTGTGTTCATGCGCATGTTGCGCATCCGTTTCGCGGTGTATTTCGCAGCTCCCGTCGGAGCTGTGGCCAAGTCCTTCGTCACAACTGACGACGCGGGATTTCCCGTCTTTGCTTTCGGGCCGCGCAAACTGCGCCCTGCCCTGCTGCATGTCGTCTTTGACACTGTTTTCTGTGCTGTCGTGTTCCAGTGACATATTGGCCTCCTTCATAATAAGATATTTTATATAAAAAGTTTGCATTCGGGGGATTTGCTTGATCATCATAGACATCAGGGAGCCGGACGAGGCCATCGTCAACATTCCGCTTTCAAAACTTGAACGCGAAATCGCGGGGCGCGCGCATTTCCAGGAGCGGATCGTGCTGCTCTGCGAAAGCGGAGCCCGCAGCAGGGCCGGAGCCCTGCTGCTGCGGGGGCTTGGCTATGAGAACGTCTGTACGCTATCCCTTAAAACGTTTGAGGGCCAGTGCGTTGAGGACGACCGAGACTGAGCTTAGGGCCATGGCCCCGCCCGCAATCATGGGGTTTAGAAGCGGGCCGCCAAAGTAGTAGAGCAGCCCCGCCGCAACCGGGATGCCGGCCGTGTTGTAGGCAAAGGCCCAGAACAGGCCACCCTTGATGCGGGCGACGGTCGCCCGTGAGAGCGCAATGGTCTTGGGCACGCCGCCGAGATCCCCCGACATGAGCACGACCTGCGCCGACTCGACCGCCACGTCGGTTCCGGTGCCGATGGCCATGCCGACGTCGGCAGTTGCCAGGGCAGGCGCGTCGTTGATGCCGTCGCCGACCATGGCGACCTTGCGGCCCTCGGCCTTGAGCCGCTCGATTTCGGCGGCCTTTTTGTCGGGCAGCACATCCGAGATGACCTTGTCGATGCCCGCCTGCCTGGCGATGGCCCCCGCCGTCACGGCGTTGTCGCCCGTCAGCATGACGGGTTCAATTCCCATGTGCCGCAGCCGCTCAATTGCGGCGGCGCTGGTCTCTTTGAGCTTGTCGCGGGCCGACAGGAGGGCAACGAGCGCTCCGTTTGCCGCGATGAACATGAGCATTTTCCCTTCGGCCGACAGCCGCGTCTCGTCGGCCTGTGAAGCTGTGAGGTCGACGCCCCGCTCCTCCATGAGCCGCCGGTTGCCGGCCAGCACCTGCACCCCTTCGACGACGGCCTCAACGCCCCGGCCCGGCACCGCCGCAAAGTTCTCTGCCTGCGGCGCGCCCTCTCCGGCCGCGGCGACAATGGCCTTGGCCACGGGGTGCTCCGAGCCGCGCTCGGCCGCCGCCGCGAGCCGCAGCACCGCCTCGGGCGTCTGCCCGTAGGGAATGACGTCCTCAAGGGCCGGGCGCCCCTCAGTGATGGTGCCGGTCTTGTCGAGCACCACGGTGTCTACGCGGCCCGCGCTCTCAAGCGCCTCGCCGCTCTTGATGAGAATGCCGAGCTGCGCCCCCTTGCCGGTGCCGACCATGATGGCGGTCGGCGTGGCAAGCCCCAGGGCGCAGGGGCAGGCGATGACCAGCACCGAGACAAAGACGGTCAGCACAAAAGCGGTGTCCTTGCCCTGAAAAGCCCAAAAGACTGCGGCCGCAATCGCAACGCCCATGACCACCGGCACAAAGACGCCGGACACCTTGTCGGCAAGCCGCGCAATGGGGGCCTTTTTGCCCTGCGCCTCTCCGACAATCTCAATGATTTTGGCCAAGGCCGTGTCGCTTCCGACCGCCGTCGCCACAAAGTCCAAAACGCCCTCTCCGTTGATGGAGCCGCCCGTGACGGCGTCCCCCACCGTCTTTTCGACCGGCAGGCTCTCGCCCGTCAGCATGGACTCGTCGACCGACGAGTGGCCGCTCTCGACGACGCCGTCGACCGGAATGGCCCCGCCCGGGCGCACCCGGAGCTTGTCGCCGACGGCGACCTCTTCAATGAGCACTTCGACCTCAGCGCCGTCTCTGATGATGACGGCGGTCTTGGGCGCAAGCCCCATGAGCCGTTTGATGGCCTCACTGGTCGCCCCCTTGGCCCGCTGCTCAAAGTGCTTGCCCAGCATGACCAGCGTGAGCACGACTGCCGCCGACTCATAGTAGACGGCGTCCATGCTCATCATACCGCCCATTTCGCTGCCCAACGCTTTCAGCGTGACGTAGAGGCTGTACAAAAACGCTGAGCCCGTGCCGATGGCGACAAGGGAGTCCATGTTGGGCGCACGGCCAATGAGATGGGCGATGCCCTTGGTGTAGAAAGCGCGCCCTGCCCACAGCACCGGCAGCGTCAGGCCAAGCTGCAAGAGCAGCATTGTGTCGCGGGAGAGCTCGGGCATCGGAAAGCCCAGCATGCTCCCCATTGCGAGATAGAGGAGGGGCACTGTAAAGACCGCGGCTAAAATAAGCCTCTTTTTGCTGGCCAAAATCGTCTTAGACTCATCGGAGGGCGCGTCTGAGCGCTCCGGCATAAAGGGCTCATACCCCGCCTTTTTGACGGCGGCCATGAGTTCCGACGGGCGCACCTGTACCGGGTCATACTCGACTTCTGCCAGCCTAGTGACGAGGTTGACCGAGGCGGAGGAGACCCCCGCCTTGCGCTTTAAAGCGCGCTCGACCGCGACCGAGCAGGCGGCGCAGGTCATGCCGTTTACGCCGAACTTCAGCGTCTTGACCCCAGCCTCGCCCGCCTTCTCTTCGCCGGACCCGGACTCACTCTTTTCCGGCAAAAAGGGCTCGTAGCCCGCTTTCCTGACGGCCGCGGCAAGGTCCTCCGGCGTCGCGAGCGCCCCGTCGTATTCGACTTCGGCAAACCCGGTGATGAGGTTGACTGAGGCCGACCGCACGCCCTCTTTGCGCTTTAAGGCGCGCTCGACCGCCGCCGAGCAGGCCGCGCAGGTCATGCCGCCGACGCCGAGCTTTAAAGTTTCATATGTCTTATCATTTTGTTGCAGATTCTTATCCATGTTTTTCTCCATAATTACCTCGAAAGCTGTTCAAACAGCACCATAAATTCGTTTGCGAGCTCATCGCTGCCCTCCGCGATATCGGGGGCGACGCAGGAGTAAAAGTGGCTTTTGGCCAGCTCCTGACCGAATGCGCGAAGTCCTTTTTCCGCCGCCACCACCTGATTGAGGATGTCGCCGCAATAGCGGTCCTCCTCCAGCATTGTCATAATTCCCTTGATCTGCCCCTCTATTCGAGAGAGCCGGTTTTGCATTTGCCGCTTCTCCTGCGGCTCGCGGGGCGCTTTTCGCGTCCTGTAGTGACAGTCCTTGCAGCATTCTCTGTCGTTCAAGTCAATCACCTCCGAGTTCATATTATACCCCTGGGGGGTATTTGTCAAGTACAAAAAAAACGAAGATGTTTCCACCTTCGTTTTCCTGCCCGAATCCTGTCATTCGAGGAAATAGTCCCTGCTGATAAAATGTTTTTTTCCGGTCATGCTGTCGTATGCGCCATCTCCCACGTACTTGAAGCCGAGCTTTTCAATGACCCGCTGCGAACGCACATTCTCCACCGCGTGGCGGCAGAAAAACCGCCGCTGACCGAGCGTTTCTTTGGCAAACTTCAAAATGCCCCTGCCCGTCTCAGTGGCGTAGCCCTTACCCCAGGCGCTTTTCATAAAGTTGTACCCGAGCTCAAAGCAGCCGTGCGCCGGCACGAAGCCGATGCCGGCCGAGCCGATGAGAAGCCCCGTCTCCCGCAAGACGACGCCCCACGTGTAGCTCGTGTCACTCTCAAGCCCCTCTTCAACTCCCGCCAGCCACTCGACCGTATCGGCGACGCTGCCGTGGAGCTCCCACACCATAAAGCGCTCGACGTCGGGGTCGCTCGTCCAGCTCGCATAGATGTGCTGCGCATCGGCCACAGTCAAGGGGCGCAGGATGAGGCGCTCGGTTTCAATTGTCGGCATTTTCATCTCAGCCGCACTTGCTGTATCCGCAGTTGCGGCAGATGACACAGCCGCCCTCGTGAGTCACCTCGGCGCCGCACTCGGGGCAATAGCGCACCGAGTCGCTCCCGTCGATGCGGGACGGCTCAGCCACCGGCATGGGGCCGCCGAAGTGCTCGGCCACATCCCCGTTGTTTTCTTTGTACTTCATCACTTTGGCGATGACCCGCGCAATGGCGTCGGGACAGGAGGTGGCCTGCATGCCGCCCTGCCGGATGGTCGAGGGGCAGCGGATGCCCTGCAGCTGCTCAATGATGGCCGACGGCTCAATGCCGGAGCGCAGCGCCATGGAGATGAGCCGTGAGGTGGCTTCGCTCTGTGACGGGCATCCGCCGTGCCGGCCGGTGTTGGTGAAGACCTCGACGAGGCCGGTGTCGTCGTAGTTGACCGTGATGTAGAGCTTGCCGCAGCCGATTTTCATGCGCTCAGTGAACCCGATTGTGACGTCGGGCCGGCTGCGCGGCTGAATGTGGGATGGCACTACCGGCTCAGACACCGCGGCGCCCTCCGCCTTGTTGACCTTGCCGACGTTCAAAACCTGCTCGCTGCGGCTGCCGTCCCGGTAGATCGTGACGCCCTTGCAGCCGAGCTTGTAGGCCAGCCGGTAGACCTCGTCGACCTCCTCTTTCGTGGCCGAGTTTGCGAAGTTGACGGTCTTGGACACCGCGTTATCGACATGCTTCTGGAAGGCCGCCTGCATGCGGATGTGGTATTCGGGGCTGACCTCGTGGGCCGAGACAAAGATGCGGCGGATGTCCTCCGGCAGCTCCTCGATGTGGGAGAGATGACCCTCTTTGGCGATTTTCTTCATGAGCTCGTCGCTGTAGAGCCCCCGCCTTTCGAGCTCCGCCCTCAAAATGGGGTTGACCTCAATCATCTCGGTGCCGTCCATGACGTTGCGGATGTAGACATAGGCGAAGACCGGCTCGACGCCGGAGGAGCAGTTTGCGATGATGGAGAGGGTGCCGGTCGGCGCAATGGTCGTGACCGTCGCGTTGCGCATGGGCTCCCCGCCGTGGAAAACGCTCTTGTCAAAGGCCGGGAAGCTGCCCCGCTCACGGGCGAGACGCCGGCTTGCCCGCTTGCCCGCCTCGTCAATGAAGGCCATCAGCTCTTCGGCCAGCGCGACGGCCTCCTCGCTGTTGTAGGGGATTTTAAGCAGCAGCAGCATGTCGGCAAAGCCCATGACCCCGAGCCCGATTTTGCGGGAGGCCTTGGTCGTCTCGTCAATGATGTCAATCGGGTACTTGTTGGCGTCGATGACGTTGTCGAGGAAGTGCACCGCGTCTTCGACAATTCCGCCCAGCCGGCCGTAGTTGATGTAGTAGGTGCCGTCCGCCTCGTCGAGCACGGTCACAAGGTTGATGGAGCCTAAGTTGCAGCTCTCGTAGGGCAGCAGCGGCTGCTCGCCGCAGGGGTTGGTCGACTCGATCTCCCCCATGCCCGGCACCGTGTTGGCGGCGTTTAGCCGGTCGAGGAAAATGATGCCGGGCTCGCCGGTCTGCCAGGCGGCCGTCACGATTTTGTCGTAGACCTCGCGGGCCGGAAGCTCCGACACCGGCGTCTTATAGCGCGGATGGATGAGGGCGTAGGGCTTGTCCGCCAGGGCGGCCTCCATGAACGCCTCTGTGATTCCGACTGAGATGTTGAAGTTTGTAATCTCGTTTGTCGCCTGCTTGCAGTCGATGAACTCGAGGATGTCCGGGTGGTCGACCCGCAGGATGCCCATGTTGGCGCCCCGCCGCGTGCCGCCCTGCTTGACGGCGTCGGTCGCCATGTTGAAGACCCGCATGAAGCTGACCGGCCCCGACGCGACCCCGCCGGTCGTGCGCACCGTGTCCCCCTTGGGGCGCAGCCGCGAAAACGACATGCCGGTGCCGCCGCCCGATTTATGAATTAAAGCCGCGTTTTTGACCGAATCGAAAATGCCCTCCATGCTGTCCTCAACGGGCAGCACAAAACAGGCCGAGAGCTGACCTAAAGGCCGCCCGGCGTTCATTAAGGTCGGCGAGTTTGGCAAAAACTCGAGCGCGGTCATGCGCTTGTAAAACCGCTCCTCCAGCGCTTCAGTGTCGGCGGCGGCGTGATAGTTTTTGTCCGCCGCCGCAATGGCCCCCGCCACCCGATGGAACAGCCCCTCGACCGATTCGGTGATGCGGCCGGTCTCCTCTTTTGCCAGATAGCGTTTTTCCAGCACAATCCTGGCATTATCTGTAATAATCAATTCCAGTTCCCCCCATACAAGGCTCTCATGGCACATATTGTATAATTTTCCGGACATGAAGTCAAGAAGGTAGATTATGTTGGGTGGACATTTTTCGACAGGTTGTATGGAAACTTGACGCGGGTAGAAGAATATAATAGCTCTATTGATTAAAGACAAGAAAGAGTGACCCTTATGATTGACTGTGTGAGAATGATTTGCCTGCCCGACATTGACGACTTGATTTACTCGGAGGAAGACGGCGCGCAAAGTGAAAAATAGCCTATGGCCGCCGTCTCCCCCGGCACGGGCAAAAACCGGCATGAAATAAAGGGCGCGGAAATCCGCGCCCTTTCATGTCTTTGGAAGAGAAAAAATTATTTAAGCTCTCCGGCCAGCGCCCGCTCCAGCGCGACCGCCAGCTGGTCGGGACAGGAGGTGCCTTTGCCGTCGCAGTCTATTCCGCGGAGTAGCGACATGACTTTGTCGGCCGGCATGCCCTCGACAAGCTTGGACAGCCCCTGCGCGTTGCCGTCGCACCCGCCGTGGAACAGCGCGTTGTGGACGATGCCGTCCGCAATCTCAAATTCAATTAAGTAGGAGCATACTCCGCTGGGCTCGTAACTGTACTTCATTGTTCAAATCCCTCCCATGTGCTCAGCATAGTATATCCGCAGGACTTGCTCTTTGTCAACCCTCTTGTAATGTGCCGGTATAAATGTTAAGCTCTATACAGGAGGGAGCGCCATGTCTTATTCACTGACCCCGCTGCCCCGGGTGGCGGCAATTCACGATATCTCGGGCTTTGGCCGCTGTGCCCTGACCGTCGTCATCCCGGCGATGTCGGCTCTCGGCATTCAGGTCTGCCCGGTTCCGACGGCTTTGCTTTCAACCCACACCGGCGGGTTTACGGATTTTGTTTTCCACGACCTCTCGGCGGACATCCGGCCGACCTTTGACCACTGGGCGGCGCTTGATATCCGTTTTGACTGCATATATTCGGGGTTTCTCGGCTCTTACGCACAGCTCGGCATCGTAAAATCGGTGCTTGAGGAATACCCGCACCCGGCCATGCGCATTGTCGACCCCGTCATGGGGGACGACGGTGCGCTCTACTCCACCTATACTCGGGAGATGGCCGAAAATATGCGTGTGCTGGTGGGCATGGCCGACCTTGCCACCCCCAATTTTACCGAGTGCTGCATATTGACCGGCCGCAGGTTTTCGGAAGGGCTCATCGACGAGGATGAGGCCCTGCGCTGCGCCAAGGAGCTGGCGGGGCTTGGCGTCAAAACTTGTGTGCTCACAGGGCTCAACATCAAAGAGGGCTATTATACGAATTTGGCCTACGAGAGCGAGACCGGGAAGACCACAACCGTCCACTGTCCGCGGCTCCCCGGCTGCTACCCCGGCACCGGCGACCTCTTCACGGCCGTGCTCGGGGGACTTCGCATCATCGGCTATCCGCTCGAAAAGGCGCTGAAGCTCGCAACTGAGTATCTGTCCGAGACCATTGCGCTCACAGGCCGGCTCGGCGCCCCCGTTCGGGAGGGCGTCGCCCTTGAGCGCACCCTGCCCGCGCTCATGAGGCTTGCGAAATGAAAAAGCTGCTGCTGCACGCCTGCTGCGCCCCCTGCTCCACCGCCGTCATTGAGCGGCTGCAAGGTGAATACGACCTCACGGTCTTTTTCTACAACCCATGCATCGAGCCCGAGGAGGAGTACCTCCGCCGGCTGGCCGAGCTCGAGCGGCTGCTCGGCATTCTGAACCTCCCGCTCATCGAGGGGGCCTACGAGCCGGACAGGTATCTTGACGCCGTGCGCGGACTCGAGCACGAGCCGGAGGGCGGGGCGCGGTGCGCCGTCTGCTTTGAACAGCGCCTTGCGGCCGCGGCCGCCCTGCCGGGGTATGACCTCGTCACGACGACCCTCACGGTCAGCCCCCACAAAAACGCCGCCCTCATCAACGGCATCGGTAAAAAGCTGTGCGGCGACCGGTGGCTCCACAGCGACTTTAAAAAACAAAACGGCTATCTTCGCTCCATAGAGCTCTCAAAGCAGTACGGGCTCTACCGGCAGAATTTTTGCGGGTGCGTGTTTTCATCCCGGGGTTGACAATGAAGCCCCCGGTTGCTATAATGACAGGGCAATTGCGGATGTAGCTCATCTGGTAGAGCGCGACCTTGCCAAGGTCGAGGTAGCGAGTTCGAGCCTCGTCATCCGCTCCAAAACGGCCGCCCTGTACATACAGGGCGGCCGTAGGCTGTCAAAAGGTTGTTTTTTGACAGCCTGATTTTCTCGGCTCCTCCGAT
>DATMZG010000039.1:0-24756 GCA_035560415.1 Candidatus Acidiferrum sp. | reverse complement strand
CTATATGTATATCTAATGAATTGAGTTGTCATCGGGGCTGCGGCCAAGCCGGCCGGGACAAAATAAAAACCGGTGCAAGCGTAAGCGCCTGCACCGGCTCAAAATATGTGATTTACTCAATGGCCCCGTAGAGGTCGTAGGCGTCGGCGCGAAGAATTTTGGCCTTCACCATATCCCCGGGTTTGGCCTTGCCCGTGAAGTAGACCTGCCCGTCGATCTCGGGCGCATCCCGCCGGCTGCGCCCGCAACCCGCCTCTTCAACCAGCACGGTCAGCGTCTTGCCGACAAAGGCCTTGTTTTTTTCCTCCGAGATGTCGGACTGCGCCCGCATGAGCCGCTCGACCCGCGCTGTTTTCAACTCTTCCGATATTTGCTCCGCAAAGCCCGCCGCCGGCGTCCCCTCCTCGGCCGAGTAGGCAAAACAGCCCACGCGGTCAAACTTCTGGGTTTTGACAAAATCCTCAAGCTGCGCAAAGTCCTCCTCGGTCTCGCCCGGGAAGCCCGCAATGAAAGTGGTGCGCAGGCAGACGTCCGGCACCGTGGCCCGGATGCGGGCAAGGGTCTCCTCAATGTCGGCGCGGCTCCCGCGGCGGTTCATGCGCCGCAGCACCACGTCCGACGCGTGCTGCAGCGGCAGGTCGATGTAGTGAAGCAGCTTTTCGCTTTTCGCCATGTGGGCGAGCAGCTCGTCCGAAATGCGGTCGGGGTAGCCGTAGAGCAGCCGAATCCAGGCGATGCCCCTGATTTCCTCAAGTTTTGAAATGAGCAGGGCAAGTTTGTTTTCGCCGTACAGGTCCTCCCCGTAGCGCGTGGAGTCCTGCGCGACCAAAATGAGTTCCTTGACCCCGGCGCCCGCAAGCTCTTTTGCCTCGGCCACAAGCTCTTCCATGCGCCGCGAGCGCATGCGCCCCCGGATGAGGGGGATGGCGCAGTAGGTGCACCGGTTGTCGCACCCGTCGCCCAGTTTCAAATAAGCGGTGTAGAACGGGGTTGTCAGCACCCGGCCGCCCCCCATGTCGGCCTCCTCAATGGGGGCGTACCGCTCGAGACTCTCCCCGGCGGCGGCGGCCGCCACCGCCTCGCAGATGTCGCCGTGGCTGCCGGCCCCGAGCACGACATTGACCTCCGGCAGCTCGGTGCGGATGTCCGCGCGGTACCGCTGCGCAAGGCAGCCGGTGACCACGATGCCCCGCAAGCGCCCCTGCGCCTTGAGGTCCGCCATCTCCAAAATGGCCTCGATGGCCTCTTTTTTGGCGTCCTCAATAAAGCCGCAGGTGTTGACGACGGCGACGTCGGCCTCCTCCGGCACCGCGACTTCAAAGCCGCCCTCTGTGAGCAGCGCCAGCATGCGCTCGGCGTCCACCTGGTTTTTGGGACAGCCAAGCGTTATCATGGCCACCTTAGTCATCAAAATACTCCTCCTCAAAATCGTCCCCGCCCGCGAGGGCGGCCCGTATGTCCTCGGCCGCAAATCCCTGCGCCGAAAAATGCCGCCACTGCCGTGCCCGCTCATTGCGGTCGGAGAGGTCCCCCATCCGATGGCGGGCAACCGCCCGGGCAATGGCCTCGCTGTCGGGCGGGAGCGCCTCAAGGGCGGCCTTTGCGGCCTCCTGTGGCACCCCGAGCCGGGCGAGCTCGGCGGCAATTCGCCGCCGGCCGTAGTTTTTGCGGCTGTGCAGCTCGTCTGCCTTATTTTTGGCAAACGCCATATCGTCTATGTAGCCGCGCCCGGCGTAGTACCGGGCGGCCTCGGCAGCGGCCGTGGGGTCGACCCCTTTTTTTCGCAGCCTTGTGACAAGCCCCCGCTCGGAGCTGCTTTGCCGCGCAAGGGACCTTGCCGCCTTCATATGCGCGTCAAAGCGGCGCGCCAAGAGGCGCACCGCTTCAATTTCGTCCGCTGTCAGCATATCGCCCCGGCTGCGGGAAAATTCGGCCGGGTCCACCTCGCCTATCACCTCGCCGTCGACCTCGACGACGACGCCGCCCGAGCGCGTGAATTTCAGCCGCGTGACAAGGCCGCTGGCCCCTTCATTGCCGCTCATTCAAAATCTTCAGCCGTAACGTCGAGCGCCTTTCCCCCGCGACCCGCCGCCGGGGCGGAGGAGTCGTCGCCGCCGAGGTCCTCCGACGATTCGGAGGCGGCGGTTTTGGCCACATGGGCCGCGACTTCGGAGTCCTCCGCAATCTTGGCCCGGATGCGCCGCTCGATTTCGTCGGCGATGTCGGGGTTTTTCACTAAGTATTCTCTGGCGTTCTCCTTGCCCTGACCCATGCGGGCCTCGTTGAAAGAGAACCAGGCCCCCATTTTGCTCACGACGTCGAGCTCTACGCCCATGTCAATGAGCTCGCCGGTGCGGGAGATGCCGGTGCCGTACAGAATGTCGAACTCGGCCACCTTGAAGGGCGGCGCGACTTTATTTTTGACCACTTTGGCCTTGGTGCGGTTGCCGATGATCTCTCCGCCGACTTTGAGCGACTCGCTCTTGCGCACCTCAATGCGCACCGAGGCGTAGAACTTGAGGGCCCGCCCGCCCGGCGTCGTCTCGGGGTTGCCGTAGACAATGCCGACTTTTTCGCGCAGCTGGTTGATGAAAATGGCGGCGCAGCCGGCCTTGGAGATGCCGCCGGCCAGTTTTCGCATGGCCTGCGACATGAGCCGCGCCTGCAGGCCGACATGGGTATCCCCCATCTCGCCCTCGATTTCGGCCCGCGTGACAAGGGCCGCCACCGAGTCGATGACGATGACGTCAATGGCGCCGGAGTGCACCAGCGTCTCGGCGATTTCAAGCGCCTGCTCGCCGCTGTCGGGCTGGGCCACTAAGAGCGAATTGATGTCGACGCCGAGCTTTGCCGCGTACACGGGGTCGAGCGCGTGCTCCACGTCGATAAAAGCCGCCTCGCCGCCGAGCTTCTGGGCCTCGGCAATGCAGTGGAGCGCCAGCGTCGTCTTTCCGGAGGACTCAGGCCCATAGATTTCAATGATGCGCCCGCGCGGAATTCCGCCGATGCCAAGGGCCACGTCGAGCGCGATAGAGCCGGTCGGAATGTGCTCGACATTCATGCTTATGGTCTCGCCCAGCTTCATGACGGCGCCCTTGCCGAAATCTTTTTCAATTTTGGCCAGCGCCTCTTCCAGCGCCTTTTTCTTGTCGTCCGCGACCGCGATTTTCTGCAGCGGCTTTTTTTCGTTTCTGGCCATTTTGTCCTCCCCATCCTACTTTTTCAGCTGTCTATGATTGTATCAGACCGGCGTCCGCTTTGCAATAGGTTTAGAACAAATATTCTATTTTTCTAATACGACAATCCGGGGGATTCCGGCGTAATCTTTTTGCGTGCGCACCTTTCCCTGACCGGCCAGCATGCCGGCGACCGCCGTTGCCTGTCCCGCCCCGACCTCGAGCAGCAGGGCTCTGTTTGCGGCCGGGGCCCACAGGGCCGCGATGGCGCGGTAGAAGTCCAGCCCGTCCGCCCCGCCGTCAAGGGCCAAATCCGGTTCGCGGCGCACCTCCGGCTGGAGGGTGCCAAGGTCACCCGTTTTGATATAGGGGGGATTTGAGACCACAACATCCCACTTTTGTCCACCGGGGCCTTGCATGATGGAGCGGTGACGGATGTCGGCAGTTACAATTCCAAGTTTTTTTGCGTTTTCGGCGGCGAGTGCCAGCGGCTCCGGCGCGATGTCAAAGAGCGTGACGGCGCACCCCGTTTCGGCCGCAAGCGTCAGCCCGATGCAGCCGGTGCCGCAGCCAAGGTCTGCCGCCGTGGCGTTTTGGTCAAGGTGGCGAAGCGCCGCCCCGGCCAGAAGCTCAGTCTCGGGCCGGGGAATTAAAACCCCCTCCCGGCACAAAAAAGTGCGCCCGTAAAAGTCCCACTCGCCGAGGATATACTGCAAGGGGACGCCCGCCGCCCTTTTGCGGGCGGCCTCCTCGCCGAGGCCCGCCTTTTCAAGCTGGCGGGCTTCAAAAGCGGCCGACTCGATGCCGGCCGCCTCAAGGATGGCCTTTACCACTTGTCGTCCTCCGGATTGCCGGTCAGCACCGGCAGCATGGAGGCGATGGCCACTTCAATCTGGCTGTCGTCCGGCTCCCTCGTCGTGATGCGCTGGAGCCAGAGCCCCGGGGCCGAGACAAAGCGGGTGAAAATGTTGTCGTGCCGGCCGGAAAACTGGATGAGCTCGTAGGAGAGGCCGACGACGACGGGCAGCAGCGCGAGTTTGGTCAGGGCGCGAATGAGCACATTGTCCCAGGTGACAATGGGCAAGGACGAGACGAGAATGCTGATGACCAGCACGATGAGCAAAAAGCTTGTGCCGCACCGCGGGTGGAACCGGCTGCGGGTGCGCACGTTTTCGACGGTCAGCGGGGCGCCCTGCTCATAGGTGAAAATGGTCTTGTGCTCGGCGCCGTGGTACTCGAAAGTGCGGGCGATGTCCGGCATTTTGGAGACGGCGGCGAGATAGGCGATGAAGACGGCGATTTTAATGATGCCCTCGAGCACCGAGCGGGACCAGTCAGGCACATAGTTTGAAATGAGCTTGACCCCAAAGGACGGCAGCAGCACAAAGAGGCCCACCGCCAAAACCACCCCGAGCACCGTGCCGATGCCGAGCACAATCTTTGTGGCCGATTTGCCGAACGTGCGCTCAAGCCAGAGGTCAAACTTAGTCGGCTCCTCCTCGGCAATTCCCGCCTTTTCAAACGAGTACATGAGGGTGCCGTATCCTAAAGACAGCGACTCGAAGAGCCCCGCCACGCCCCGCAGCAGCGGCAGCTTGAAAACGGGGTATTTGTCCTTGATGCTCTTGTTGTTTTTGACGACGGTGTCAATGCTGCCGTCCGGAAGGCGCACCGATACGGCGTACTGTTTGGGGCCCCGCATCATGACGCCCTCATATATGGCCTGCCCCCCGACGGAGGTCTTGTGTGCTTTTCCCATGTGTTTCTCCAATCAATCGGTTGCGTGTTTGCGCATTTGCGCAACAGGAGATTGCCTGTTTCAGCAGCAGCGCGGAGAATATTATATCAGAACGGGCCCGACCGCTCAATAGAAATTTGTGAACAACCGCTAATGCTAAGGCGGACACACGACTGACGCTTGACAAATTTCCCGATATTGTATATATTACTGACAAAGGGAGTAGTTTCCGCGCAGCGCATAAATTGGCTCCGCGGTCCCGCGTCAACAGACCTGACGGCCCATAGAGCCGTCTGGCGCGGGAGTCACCTTGTGACTGACGAGACTTTTCATGTGCATGCATGAAGAGTCTCGTTTTTTCTATAATAAGAGCAAAGAGGAGCTATTAAATGTACGAGAAAATGAAAACCGCAGCAGTGTGTGACGAGCTCGGCCGGGGCCTGACAGGCGAGGAGGCCGCGCGGCGCCTGAAACGCGACGGGCCCAACAAGCTCGTCGAGGCAAAGAAAAAATCCCGGCTCTCCATGTTTATCGCCCAACTCCGCGACCCATTAATTTATATTCTCTTTGCCGCGGCCGGCGTGTCCATCGCCGTGCACGAGGTCGGCGACGCCGTCATCATCCTCGCGGTCGTGCTGCTCAACGCCGTCATCGGAACGGTGCAGGAGGGCAAGGCGCAGGATTCGCTTGAGGCCTTAAAAAAGCTGTCGAGCCCGACGGCCGTCGTCCGGCGGGACGGCAAGGCCATTGAAATTCCGGCCGAAGAGCTCGTGAAGGGCGACCTTGTGCTGCTGGAGGCCGGGCGAACCGTTCCGGCCGACCTGCGGCTTTTGACTTCGGCCAGCCTGAAAATTGAGGAGTCGGCCCTGACCGGCGAGTCTGTGCCGGTCGAAAAGGACGCCGACTTTGTGGCGGCGAGTGAACTCCCGCTCGGCGACCGCATCAACATGGCCTATCTCTCGACTGCCGTCACCTACGGCAGAGGCGACGGCATCGTGACCGCGATCGGCATGGAGACCGAGCTTGGCCGCATTGCCGGCATGGTGCAGGCGGCCGGAGACGAAATCACCCCGCTCCAGCGGCGGCTGGCCGACCTCGGCAAGCTGCTTGGCATTATCGCGGTTGTGCTCTGCGCCGGGCTTTTCGCCCTTGCCGTCTGGCAGGGACGGCCGGTCGGCGAAATGCTGCTGACCGCCATATCGCTCGCCGTCGCGGCGGTGCCCGAAGGGCTTGCCGCCGTCGTCACCATCGTGCTGGCCCTCGGGGTGCAGCGGCTTGTCGCAGTCGGCACCATCGTCAAAAGGCTGCCCTCGGTTGAAACGCTGGGGGCGGTCAGCGTCGTCTGCTCCGACAAGACCGGCACCTTAACCCAAAACCGCATGACCGTCACCGAGTACTGGCCCGACAAATCGGAGGAACTGGTGCGGGGCATGATGCTCTGCAACGACGCCTCGACTGAGGGCGGCGCGCGGTACGGCGACCCGACCGAGCTTGCGCTGCTCGACATGGGTGTGCCCCTGACCCGCCCGCAGCTCGAAAAAGACTACCCCCGCTTCGATGAGCTGCCCTTTGACAGCGAGCGCAAACGCATGACCACGCTGCACCGGGACGGCGACTCCACCGTCGCCTATACCAAGGGCTCAATAGAGGGCATTCTTGAAATCTGCGTCGACATGCCGCGGGCCCGCAGGGTGGAAATTGAGCAGGCCGCCGCCGCAATGTCGTCCAAGGCGCTGCGGGTGCTGGCGCTGGCCAAACGCAGCGGCTTTGACAAACCCGTTGAGGAGGACCTCGAGTTTGTCGGCCTTGTCGGCATGATCGACCCGCCCCGGCCGGAGGCCGAGGCCGCCGTCGCCTCCTTTAAGCGGGCGGGGGTGCGCACCGTCATGATCACGGGCGACCACCCCGATACCGCCTTTGCCATCGCAAAGGAGCTTGGCATTGCCGAGGACGCCTCCCAGTGCATGACGGGGGCCGAGCTCGACGGCATCAGCGACGAGGAACTCGCCGCCCGCATTGAAAAGCTGCGGGTCTTTGCGAGGGTCTCCCCCATGCACAAAGTCAAAATCGTGGACGCCCTGCGGGCAAAGGGCCACATCGTCTCCATGACCGGCGACGGCGTCAACGACGCGCCCTCTCTGAAAATGGCCGACATCGGCGTCTCCATGGGCATCACCGGCACCGACGTCGCCCGGTCGGCCTCCGACATGGTGCTGTCGGACGACAACTTCGCCACGATTGAACGGGCCATCTCGGAGGGCCGCGGCATCTATTCCAACATCAAGAAGTCGGTGCTCTTCCTCCTGTCCTCCAACTTCGGGGAGATCATCACGATGACGGCCGCCATTGCGGCGGGGCTGGCGGCTCCCCTGCGGGCCATTCACATCCTGTGGGTCAACCTCATCACCGACTCGCTGCCGGGGCTGGCCCTCGGCGTCGACCGGCACGACAACACCGCCCTCATGCGCCGGCCACCCCGCGACCCCGCCGAAAGCCTCTTTGCCGGCGGCGGTCTCTTCACCACCATCTTTTACGGCGTGCTGGTGGCGAGCTGCACCCTCTACGCCTTTATGGAGGGCCTGAAAATTTCGACGGCCACCGGCCAGACTTTTGCCTTTACGGTGCTCGGCATCTCCCAGCTCTTCCACGCCGTCGGCATGCGGGACGTGACAAAGTCGATTTTCCGCATGAGCCACACCTCCAACCCCCTCATGCTCTTCTCCTTTGCCATAGGGCTGGTGCTGCAAATTGCCGTCACCGAAGTGCCCTTCCTCATTGACATGTTCGGCACTGTGCAGCTCTCCCCCGAGCAGTGGCTGCGGCTTTGCGCCCTCTCGGCCGTGCCGCTCGTCGCCCATGAACTGCTGCTGACGGTCCAGCGAAGGTATCAGCAAAAGGCGGCTGTCGCGCATAAAAATATATGACAATTCTGTAAATTTTTGCCTCTGTGCATCTTTTGGACATGTTTTTCCGTCAAAATGAGGTAAGTACTTGCTGTATGCCCGTACACCACCCCCCATCAAAACGGAGGCTGTTTACATGAAAAAGAAATTTTTTGCGCTGCTGCTGGCGGTGACGCTCACTTTACCCGGGGCCGCCTACGCCGGCGATTATGAGCTCATGGTCGCCAAAGGGCTGGCTGAAAACTATTCGCTCGGATACGACCTCTCCTTTACGACCAAGACCGACTCCTCGGCCGACTCCGGCAAGGTGCTGGCGCTTGCGGCCCTGGTCGTGCCATACTCTTTTCAGCTTGAATGGTCCTGGGGAAACGGCTATACGACCTGGAAAATGAACACTGAGCCCGCCATTGCGAACCTGCCCGACGCCGGAGACACCATTGAGGAGATTCACGACTATGTGCTGGCCCAGACGACTTACGGCGGGAGCGGCGAAAACGCCTATTCCGCGCGCGGCGTCTTTGTGGACGGCCAGGCAGTCTGCGACGGATATACGAGAGCCGTCCTGATGCTCTGTCAGGCGGCCGGCATCCCCTGCCTCTACATCGGGGCCGAGAACATCAACCACTCCTTCAACCTCGTGTACAGCGAGGGGCAGTGGTATATTGTGGACGCCACCTGGGACGACACCGGCGGCGACCCCGACGCCTACTTCATGGTTGCGCCGGAGAAACTGCCCGACCACCAGCCCGACGCTGAGTCCGAAGTGACGATTGCCGACGCCATCGCCTTTGGCGAGTGGTACTACGGACTCTCCGGCTCCGGCCCCATGACTTTGGGCGACGTGGACGGCATGACTCAGCTCGAAATGGCGCAGGCGCTGCGCGGCATCGGCATGTTCATCGGCACCGGCGCCGGCTTCGAGCTGGAGCGCGCCCCCAACCGCATGGAGCTCGCCGTCATGTTTGTGCGGGCCTTGGGGCTTGAGGAGGAGGCGCTGGCCTACGCCGGCACCTGTCCCTTCACTGACGTACCCCTGTGGGCTGCGGGCTATGCCGGCGTGCTCTATGACAACGGGCTTGCCAAGGGCTACGGCGACGGCATTTACGGCGCCGGCGACACCGGCTCGGCCCGCGACTATGCCACATTCCTGCTTCGGGCCATGGGGTACAGCGAAGAGAACGGGGACTTTCATTGGGAGACCGCGGCCGACACTGCGGCCGACATGGGCTTCCTGGCCGGCACAAGCCCCTTTTTGCGGGGCGACGTGGCCGAGATGACGCTGCGGGCCCTCCTGACCGAGAACGCCGCCTTTGCGGCAAAACTCGGCATTGTGCTTGAAAAGGTATAATATCAGGACAACGGCCCGCAGCACAAGTGCTGCGGGTCTTTATTGTTGACGGGCAGCCCCCTTGGGGCGCCGTTTGCCGTTTACAGGTTCCGGTGGTATACTTAAGTGATTGAGCGCGGCGCGAAACTGAGCCAGTCGAGGTGAAGATATGGAGACAGAGAAAACGGCAAAGAAAAAACACAGGCGCAGAAAATTGAAGCCGGGGGCGGCGCTTTATGCGGTGACGGTGGCGCTCTCGGTGATATTCATCCTTGTGGGAAACCACATTGCGACGAAAGACCTCGGCTCTTTTAAAGGCGGGCTGCCCGAAGAGGCCGTCGTGACGGCAAGGGTTGACGCCATCACGGACCGGGTCACAAATGAATACGGTGAGGGCGCCGCGGGCACGGACGTGCAGGTCACCTTTGAGGCGACCATCCTCTCGGGGGCGCGCAAAGGGGAGACGGTGACGGCCGTGCAGTACCTCGAAGGCGTGTACAGCGGCGCCGTTCCGGAGGTGGCGCAGGGCAAAAAAGTCGTGTTAATCGAGGCCGAAGGCGCCGAGGACAGCGAGTGGCAGCTCATTGAATACGTCAAGACCGACCGGCTCTTTATTTTCGCGGCGCTCTTTGTGCTGGCACTGCTCCTGTTTGGCCGCGGCAAGGGGTTTAATACCATCCTCTCCCTCGGGCTGACCTGTGCCGCCATTTTCGCCGTCTTCATCCCGGCCATCCTCTCGGGCAAGAACATCTACCTGACGGCCATCATCATCTGCTTTTACACGATTGTCATGACTTATCTGATCGTCAACGGTGGCAACAAAAAGACGTTGGCAGCGGTGTTTGGCTGCTTTGGCGGAATTGTCGTCTCCGGCCTGCTCACCGTCGTCATGAGTAAAATCCTGGCCCTGACAGGCTATGTCGACGAGGACTCGGTCTACCTGACCTATCTGTCGACGGCCAATGACGTCTCCATCGATTTGAAGGCCATCATTTTCGCCGCCGTTCTCATCGGCGCCATGGGCGCCATCATGGACGTGGCCATGTCCATCGCCTCCTCGCTCTGGGAAGTGCGGGAAAAGTCGCAGGCCCCGACCTTTTCGGCCCTCTTCAAATCCGGCATGAACATCGGCCGGGACGTGATGGGCACCATGGCCAACACCCTCATCCTCGCCTACATCGGCAGCTCACTCTCAATTGTCCTGCTGCTGACCGCCTACAGCACCTCCCCGGCCTACCTCCTGAACCGCGAGATGATCGTCGTGGAGATTTTACAGGCGCTTGTCGGCAGCTTCGGCATCCTCATCACAATGCCGCTGACCTCCTTCATCAGCGCCGCAATCTATACGGTCGACACGAAAAAGCTCTCGGACGAGCTCTGGGAGAGCCTCGATGCGGTCGGAAAAGACGAATAAAAACCATGCAAAAACACGCGGTGCCGCGGCACCGCGTGTTTTTGCATGGTTTTTATTCGAGTTCAAAAGCCCCGGTGTAGAGCCGGTAGTAGACGCCGCCCTCTTTGATGAGGTCGTCGTGGTCGCCCCGCTCAATGATGCGCCCATCGGCCAGCACCATGATGACCGAGGCGTCCCGCACCGTCGAGAGCCTGTGGGCGATGACAAAGACCGTGCGCCCCTCCATGAGGGCGTCCATGCCCCGGCCGATGATGGCCTCGGTGCGGGTGTCGACGCTGGAGGTGGCCTCGTCCAAAATCATGACCGGCGGGTCGCAGACGGCGGCTCTCGCAATTGAGAGCAGCTGCCGCTGGCCCTGGGACAGCGTGCCGCCGCCCTCCTCCACCATGGTGTCGTAGCCCTCCGGCATGTGCCGGATAAAGCTGTCGGCCCCGGCGATTTTGGCCGCCCTTTTCACTTCCTCGCCGGTGGCGGTCGGTTTGCCCACGCGGATGTTGTCGGCGATGGTGCCGGTGAAGAGGTTGACGTCCTGCAGCACCATGCCAAGCGTTTTGCGCAGGTCGGCCTTTTTGATGTCGGCGATGTCGATGCCGTCGTAAGTGATTTTGCCCTTTTCGATGTCGTAAAACCGGTTGATGAGGTTTGTGACGGTGGTCTTACCGGCGCCGGTCGCCCCGACAAAAGCCACTTTCTGGCCGGGCTTTGCGTAGAGGCTGACGTCGTGCAGCACCGCCTGCCCCGGCAGATAGCCGAAGTCCACGTCTTCAAACCGCACGTCGCCCCGCAGCCTGACCTCGCCGTCCGGGGTCTGAAAGAACCAGCCCTCGTCCTTTTTGACGATGCCCACACTGCCGGTGTCAGCCTCGGGCTGCTCGTCGAGCAGTCCGAAAATGCGCTCGGCGCCGGCGAGGGCCATGATGATGGCGCTGGCCTGCTGCGAAATCTGGCTGATCGGCATGGAAAAGGAGCGGTTCAGTTGCAGGAAGCTCGCAATGCCGCCCAGCGTCATCCCGCCAAAGCCCGAGACGGCCATGGCGCCGCCCAGCATGGCCGTAATGGCGAACTGGATTTGGTTTAAGTTGCCCATCATGGGCATGAGGATGTTGGCCATCCCTGCGGCCTCAGTGGCGTCTACGCGCAGGGCCTCATTGAGCTCGTCAAAGGCCGCCTCGGTCTGCCGCTCGCGGCTGAAGACCTTGACCACCTTCTGCCCCGCCATCATCTCCTCAATGTATCCGTTGAGTTTCCCCATCTCCCGCTGCTGCGCCCCGAAGTATTTGACGCTGCGCCCGCCGACTTTCCGAACGCCTTTTAGCATGACAAAGAGCGACAAGACGACGAAGGCCGTGAGAATGAGGCTGTTGGTGCACATGCCGACAAAGACGACCGCGACCGTGACGACGGTGGAGAGTAGCTGCGGCAGGCTCTGGGCGATCATCTGGCGCAGCGTGTCGGTGTCGTTGGTGTACCGGCTCATGATTTCGCCGACCGTGTGGCTGTCAAAATAGCGGATGGGCAGGCTCTGCATGTGGGTGAACATGCGGTCCCGCAGTTTCTTTAAGGTGCCCTGCGCCACCGCCACCATGACGCGGGTGTAGACGAGGGCCGCCGTCACGCCGACGGCGTAAATGCCGGCCATGCGCAACACCGCCGCCGCAAGCCCGGAGAAATCGGGGCTCTCGGCAGTCAAAAGGGGCGTGATATAGTCGTCAATGAGGGTCTTGATAAACATGGCGCCTAAGACGTTCGAGACGGCCGAGACCAGAATGCAGCAGGCGACGGCAAAGAGCTGCCACTTGTAGTCCGACGCGATCATGCCGACAAGGCGGCCGGCCGTCCTTTTGAGGTTTTTGGGGCGGCTGCCGTCGCCGCTCATCATTCTTCTGTTCACGTCAGACCGCCTCCTTCATCTGAAGCTCGTAAATTTCCCTGTAAATGCGGCTCTTTTCCATGAGCTCATCGTGGGTGCCGACCGACTCGATCTCCCCGTCGTCAAGGACGACAATGCGGTCGGCATCCATGACCGAGGTCACCCGCTGGGCGATGATGAGTTTGGTCACGCCCGGCAGCTCCTCGCGGAACGCGCGGCGGATGGCGGCGTCGGTCGCCGTGTCGACGGCCGAGGTCGAGTCGTCCAAAATGAGCACTTTGGGCTTTTTCATGAGGGCCCTAGCTATGCAAAGCCGCTGCCGCTGCCCGCCCGACAGGTTACTCCCGCCCTGCTCAAGCACCGTGTCGTACCCGTCCGGCATGGCCGAGATAAAGCCGTCGGCCTGCGCCAGCCGGCAGGCCCGGCGCATCTCCTCCTCCGTGGCGTTCTCGTCCCCCCACCGGAGGTTTTCTTTGATGGTGCCGGAAAAGAGCGTGTTTTTTTGCAGCACGACGGCGACGGCGTCCCGCAGCGCAGTGAGGTCGTAGTCCTTCACGTCGCGCCCGCCCACTTTCACGACGCCCTCCGCGGGGTCGTAGAGCCGGGGGATGAGCTCGACCAAGGTCGACTTGCCGCTGCCGGTGCCGCCCAGAATGCCGATGGTCTCGCCCGAGGCGACGGCGAGGCCGACCCGCTCAAAGCAGCGCCACTTGACCCCGGCGAACTCGACCGAGCCGTCCGCCACCGCTGTGACAGGGGTGGCCGGCGCCGCGATGTCCGAGAACTCGTTTAAGACTTCGACAATGCGCTCGGCCGAGGCCCGCGAAATGATGATCATGACAAAGACCATTGAGAGCATCATGAGGCTCATGAGAATCTGGTTGGTGTAAGTGAGCAGGCTCATGAGCTCGCCCGTCGTCATGGCGCCCGCCACAATGGTCTTGGCGCCAAACCAGGAGATAAGCAAAATGCAGGTGAAGACGGCCGACTGCATCATGGGGGTGTTGAGGGCGATGAGCCGCTCGGCCTTTGTGAACTCCGCGTAAATTTCGCCCGAGACTCCCCGGAATTTCGCGACCTCGTCCTCCTCGCGCACAAAGGACTTGACGACCCGGATGCCCCGCAAATTCTCCCGCACAACCCGGTTGAGCCGGTCGTAGGTCTTAAAGACCCGCTCAAAAGTCGGGTGGACTCTTGTGGCGACGAAAATGAGTCCGGCAAAGAGCACCGGGACGACGCTTAAGAAAATGAGCGCCATTTTCCCGTTGATGGAAAAGGCCATGAAGAGCGCGAAAATGAGCAGCGCGGGCGCGCGCACCGCAATGCGCACAATCATCTGAAAGGAGTTTTGCAAATTTGTGACGTCGGTCGTCAGCCTCGTGACGAGGCTCGAGGTTGAAAACCGGTCGATGTTGGTGAAGGAGAAGTCCTGCACCTTGTAAAAGAGAGCTTTGCGCAAATTTGCGGCAAAGCCGGCCGAGGCCTGCGCCGCAAACTTTCCGGCCAAAACGCCCAGCGTCAGCGAAAGGGCCGCGGTCAAAATGAGCAGCCCTCCCGTCTCAAGGATGACGGTCCTATCTCCCATTTGTATGCCCTTGTCGACAAGCCGGGCCATGAGCAGCGGGATGAACACTTCGCAGAGGCTCTCGAGCGTCACGGTCAAGGGCGATAAAATCGTTTGCTTTTTATATTCGCCGATGTGAGCGGCCAGTTTTTTAATCATTCATTGTCCTCCGACTCTTCGCAGTTTTCAAGGTTGTCCCGGATTTTGTCCGTGACGGTAAAAAAGGCGGCAAGCTCCTCCGGCGCGACGCCTTTGCGCATAGTCGCCTCCATCCGGTCTCTGTCCTCATGGAGGGCGCGGCAAAACCGGGCAGCCTTCTCGGTCAGCACAATGCTCTTGAGGCGGGCGTCCCCTGCCACCGGCAGCCGCTCAATGAGCCCCTTGCGCTCAAGCTGTTGCAGCATGACGGTGGCCGTCGAGCGCCGGATGTCGAAGTCCTCCTCAATGTCCCGCTGAAAGACTCGCCCCTCCGGCGTGCGCCTGTCGAGATAGTGCAGCAGCCACCCCTGGACGCCTGTCATATCCTCAATGCCGAGCTTTGCGGCCTGGCTGTCGATTCTCCGTTTGATGAGGTTGGACAGACCCCTGATTTCCCGCCCGATGTGCCGCTCCATAAACGCCTCCAAATATGTGAATATTTGTTTCATTGCTAACTGTTAGCATTCTAACATAATGCATTATAACAGGAAATTTGCCCGTGTCAAGGGGGAAATATTCGGCATTTCCCCGTTTTTGGCGCAAACGGCGACAGGGCGCAAGGCAGTCTCAAACAAAAAAAGCGCCCCGCTTGCGGGGCGCTTTTGATAATATCTGTTTAGTCGAGCAGGTCGTGTTCCAGCGAGTCGTCGTTGAAGACCCAGTCCCGCACGTCGATCATCTGATATTTTCCGTCTTTGCCACGGACGACGACGGTGGCGATGCCGGCGTTGATGATCATGCGGCGGCACATGCTGCATGAGGCGGGATATTCAATGATCTCCCCGGTTTTCACGTCGCGGCCGGCGAGGTACATCGTGGCGCCGAGCATGTCCCGGCGGGAGGCCGAGATGATGGCGTTGGCCTCGGCGTGCACTGAGCGGCAGAGCTCATACCGCTCGCCCGTGGGAATTTGCAGCTTTTCACGCATGCAGTAGTTGAGGTTGATGCAGTTTTTACGGCCGCGGGGGGCCCCCGTGTACCCTGTGGCGACGATCTCGTCGTTCTTGACGATGATGGCTCCGTAGTTGCGGCGCAGGCATGTCCCCCTCTCAAGTACAGTTTCGGCAATGTCGAGGTAGTAATTTTCCTTGTCAACTCTGTCCTGCATGTCGGCCTCCAAAAAATGATTGATATGTTTTTTGCAATCTGATTATATATCGGCGCCACTCGCCTGTCAAGGAAGGCTACTTCCTCTTTCTGCGCCCCGCGTAGAAGTTGCGGGCTTTTTGCTCGCCCGGCCGCGCCTCTTTTTGGTTCTTTTTCTTAAAGAAGAGGGCCGCAATGAGAAAGACGGCAAGCAGGGTCATGGGGGAGGCCAGCCCGCCGGTACCCTGTGCGGCTGCGCCGGTGCCTCCAAGCGCCCGCTCAATGAAATAGGTCGCCGCAAGCAAAATGAGCAGCAGGAAAATTCTCATTCCGTGTCCCGTCCCCCTTTCAGGCTTGGCATTATTGGCAGTAAAAAAGCCCCTCTTTTCCTGCGGCCACATGTATCGTACCACAGAGAAAGAGGGGCTTGCAAGGACAAGCTGGAGGAATTGCCGGCAGGGGAAGGGGGGCGCCCGATTGACTGCGCTATTTGAAGTAGATGACCCGCACGGCGCCGCCCTCGGACAGCGACTTGTCGACGTAGGCGGTGACGGTGCCGTAACTGCCGGCCAGCAGCGTATCAAGGGTGCTGAGGATGGGGGTGGTCTGCGAGACGTCGTAGACCAGTGTCGTCCCCGTGATGCGGTGCTGTTTTCCGTTCCCGTCTGTGACGTAGGAGCCGTCCACGGTGTCGACCGTCACCTTTGTCAGGTTTTTGATGACGGTCTCGCCTTCGGCATTCGTGTAAATGCGCACCGGCCCCGCCGTGATGTTCTGCTTGCTGTCGGTGAAGCTGTAGGTCTTGGCCGTGCCGCCGAGGTCGACGGTATAACTCGACTTGGAGCCCGAGTCGGTGTCCTGCTCCGACACTTCGGTCGCCACGCCGTACTGGGCGGCGTCCCCCGTCACGTCGTTTAAAATGAGGGATTCAATTTGGCCCGAGGCGTTCATGGCGGCCAGCAGCACGTCCTCGGAGGAGAGGGTGACCCCGTCCAAGCGTGACAAAAAGACACTTGCCGTCTCCCCGTCCGCCGTGACGTCGAGGACTCGGACCCCCTGCGCGAGGACGGCGCTGCCGAGCTTCATGGAGGCGGCGTTGACATAGCCCGAGGCCGACGCGCCGGAGGCTGTCGTGACGGCGGGCGCCCCGCCCGAGTAGCTGACTTTGACGGCCCGGCCGACAAGATAAGCGCCGTTGTAGGAGAGCGGGACGTCCATGGTGTCGCCGCTTGTAAAGCAGACCGTGACGTAGTAGCCGGCCGTGTCCCCCTGCGCCGTCGTCAGGGACTTGGCGCCGGATTTGAGGACGACGCCAAGCTGGCTCGCGTAGACCTCCTCAGCCGGCCGGATGTCGGCGGCGGCACCCTCGCGGTCATAGAGCACCGTGACTGTGGTGCCGACCGCAAGCCCGCCGACGCCGGCGGCGGCGCGGGCGGCATAGCCCGACAGCTTGACCGTCTTGCCCGAGACGACGGCCGCGGTCGGCGCCTCGCGGCTGGGGGTGACCGACTCGAGCGTGCCGGTCGTGCGGGCGGTGTAGGCCCAGAGCGTGGCGGCCGACGGGCTCAGGTAGTAGACATCGTAGAGCGAGAGCTTTTCGAGACTCGACAGAACGCCGTCGATGTAGACGGTCGCCGGGGTGGCGGACAGGGCGCCGGCGTAGGTGTAGGGGCCCTGCGCCTTCTGGGTCATGACGTCGGAGAGGGTCAGTTCACTCCCGGCCATGGAATAGCCGATGGCCGTGGCGTGGGCCTTTGAGGCGCCGGAGTCTGCCGTGTTGAGGGCGTTGTACATGAGTCCCGCCGTCTGGCGGCGGGTCAGGGTCTCGCCGAGTCCCGCCGTGAGCCCGTCCAAAAGCCCGAGGTCTTCGGCCATGGCGTACTGGGCGTAGGGGTAGGCCCCCTGCGGGGTGTAGCCCAAGAGCCCCAGCAGGGCCGACAGCGTCTCCTCGAGCGTCACCGTCTTCTCCGGGCGGAAAGTGCCGTCCGAATACCCCTTCATGATGCCGTATTTTTGCGCCGCTTTGATGTAGGGGGCGGCCCAGTGCTGATAGGAGACGTCGCCAAAGGGCGAGGTGCGGCTGACTGCGGCCTCCCCCTTGTACGGGGAGGCCGTGACCAGAATTTTAGCCAGCTGCGCCCGGGTCAAGGTGCGCTCCGGCTCAAAGTCGCCGGCGTCATTGTAGGTCATAACCCCCATCGTCGACAAAATGAGCCAGACATCTGTCTCAGGCGCGCCTGCGGCCGAGGCCGGCAGCAGCGTGAGCACCATGCACAGGGCCGTGCACAGCGCCGTAAAAGCGGTTGCAATATGCGTTTTTAAGCTGATTCCACCGTTCATTCAGTTTTGTTCCTCCTATACCTCAATCGTACCTCAGCGCCTCAATGGGGTTCATGGCCGCCGCCTTGGCCGCCGGGAAGTAGCCGAATATGACGCCGATGGCCACCGACACCGAAAAGGCGATTACGACGGCCGGGGCCGACACGGCGACCGACATGTCGAAAAGTTTCCCGACGGCATAGGCTGCCGCGACGCCGAGAGCAATGCCGATGACGCCGCCCGACGCCGAGGTGACGGCCGCCTCAATGACAAACTGGCGCATGATGTCCCGCCGCTTGCCGCCGAGTGATTTTCGGATGCCGATCTCCCTCGTGCGCTCAGTGACCGACACCAGCATGATGTTCATGATGCCGATGCCGCCGACCAGTAGCGATATGCCGGCCACGCCGACCAGCACCAGCGTCAGGGTGCCGGTCAGCTCCGACACCATCTCGAGCATCTGGGACTGGCTCGTGACGTTGTAGTAGTCCTCGCTCGAAAACACTTTGTAGAGATAGCTCTTGATGACTGCAATGGCGGCCTCGGCCGTGTCGGACGAGGCCGCGGACATGACGTAGGAGTTCACCATGCCAAACCGGGAGAGCCGCCCCGCCGCCGTGTAGGGCATGATGATGACGTCGTCCTGCGAGCTCTCGGTCGAGTCGGCGAGCTCGTTTAAGACCCCGACGACGGTGTACCGGTCGCCGTTGATTTTGATGTCGCTGCCAAGGGGGTCCTCATTTTGGAAAAACTCTTTGGCCACATAGCTGCCGATGACGATGATTTTGCTTCTGGACTGCACATCCTGCCAGCAGACAAACCGGCCGGCCGAGAGCGTGTAGCTCTTGATCATGGGATAGTCCTCATTGCAGCCCGTGATGGTCGTCGTGTCGAGCTCCTCCGCGCCGTATTTGATGCTGTCGGCCGAGACCGACACCGTGGGGGAGCAGTAGGCCAGCACCTCGCCGTTTTGGTCGGCGAGCTCGACCATGTCCTCCGGCACCACTTGCAAATTCCCGCCCCGGCCCATGATGTTCACTGAGATGAGGTTGGTTCCGAGCGACTCGAACCGCGAGGAGAGGTCGTTTGAAAATCCGCCGATGAGGCTGACCAGCACGATGACGGCCGCCACGCCGATGATGATGCCGAGCATGGTTAAAAGCGAGCGCACTTTGCTTCCGGCAAGGCTCTTTAAAGCCAGCTTCATGGCCTGGGAAAACTTCATGCCGGCGGGCCGATGGAGCTTAGGGCGCTTAAATGTGGGCTTCTTTTGGGCCGTCGCCGCGCTGACTTCATTTTCCTGTACCGTGTCCATATCCGTCATGCGCCCACCCCCTTTTGCCGATTGTCGGAAATCAGCTTGCCGTCCGACAGGGTCAGCACCCGCCCCGCGCCGCGGGCAAGCCCCAAATCGTGGGTGACGAGAATGACGGTCTTGCCCTCGGCGCTGAGCTCTTTGAGATAGCCTAAAACCTCGCGGCCGGTCTTGGAGTCGAGGGCGCCGGTGGGCTCGTCGGCCAAAATGATTGAGGGGTGGGTGACGAGGGCCCGCGCAATGGAGACCCGCTGCTGCTGGCCGCCCGAGAGCTGGGCCGGCATGTGCTCTATGCGGTCGGAAAGCCCCACTTTTTCAAGGCTCTCCCGCACTCTGGCGTCCCGCTCCTCTTGTGGCAGGTCGGAGTAAATGAGGGGCAGCTCGACGTTTTCATAGACGTTTAACTTTGCAATGAGGTTGTACTGCTGGAAGACAAAGCCCAGTGTGCGGTTGCGCAGCTCGGCCAGCCCGTCATCGGTGTATCCCGCAATGTCCTGCCCCGCAATGAGGCAGCTGCCCTCGGTCGGAACGTCCAGAGCCCCGATGATGTTCATGCAGGTCGACTTGCCCGAGCCCGACTGGCCGACGATGGCGACAAACTCGCCCTCCTCAATGATAAAGGAGACGCCGTCAATGGCCCGCACCTCGTTTTCCCCCATGGAATAAATTTTGTAAATGTCGCGAAATTCTATGATGGCTCCCATTTTTTCCACCGCCCGTCAGCCGCCCGGCCGCACGATGACGGTGCCGCCACCGCCGCCGCCCGACGGGCGCGTGCCGCCGGAAAAGCCGCCCGAGGGCATTGCGCCGGACGGCATGCCGCCGACAAAGCCCATGTTGATGTTGCCCGTCTCGCCGGTCTGGGAGGTCGCCGAGATGTAGACCGTCTGCCCCTCGGCGAGGCCCTCTTTAATTTCAATGTAGTCGTCGGTCGAAATGCCGGTCGTCACTTTGACATAGGCGTAGTCGCCATCCTCCCGCACGATGTCGGCCGCGTCGACGGCCGACTTGTCGACCCGCACGAGACTGCCCCTCGTCACGGCCGCCACCGGCACCGTGAGGGCGTCTTTGACTTCGGCCGAGACGATGTCGGCCGTCACATTCATGCCGGGTAAGAGCCCCTCGTAGTCCTCAATGACGACGGTGACGGGATAGGTCGTCACCGATGAGGAGGTGGTGCCGACGATGCTGATGGCCGTGATGAGGCCCTCGTATTCGGCGCCCTCGGCTGCGTCGGCCGTGACGATGACCTTCTGCCCGACATAGAGTTCCTTGATGTCGAGCTCGTCAATGGCCATTTCAAAAGTCAGGGCCGACATGTCGGCGATGACGCAGAGGGTCGACTTGTTGCCGTCCAAGGTGTCCCCGGCCTTATAGGACTTGCTCATGACTGTCCCCGAGATGGGGGCCGAGACGGTGTAGTCTCCCAGCTTGTCAATCATGTCCTGAAGTTCAAGCTGCGCCGTTTCGAGATTTAAGGTGCTCGAAAGCCCGTTCACTTCAGCCGTGTCGCTGTCAAGCGTCAGCAGCGGCCGGCCCGCCGTCACGCTGTCGCCCTTGTTGACCGATAGCCCCGTGACCGTGCCGGAGGTCTTGGCCGTCACGGTGGCGCGGGCGCTGAGCTCGCTCACCCCGGTCTCGTTGCAGGCGTAGCCGCCCGTGATGACGCTGACCGCAGCCCCCGAGACGACGGCGCCGGGATTTTTGAAGGCCACCGTCACGTCCGAGACCGGCACACCCCCGTCCGAGATGTAGGAGCCGCTCGCCACCCGGGTGACGGTGCCGGCCACCTGCTCGCCGGTCTCCTCAAGCCAGACCTCAGCCGCGTCCCCGACCGAAATGCCGGCCGCGTCCGAGGTGTTGAAGGGCAGTGTGACGGTCAGGGTGTCATAGTCGGTGACTTCGCAGAGCTTTGCCCCCGCGTTCACATCATCCCCCTCGTCGACAAAGAGCTCAGTGACGACGCCGTCCGACGGCGCCTTGACATACCGGTCTTGCAGGGCGCTTTGGGTCTGGTCGTTTGAAATCTGCTGCTTTTGCAGCGCGATCTCGTATTTTTGAATGTTGCGCTCGGCCGCGGTCCGGTCGATCTCGTAGAGCAGCTGCCCCTCCTGCACTTCGTCGCCCTCCGACAAATTGTCCGAGAGCACGTCGCCCGTGACGAGGGACACGACGTCGTATTGCTCAATCGGCTGCACGGTCCCCGAGCTCGAGATGACGGCCGTCAGGTCGCCCTTTGTCACGGTGGCGGCGTTGTAGTCTGTGCCGGACGCCGCGGCCGCTTTGGTCTTTTTCAGATAGACGGCCCCAAAGCCTGCAATCAGCACCGCCGCCCCGGCAATGGCGAGCCACCGTCTTTGTTTGGCGCTGCGCTTCATTTTTGTGTTCATGAGACACCTCCATGCGAGGTAAGTATATTTTTGGAATTTGTACGGTTTGTGTCCGTCCGGTTACGGCTTTTAAAAAGTTAATGATTTATCTAAAAATCCCTTTCCAATTGTGATATACTAAGTAGCGGCAAACCGCAACACAGCACATGTCCGCAGCCGCATTGGCGCGGGGCGGACGGGTTTAAAGGAGCAATGAATGGGACTTTTTGATAAAGTATTCGGAACATACAGCGACCGCGAGCTGAAAAAGCTGGCGGCAGTCGCAGACCAGGTTGACGCGCTTGCGGGCAAATACGCCGCCATGAGTGACGCCGAGCTCGCCGGCCAGACGCCGGTTTTGAAGGGGCGCCTTGAGGCGGGCGAGACGACCGACGACATTCTCCCGGACGCCTTTGCCGCGGTGCGCGAGGCCGCCGCGCGGGTGCTCGGCATGCGCCCCTACCGGGTGCAGGTTCTGGGCGGCATTGTGCTGCACCAGGGCCGCATTGCCGAGATGCGCACCGGTGAAGGCAAGACGCTGGTCGCCACCCTGCCGGCCTACTTAAACGCCCTGACTGGCGAGGGCGTCCACATCGTGACGGTCAACGACTACCTCGCCCGCCGCGACAGCGAGTGGATGGGCAAGGTCTACCGCTTCATGGGGCTTTCGGTCGGCCTCGTCGTCCACGGGGTGACGGGGGACGAGAAAAAAGATGCCTATAAGGCCGACATCACTTACGGCACCAACAACGAGTTCGGATTTGACTACCTGCGGGACAACATGGTGACCTACAAGGAGCAGATGGTGCAGCGGGGCCACGCCTTTGCCATCGTCGACGAAGTCGACTCCATTCTGGTCGACGAGGCCAGAACCCCCCTCATCATCTCGGGGGCCGGCGAGAAGTCGACCGACCTCTACGAAAAGGCCGACGAATTGGCCGGCCGCATGCGCGCCTTCAAGGTGCTCGAAGAGGACACCAAGGTCGAAAACGACGACATCGACGCCGACTACCTCATTGACGAAAAGGCTCGCTCGGCCACCCTGACCGACAAGGGCCGCCGCAGGGCCGAGCAGTATTTCGGCATTGAAAACCTCTCCGACCCCGAAAACGCCACGCTGTTCCACCACGTCAACCAGGCCATCAAGGCAAGGGGCACCATGAAGCGGGACGTCGACTACGTCGTCAAGGACGGCGAAATCATCATTGTCGACGAGTTCACCGGCCGCCTCATGTTCGGCCGCCGGTATTCCGAGGGGCTGCACCAGGCCATTGAGGCGAAAGAGCATGTCAACGTCCAGCGCGAAAACCGCACGCTCGCCACCATCACATTTCAGAATTACTTCCGCCTCTATCACAAGCTGTCCGGCATGACCGGCACGGCCGCCACCGAGGAGGCGGAGTTCCGCGAAATTTACAAGCTCGACGTCGTCATCGTGCCCACCAA
The DNA here is from genome assembly GCA_035560415.1 of Candidatus Acidiferrum sp. GTDB lineage: Bacteria > Bacillota > Clostridia > Oscillospirales > Feifaniaceae > DATMXT01. Next base: position 2,031 of record DATMZG010000039.1, on the reverse strand, counting down.
CATGCCCATGATTCGGGATGACCACCCCGACGTCGTCTATAAGACCGAGGCCGCCAAGTTTCGGTCCGTCATTGAGAACATCATCGCCTGCCACGAAAAGGGGCAGCCGGTACTGGTCGGCACCATCTCCATTGAGAAGTCGGAGCACCTGTCGGCCCTTTTAAAGCGCCGCGGCGTGCCCCACAGCGTCTTAAACGCCAAGTTCCACGAAAAAGAGGCCGAGATCGTCGCCCAGGCCGGCAAGCGCGGCGCCGTCACCATCGCCACCAACATGGCGGGCCGCGGCACCGACATCATTTTGGGCGGCAACACCGAGTACGCCGCCAAGGCCGAAATGCGAAAGCTCGGCTTTTCGGAGGAGCTCATTGACGCCGCCACCGCCCACAACGAGACGACAGACGCCGGGGTGCTTGAAGCCCGCGCCGCCTTCGCCGAGCTTGAGCGCCGCTTCAAGGCCGAATATATCCCGGAGGCGCAGGCCGTCAAAGATGCCGGCGGGCTCTTTATCATCGGCACTGAGCGCCACGAGTCCCGCCGCATTGACAACCAGCTGCGCGGCCGCTCCGGCCGGCAGGGCGACCCCGGCGAGAGCCGCTTTTATATTTCAATGGAAGACGACCTCATGCGGCTCTTCGGCGGCGACCGGCTCGCAAACATGATGGAGACCCTCAAAATTGACGAGGACACCCCCATTGAGGCCAAGCTGCTGTCGGGCTCCATCGAGTCGGCCCAGCGCCGGGTAGAGGGCCGCAACTTCGACATCCGCAAGCACGTGCTGCAGTACGACGACGTCATGAACCAGCAGCGCGGCGTCATTTACGAGCAGCGCCGCAAGGTGCTGGACGGTGAGGACATCCGCAGCTCGGTCATCAAGATGATTGAGGACGTCATTGACGAGAAAATCGCCGCCCACATGGTCGGGGAAGTTCCGGAGGAGTACGACCTTGCCGGCCTTGCCGCAAACTTCAAGGGGCTTTTCTTAAACGGCAGCGAGCTCGCCGCCCCCACCCGCGAGGACATGGACAAAGTGACGCCCGAGTGGGCCAAGGAAATCCTCATGCGCTGTGCTTTTGCCGCTTACGAGCGCAAGGAGAAAGAGTACGGACCCATCATGCGGGAGGTCGAGCGGGTCGTGCTCTTAGGCGAAGTTGACCGCAAGTGGATGGACCACATCGACGCCATGGACGAACTGCGCCGCGGCATCGGGCTTAGGGCCATCGGCCAAAGGGACCCCGTCATCGAGTACAAGTTTGAGGGCTACGAGATGTTCGACGCCATGACGAGGGCCATTAAAGAGGACACGGTGCGCAAGCTCTACCTCGTGCGCATCACGCAGGGGGCGGCCCCGAAGCGCGAGCAGGTGGCGCGTCCGGGCGAGACCCCGTCCGACGACGGCAAGGGCAGGACGGTTCAAAACAAGAAAAAGAAAATCGGACCCAACGAGCCCTGCCCCTGCGGCAGCGGGCTCAAGTACAAGAAATGCTGCGGCAAAAACGCCAGATAACCGGACGGCCTAACATTTTTAACTTTGGCCCCGGCTCTTGGAACTTTTGCCGGATTGTGCCGCTCATCCTTGTCGGTTTTCGCTATTTTTGACCATTTTCCGGCGCACGGCAGACTGCCGTGCGCCGTTTGCATGTGCGAGAACTTGTATCCGGAGGTGACATAAAAATTCGGGCCGATTCATACTGCATAATAAAAAGCCCCGCCGTTTGAGGGTTTGTCCACTTTCACCCTCAGAGTCAACGGGTTTTCCACACTATTCACACACTTTTCCACATAACATTATGTCAACCGATGGAAAGATTCTTGTTTTGTTTTCGGCGTCCATCGACAAAACCGCCCCATTTCTCAGGTTACTGGAGGGTTTCAATTGCAAGGCCGGTGAATTCGGTGAATATTTTTCCCGGGCCTCGCGCAGCGCTTTGAATGCCCCGCGCACGGCCGGACCCCGGGGCCCCCGACCATTTTTGTCAAGCTTTGTTTATTATTGCCATTGTAAGAAAACGGATTAAATGGTAAAATATTGAT
>DATMZG010000038.1:0-9822 GCA_035560415.1 Candidatus Acidiferrum sp. | reverse complement strand
ATATGGAAGTTACATTAAAGGGATCCCTCGGCTTAGCTGGGGGGCTTCATAAGTAGGTACCTCGACCTGATCGCCTTAGGCTTTCTTTTACCACACGCCTAGCCAGTATTTTTTTAGAAAAAGGCCTCGTATCTGAAATACAAAAAGAGACCCCCGGCGAAGCCGGGGGTTCTTCATATGCGGGCTCCCTCGCAACACGTTAAACGTGTAATACGCGGTCTGTTACTTGCCGCCCGTAAACAAGCCTGCTTCACTCATTGCCATTTGCTCGCCCAGCCAATCTTCTTTCAACTGGCTCTTGATATACTCCGCAATTCGGCCTGTATTTTTCCCCGTTGTGTCCACATAGTACCCCCGACACCAGAATTCTCGGTGGCGGTACTTGTACTTTGGCTCGCCAAATTGCTCATACAGCATTGTGCTGCTCTTCCCTTTCAAATATCCCATAAAACTCGACACTGCTATCTTTGGCGGTATCTCCACCAGTATGTGGATGTGATCTGCACAGGCTTCTGCCTCTATGATCTTCACTCCTTTCCACTCACTTTGTTGTGCAGTTGGCTGACCGCGCCTCCATATTAGCAAAGGGAGCTTTCTTTCAACCTCATCGCCGTAGGCTTTTTTCAACGACTCGCTAGGCGAGCGGTTTTTCTCTACAATAAAAAGCCCTGTAACCGTACGGTTACAGGGCTTTTTATTTTTGCGGGTAAGGCGATCTTATATACCGGCTTAGGGGTTTATTTCAGGTGTGCCCTTTGCATATCTTGGATTACCGAGGGTTATTGACCTTGTGCGCCATTTCGCTCATCATTGCTCCAACGTGTGGGTTTCCGGTGCGCGGCGCCACGCCGAACTTGCGCTTATAGGCCCGATAAAAGCTGCTCTTGTCCTTATAGCCGACACTGAGCGCGGCCTCCTCGATTGAGAGCTCCGAGTTTTGCAGCAGCATACAGGCCTGGGTTAGCCGGTGGTCTTTGAGCAGGTCCGTGAAGCTCTTGCCGGTCTGCTCCCGAATCAGGGCAGAGAGGTAATTCGGGTGGTAGTGGAAGTATTCCGACACCCGCTTCAAGGTGACGCCGGTATAGTTGGCGTTGATATAGTCGATGATGGCGTTGATGCGCACATTGTGGTGCTGCGGGGTCGCGGCGCCGGACTTCAGGCGCTTTTGACTGGCAAGCATCACCAGCAGCAGGCCAAGCTGACAGCGCAGCACGCTCTGGTAGCTCGGCTGACGCTGCGCGTACACCGTCAGCATCTGCGTGAACAGCTCCCGGATGCCGGGCGTCTCGCAGCCCGAAAAGAGGATGTAATCGTTCAGGCTGTTGTTGGTCAGAAAACCTGAAAAAAAGCCCGACAAAAGGATGTCGCTCGACACCAGCGGCAAAATTGTGTGACACATCAGTGACGTGTTCAGGTTGCAGTGGAAGAGAATGTCGTCCGGCGCGCCGACCGCGTTGTAGTGCTGCACGTTGGGATTGAGGACGATGAAGTCCCCTTCCCCGAGATGAACTTCTTTCCGGTTGACCATCGTGGCACAGCTACCGGAATACATGTACATCAGGACAAAACAGGTGTGACTGTGCGGGATTTTGCTCTCGTTGGCGGGGTTGTGGCGGATCATCAGCATGTCGGTGCCGACGTGCTTGTCCATGTTGTAAATGAAGCTCGGGTCGTCTTTCGCGCGGCGGTCCATCTGTTCTCGAAAGTCGTTGTTCTTCGCGCAATACCCCTTGTACCATTCCATCAGCTTTTGCAGCTCTTCGCCCTCCAAAGTGCTCACCCCTTTAGAGAAGTATACAGGAAAACAGCATAATGCGCCATTCTTGATCAAAAAAATATGGACTTTCTTATCTGATGCCACATAAAACCTTATCTTCTGCCACTGTTTGATACCCTCCGTTATAGGATAATGGAACTTAGTTTTTCGCAACCCAGTTTGCGACAAGGAGGAAATTATGAAAAACAGGACAAAAGCGCTATTTGCGCTGGTGCTCGCGCTCGCCATCCTGGCGGCCGGGTGCGCACAGCAGACGGGGCCGGGAGAGGCAGCCGAGCTCTACAAAGAGGGCACCTACACGGCGTCGGCCCAGGGGAACAACGCGGCCGTCACAGTTGAAACGGTCTTTTCAAAGGACGCCATTGTGTCGGTCACGGTCAAGGAGCACAGCGAGACCGCCGGCATTTCGGACCCCCCCATCGCGCAGATTCCCGAGGCGATTGTCGCCGGGCAGACCCTGGCGGTCGACGCGGTGACCGGCGCAACCAACACGAGCAAGGCCATACTTGCCGCAGTGGAGGACTGTGTGCGGCAGGCCGGCGGCGACCCGGAGCTTTTAAAGCAGGGCGGGCCCAGTGAGGAGACTCCGCTTGAGACCCAGACGCTGGAGACCGACGTTGTCATCATCGGCGCCGGCGGCGCGGGCCTTGCGGCGGCGGTGTCTGCCGGCGAAAACGGCGCCAAGGTCATCGTGCTTGAAAAAATGCCCGACGTCGGCGGCGCCATGAGTCTTTCTTCCGGCCTCATGCTGGTGGCCGGCACCGAGCAGCAGAAGGCGGCCGGCATCACCGAGGACAGCCAGCAGGTCTACATTGACGACATCTATGCGCGCAGCGGCGGCAAGGGAGACCTTGAGCTCATCACCACCCTGTGCACCAGCGCAAATGACGCCATGACCTGGCTCGGCCAAAACGGACTCGTCTGGAGCGACGAAGTGCAGACCAAGCCCGACTGCAGCTTTCCGCGCACCCATCTCCCGATAAAGCCCGAGGGGGCCACCGGGGCTTTGGGCGACGTCTACGTCAAGGCGCTGCAGAAGTCGGCCACAGAAAACTACGGCGCGCAGATTCTGCTGAACACCAAGGGCGTTGAACTGATGCAGGACGAGGCCGGCAAGGTCATTGGCGTCGTGGCGGAAAACGCCGCGGACGGCATTCGCTATGAGATTTCGGCTGCAAGCGTCGTCATGGCCACCGGCGGCTTTGCCGGCAATCCCGACATGGCCCGCTCGTATGACAAGATGATTCCGGACAACGCCGACTACTACGCCCATCCCGGCGCGACCGGCGACGGCATTGTCATGGGGCAGGCCGTCGGCGCAGAGCTTATCGGCATGGAGTACATCAAGAGCATCCTCTCCCGCACCGGGGCGACGCGGGATATCAAAAACGCCATTTTCGTCAATGCCGAGGGCAACCGGTTCTTTGATGAGGACGGCAAGGCCGAGGACCTCAACGCTGCCATCTATGCGCAGACAAACAGCAATTGCTACATGATTTACGACAGCCGCACAGTCGGCGAAGTCACCGAGTCGATTCAGAAAATGCTCGACAACGGCACCCTCTTCGCCGGCGAGACCCTCGAAGAGCTGGCCGGCAAAATCGGCGTCGACGGTGCAAACCTCGTCAAAACCGTCGAGGCTTACAACCCCGTCGCAAAGGGCGAGACCGCCGATGCCTTCGGCCGTACCACCCTCGGCAACACCATCGAGGTCGGGCCCTTCTACGCCGCCGAGCGGCATGTGCAGGTCCACTATACGATGGGCGGGCTCAAAATCAACTCCACAGCCCAGGTCATCGGCGCGGACGGCAGCCCGATTGAGGGGCTCTACGCCGCGGGCGAAGTGACCGGCGGCATCCACGGCGTATACCGCGTCGGCGGCAACGCGATCACCGACTGCATGGTGTTCGGCCGCATCGCCGGCATCAGCGCCGCAAGCGCGGCAAAATAATCGGAATAGACAAATTGTCTAAAGGGCCGGACTGCGAAACAATTGCGCAGTCCGGCCCTTTTATTCGCCTAAGCCTAGAAGCGGTCCCCCCGCTTTTACGGCTCCCATTTATTTCTTCGCCAATATCCCTTCCAGCAGGAGCTTAAAATGCGCGAGCGTCTGCCTCTTATAGTCAAAATCGGGATAGCGGATGCACCACTCATAAGTCAGCCCCCGGATGGCGAGGACAAGATGCCTTGACAGTTCCTCTGGGGCAAGGTCGGCTCTGAATTCACCGCGGCTTACACCCTTTGTCAGCACCTCCGACATCATTCGATAGACGGCCCTGTCGTACCCCGACGTGTCCTGCGCGTTGGGGGCGCTCGTCATCTGCACTTTGTAGACGGTTTTGATGGTCTCAAAGCCGATGTCCTGCGCGATCACGTCGCAAATTTTCTCTGCGAGCTTAAGCAATATTTCGGCCGAGGGCATATCGGGCGGCAGGGTCTCCAAAAAGGCCTCGTACTGCGCGTCCACCGTGACCGCGCGGCTCGAAAGCAGGGAGGAAATCAAGGCGTCCTTGGATTCAAAATGGACGTAAAAGGTCCCCCGCACGACGCCCACTTCGGTGACAATATCGTCCACCGTGACGTTTTCAACGCCATGCTCGACAAAAAGCCGCTGCGCGGTCTCGGATATTTTCTTTTTTGTCGCCTCGCCCTGTTCTTTGCGGCGGGTCGATTTTTCTTTTTTCACGGCTAAACTCCTGTTGATTTCAGTCGACATACATTGTATAATGACCAAGTATAATGACTTATGTCATTATACAGTGTCACTGTATGCTTTAAGACTAATTATACCATTGGTTGGGGATGTTCGCAAGGAGTGAGGATATGATGAAATTTATTAAAAAAGCCCTGTTGCCCGTGCTGACGCTTGCGCTGTTTTTCACGGCGCTGGCCGGCAGGGCGGCAGCCGCAGACCCGGAAGACTATTGGACCGATGAGGGATACGCGGCGGAAGTCGCCCCCGATTATGACGCAGGCTCCAAGATCTATACCATCAGCTCCGAGGCCGAGCTTGCGTGGCTGGCCAATCAGGTGAACGACCCGGTGTCGGACGCGCCTGTCGTGGCCTCGCCTTACGGCGACCGCATTTATGACGGTTATACGTTTGTATTGAGCGGCGGCCTCGATTTGTCCGGCCATTTCTGGACGCCCATCGGCACGGGCAACCGCGGCTTTGGCGGCACTTTCGACGGCGGCGGCTACACGATTTCAAATATGACCATCGGGACGGCGGCCGCCCCCTCGCCGTTGCGGTACATCGGCCTCTTCGGGCACACCTACCCGACCGACATCGGCACGGCGGTCATCGAAGACCTCGAACTGGCGGGTATCTCCGTCTGTGCCGAGAGTGGCTCTCTGAGTGTCGGCGGCGTGGTCGGCTGGGCGGAAAACACGCTGCTGTCAAACTGCACCGTTTCGGGCAGCATAGACGCCAGCAGCACAGCCATCGATATGGATAACGGCATAGGCGGCCTCGTGGGGGTGCTCAACTGCTATATCGACCGCAACGGGACCGACATTGAAAACTGCTCCTCCGACGTGAGCCTCACGACGGGCGAGGACTATGTACAGTCTGTCGGCGGGCTTGTGGGGTACATCCTCTCCGGCAGCGTCAGGGACTGTCTCGCCACCGGGACCGTGGCGGACACGGACACGGGCGCAGTGGGCATGAAATTCGTGGGCGGCCTCATCGGCAGGATTGATATCATGGGCGGCTACACTTACGGCAACGTGACCGGCAGCTACGCCACCGGCGACGTATCCTCCCTTTCAAGCAACGGCAGCTCGCGGACAGGCGGGCTCATCGGCTCTTCCAACGCCACCGTGGACAGCTGCTTTGCCACAGGGGATATCTCCGGAGCCAGTTACACGGGCGGCCTGATCGGGGCCGCCATGGGCGGCAGCGTTCAAAACGCTTTCGCGACCGGCAGCATTTTGACGTCGGGCGTTGCCGGCGGTCTGATTGGCGACGCTTATACCGCCAGCGTCACAAACTGCTACGCCGCGGGAGATATCGAGACGACGCAAAGTAACGGATACGCCTCCGGGCTGCTCCGCAGCGCTTACGCCAACAGCACCGTCACATACGGATATTGGAACGCGGACGCAGACCAGATTGTGGGCGGCACGGCGCGCCCCGCCGCGTCCCGGGTGGGCATGGACCACACAACGGACACATCGACTAAGAAAACCGCAGACGAGATGACCGGCACGGCCTTTGCCGACCTGCTAAACGGCAATCGGGGCTCCGGCCTCGAGTGGTCGTCGGCCTACGGCGTAAACGGCGGCTTCCCCTATTTCGAAGGGCTCCTCTTTACGGCGCCGGAGGAGAGCGACCACATGTACACCGTGACGTTTTACACCGACGCCGGCATGACCGCATACAAAACCTTGTCCGTCGCCGACGGCACGGCGATTGACCCGCCCGCGTCAGACCCCACAAAAGCACATTTTTCCTTTGACGGCTGGTATGCCACGGCCGATTTTAACGCGGAGTTTGACTTTGACGACCCCATCACGGATGACACCGACATCTACGCAAAATGGGAGCCGCTGCCGACCTATACGGTCACCTACGACGTCAACACAGGAGCGGGAACCGTCCCGACAGACTCTACAGAATACGAAACGGGCGAAGGGGTGACGGTGCTGTCCGGCGAAGCTCTCACAAAAGAGAACTTTGTGTTTGATTTCTGGACGCTCGAGAGCGGCGGGAGCGGCGACGCCTACTACGAGGGCGACGTCTATACGATGGGCGACGAAAATGTCACCTTCTTCGCCCAGTGGGCGCCCACCTACACCGTCACCTATGACCCAAACACCGGCACGGGCACCGTCCCCACGGATGGGGGCGTTTACAGAGAGGGCGACGGCGTAGAGGTGGCCTTTGGCGACGACCTTGAGAAAGCGGACTGCCGCTTTGTGGGCTGGACGACCGCCGGCGACGGCTCCGGCACGCTTTACGCGGGCGGCAGCACCTATTCGATGGGCAGTGAGGACGTGACTTTCTACGCGAAATGGGCGACGACGTATACCGCGACTTATGAGGCGGGCGCCGGCGTCTCGGGTACGGTTCCCGAGGACGGGTCCCGGTATGTGTCGGGCGAGCCGTTTGGTGTGCTGGACGCAGACGGGCTGTCCAAAAACGGATATATCCTGGCCGGATGGGTCGACGGCGACGGAAATCTCTATTATCAAGGCTCCTATTACCCCATGCCGGGCCATGACCTCACGCTCACCGCATATTGGACAAACTACTGGATGGACCTCCAGGCCGCGGTGGAAGCACAGCCCGATTATGACTACGAGACGCAGACCTACACCGTCGACAGCGCCGAGGAGCTCGCGTGGGTGGCCCGCCGGGTCAATTCCGGAGGATATGACCTCTTCGGATATACCGTAAAAATCGCCGACAGCGTCGCTGAAATCAACCTTGCAGGGCACGACTGGGCGCCAATCGGCAATTTTGATATGCCTTTCAAAGGAAACTTTGACGGCAATGGCAAACGCATCACGAATCTCAGAATCGGCACGGCCGCAAATCCCGACGCCATCCTGAGCTGCGCGGGACTGTTCGGCTACGCCGAAGGCGGGGATATCGCCAACGTCTGTCTGGAGGAAGTCGCCATCTATTTTGGAGGCGAATCCTCCGTCGGCGGCCTCGCGGGGGAGATGTACAACTGCGAAATTATTCTCTGCTCGGTCACGGGCGTTGTGTCCGGTGAGGGCGCTTATTACGTCGGCGGCCTTGCGGGATACAGCTATGGCTGCGATATCGGCGCGTGCATCTCGGACGCAACCGCAATTGGCGGCGACGATTTTTATGTCGGCGGCCTGCTCGGATATGACGTGAACAGCCGGATTGTATTTAACCGCGCCACAGGGAATGTCACGGGAGGCTACGGCGCCTGCGCGGGCGGGCTCATCGGATATGCGGAGTACGACGAAATCTCAGGCTGCTTCGCCACAGGGGATGTCACGGGCGGCGAGGGCTCCTGTGTCGGCGGCTTTTTGGGGCTCCCCATCAATTACAGCGCCGTCTGCGACAGCTTTGCGGCGGGGAACGCGGCAGGCGGAGAAGAGGCGTTCGTCGGCGGTTTTGCCGGAATCGCCGACAGCAACTCCGTCATCACAAACTGCTATGCCGCGGGGGATGCCGCGGGCGGCGCGGACGCTGTCGTCGGCGGTTTTGGCGGGATGGCATATGACAACGAGGCCGGCGGCTACTGGAACTACGACGCGGCCCAGACTGTGGACGGCGTCCCCGTGGGCACAAAGGCCGACTTCGGGGTCGACGGGGGCAGAATTCTTTTGCTGACCGGCAAAACGACAGCCGAGATGAAGAGCGCCGGCTTTGCGGCGCTTCTGGAAGATGATATTAATGCCGAAATGGGCGAGTTTTGCGCTTGGGCGTCTATCCCATCCAGCAATGACGGCTATCCTGCGCTGGCCGCCACCATCACCTTTGACAAAAACGGCGGCGACACGCAGGCAAGTCCCGAAACGATGACTGTCCCCATGCTTGAGTCCGTGGAAACACTTCCCGGGCCGCCGACAAGAGCGGACTATGTCTTTGTCGGATGGAACTCGTCGCCGGGCGGCAGCGGCACGGCGCTCACCGCGGATACGATGGCGGTCGGGCACATGATGGTCTACGCGCAGTGGTCGCAGGCCTATATCATTACGGCAACGGCGGGCGAGGGCGGCAGGATCACCCCGAGCGGTGAAGTGAGCGTGCCGGCAGGCTGCGACCAAACCTTTTCTGTCGTGGCACGGCCGGGCTTCCGGATAGGCGCCGTCACGGTCGACGGCGAGCCGCAGGGCGTCCTTTCAAGCTACACCTTCACTGAAGTTATGGCAGCCCACACGATTGAGGCCACGTTTGTCCGTACCGGTTCGAGCAAAAATGACGACCGCGACGGGCCGCAGCCGGTGCCTCAAAACGCCATGCGCATACCGCTCGCGGATTTGACGACTTCCGGCTTGCGGAAAACCATCGTTTTGTGCAGCGATATCGCCCAGGTCGTCATCCCGTCCAATATGCTCTATGGCGTTGCCGGGTCTGACGGGCGGCAGGCGGAAATCATCGTAAGTGAGGGGGACAAATCCTCCCTGCCCGAAGATGTGCGTGATAAGGTCGGCACAAGGCCCCTGATTTCACTCACGCTGAAAATTGACGGAGAACAGGTCGACTGGTCAAATCCCGGCGCGCCTGTGACGGTGAGCATCCCCTATGCGCCGACGGAGGCGGAGAAGGCAAACCCGGAGAGCATCGTCATCTGGTACATCGACGGCGCGGGGAATGCCGCCTGCGTGCCAAACGGACATTACGACGAGGCGACGGGGACGGTCACCTTTACCACAACCCATTTCAGCGACTACGCCGTCGCGTACGGCAAGGTGAGCTTTGGCGATGTGCCTGCGGGCGCGTGGTACGGCAAGGCCGTGAGCTTCATTGCGGCACGCGGTATCACGTCGGGCACGGGGGACGGGCGTACATACAGCCCTGACGCCAAACTGACCCGCGGCGATTTTCTCGTCCTCATGATGAGAGCTTACGGCATTGTCTCCGACGCGAGCCCTGCCGACAACTTTGCGGATGCAGGGGATACCTACTACACCGGCTACCTCGCGGCGGCAAAGGGCCTCGGCATCACGGCGGGCGTGGGCGACAACCTGTACGCGCCGGCGAGCCCGATCACCCGTCAGGAGATGTTCACGCTGCTCTACAACGCGCTGAAGGTCATCGGGGAGCTTCCGCAGGGAGATGGCGGCAAAACGCTCAGTCAGTTTGCGGACGCCGGACAGATTGCGCCCTGGGCCAAAGAGGCCATGGCGCTGCTCGTCGAAACCGGCACGGTCGGCGGCTCGGACGGCATACTGAGCCCCGCCGACACGACGACCCGTGCACAAATGGCGCAGGTGCTGTACAATCTGCTGGGAAAGTGAGATAGCGCCACTTTAAACGGACAATACCCCTGTAACCGTGCGGTTACAGGGGTATTCTTTTGTCCGATTTCAATATTTGCAGTCCTGCCGCCCAATAT
>DATMZG010000037.1:0-13787 GCA_035560415.1 Candidatus Acidiferrum sp. | reverse complement strand
CAATTAAATTATTAAATCTATCTGGCAGAGAAAGGCGATGACGGAAAAATGAATGGACGAGCGCCGAAAAACATCGGCATCGGTTTTGCCACCGGCAGAAAAACTTTTCAGCAGGTGCTGAAAACTTATGCTTACAGCTGGATGGAAAACGGCCTGACTGAGGAGAATGTCCGGCTCCATGTCGTGGTCGCCTATGACCTCACATACAACAACGCCCGGCGGGTGGATTTCACCAATGTCAGCCCCCGCGTGTCCGACCTCATTGACGACATTCACTTTGTCGGAAGCGCCACCATGCAGCGGGAGACCGACGAGCTTTTAAGGCTTGGCGTTGCGGATGAGGAGGATATCCGGATTCTCTTTGGCGGCGGGTACGCGGGCATGCGCAACACGGTTTTATATAACGCCATCAAGCTCGGCATCGATTCGCTTTTGTTTTTAGACGACGACGAGTACCCGCTGGCGGTCACCAAGACCCGGGCCCACGCCATCTGGAGCGGACAGAGCGTGCTCAGCACGCATTTGCAGTACATAGGAAACGCCGACATCACCCACGGCCACCACTGCGGCTACATCTCGCCCATTCCGCACATCGACTTTGGCGGGGCGCTGGGGGAGGCGGATTTTCGCTCGTTTATTGAGGCCATCAGCAACGACATCCTGAGCTGGGACAACATCAAACAGGTCATGGACAGCGGCGGGGTGACTTACGCCGACACCAACGTGCTCATAAGCGACGAGGCGATTGAGGTCCGGGAGCAAAACGGCGCCAAGTTCATCTCGGGCGGAAATCTCTGCATCAACCTCACCGACCCCTCCCGCATTTTCGCCTTTTACAATCCGCCGGGCGCCCGGGGCGAGGACACTTTTCTCAGCACGCTTCTCGGCGAGCGCAAAGTGCTGCGGGTGCCCTGCTACGCGTTTCACGACGGATTTTCGACATACGGACACATCATGGACGGCGTGCTGCCTGTCCACCTCCGCCCCATCACGGCGGACGACGAGGCCGTCGTCTCCCGCTTCTACCGGGCCTGCATCGGCTGGGTGCGCTACAAGCCGCTGCTGCTCTACCTCACACAGCCGGCGCTGTACGACGAGAAAATTCGGGACATGCGTGACAGGCTTGCCGAGACGCTGCCCAAAATCTGCGCCTATTTTGACCGAAAAGCGTTTATGGACGTCGCCTTTGAACTCGAGCGCTACCACCAAAACGTGCAAAAGCACTGCGAGGGGTTTCGGCGGGCGCAGCGCGCCTGGAAAAACATCCTCGATTACCTCGGTGAAGTCCGCCCGCAGCCCTTCATGCCGGCGGAGGACGACTCGCTGAAAGGAGCTCGGCTTGCAGGGCTTACAGGAGTTTAGAGCGCAGGAGTTTGCGCGGCGGGAAGCGAGCTTAAAGGGCGCGGCCCGGCAAAAGCTGGTGCAAGGCGAGAGACGGCGCGGCCCGCTGCACATTGTCTATGTCATGACCCATGTGGGGGTCTGCGGGGGCACCAAAATCATTTTGGAGCACGCAAACCACCTGACGCGCCACGGGCAGCGGGTGACGCTGATCTCGCATTTTGAGAAGCCCGGGTGGTTTCCCATAGACGATGCGGTCGGCTATATCCGGGTGCCCTTCGAGAGGGAGCTGACCACCGGCATCCCCCCCTGCGACCTCGTGGTGGCGACCTACTGGCGGGAGATTTACGAGTGCATTTTGCGCCGCGTGGCGCCGGTCGTCTACTTCGAGCAGGGCGACTACCACCTTTTCGACTGGCCGCATGTCTCGCAGCGGGAGAAGGATTACATCTACCGGCAGTTTCAGGTTGTGCCTTTTTTGTACACGGTGTCTGAGGGCGCCGCCCGGAAAATCAAGGCCGTCTTCGGACGGGAGGCAAGCGTCATTCCCAACGCCATCGACCACGACATTTTTTACCCCGCCGTATCGCCCCCCAAAGGCCGGCCAATAAGCGTTGCGCTCATCGGCAGCCGGGGGGACGCTTTCAAGCGGGTGGAGGACATTTTGCAGGCGGCCGAATTTGTACAGGCCGCAGGCTTTGAGGCGCAGCTCCACTGGATCAGCCGGGACCGGCCGGACAACCCCGTGGGCAATCTCTACGTCAATCCGCCGCAGGCGGTCATCGGCGCCGCGCTGCGCAGCGCCGACTATTTTGTCTGCGCCTCGACCTATGAATCCTTTTCCCTGCCGGTGCTCGAGGCCATGGCCTGCGGCTGCGCCGTGCTGACCACGCGCAATGAAGGGGTGCTGTCCTACGCCAAGGAGGGGCAAAACTGCCTCTTTGTCGAAATGCAAAATCCCGCAGACATTGCAAATAAGCTGCTTGCGCTGCACGCAAACCCCACACTTCGGGACCGACTGCGCACCGGCGGCCTTAAAACCGCAAAGGACTTTTCGTGGGCGCGCATTATGCCGCAGCTCATCCGCTACTACCGCGAGCTTGCGCGGTACCGGATAGCTTCCGAATAACAGAAACGGCCGCCATGCGCTGCATGGCGGCCGTTTATATATACTCGCGCTTACTTCCCCGCCGCGTCGGCGTTGAAAGCCTCAATGAGGCGGTCGAGCTCGTCCGCCTGACGGTGTACGCCGTCCCAGTAGTCCGGGTCGTACCACTGGGCGTCAAGCTCCTCTATGCTTTTGCCCTGCTGCTCGACCCAGGTATAATATTTTAAATTGTGCACCCGGCGGCGGGCCGCGTAGGTCAGCTCCTCAAGGCTGTCGGTCTTGACGCCGGCGAGGTGCGCGGCGTAATCGACGGCGGCCTTCATCGGAGTATAGGCCCCCTCCTCCTCGGCAAGCTCCTTGATGCGGGAGAGGTACATGTCGGCCGAGTCGGTCAGGACGGTGCCGATGACGTCGTCCTTTGTCAGCTCGTAGTATTTGGCCATTTTCACAGCGACAAGCATGTTGGCGATGCCGGAAATCCCAAAGAGCGACAGGCTCTCCACGAGCGCCGGGTCAAGCCCTAACTCCTCTATCAGATACGTCTTGCCGGTCGGCTCGTTGAAGAGCCGCAGCAGCGCCATGGGGTCGGCGTCGTCAATGGCGACGGCCATGTCGGTGTTTTTGACGTTGTGAATCCAGGGGATGTGCTTGTCACCGATGCCCTCAATGCGGTGGGCGCCAAAGCCGTTTTCAAGGATGGTGGGGCACTGAAGCGCCTCGCCGACCGCGAGCTTGGCCCGCGGATAGACGTCCTTGATGTAATCGCCGGCCGAAAGGGTGCCGGCCGAGCCCGAAGTGAAGCAGACGCCCGCCATGCGGGAAGTCGGGGTTTTCATGGCCTCGTAGACCTCGGCAATGGCCCGCCCCGTGACATTGTAATGCCACAGCACGTTGCCCATCTCTTCAAACTGGTTGAAAATCATGCAGTCGGGCCTTTTGCGCAGCTCGTTTGTCTTGTCGAAAATCTCCTTGACGTTGCTCTCGCTGCCGGGGGTGGCGATGACTTCGGCCCCGACGCTTCCAAGCCACTCAAACCGCTCGCGGCTCATGCCCTCGGGCAGGATGGCAATGGAGTCGCAGGCGAGGAGCTTTGAATTAAAAGCGCCGCCGCGGCAGTAGTTGCCGGTCGAGGGCCAGACCGCCTTGTGATAAGTCGGGTCAAACTGCCCCGTGACAAGCCGGGGCGCGAGGCAGCCAAACGACGCCCCCACTTTGTGGCAGCCGGTCGGAAACCACTTGCCGACAAGGCAGACGATGCGGGCCGGAACGCCCGTCAAAGCCGACGGCAGCTCCACATAGTTGACGGGGCCGAAAAGCCCGCCCTGCTGCGCGGGCTCGTTGTGCCATGAAATGCGGAACATGTTGACGGGGTCGACCTCCCAGAGGCCGGTCTTTGCAAGTTTGTCCAAAATGTCCTGCGGCACGGCCGACGGATCGTACATCTGGCGCAGCGTCGGCACGACAAAGCCGCGGTCTCTCGCCTTTTTGACAGCGCGCGCCCGCCCCTCTTTGGAAATCGTCAAGTCAATCATGCGTACACCCCTTTTATGTTGTTCAGTTTAATTCGTCGGCTATATTGGTCAGCTACATCTGCCATAGTATACCATACTTGCCGAAACTTTACAAATATGTTATACTATTCCTGTACGAAAGCCGCCCGGTGCGGCAGGCGCCGCATTTCCCTTTGCGGAGCATGACGCTTTTGCTGTAATTGGGGCGCCGCAGGACATACTACACACATGTACCGCAAAAGGAGTGACAACAAAATGCCGATTATTACGATTACCAAAGACAATTTCAACGATGAAGTGCTGGCATCGGACAAGCCGGTGCTGCTCGATTTCTGGGCGTCCTGGTGCGGCCCCTGCCGCATGCTCTCCCCCATTGTCGACGAGATCGCCGAAGAGCGGGACGACATCAAGGTGGGAAAAGTCAACGTCGATGAGCAGCGCGACCTTGCGATGCAGTTCAAGGTCATGAGCATTCCGACGCTTGTCGTCGTCAAGGGCGGCAAAGCGGTCTCCACTTCGGTCGGCGTGCGCCCCAAGGACGAGGTTCTGGGGCTGCTGGGCTGATTTTCTCAAAGCACAAAAAAATTGCGCCGCCGGGCCTCTTGCCCGCGGCGCACTTCTTTATTTTGAGACGCTGTAAATGTGGTGCAAGACCTCTTTTCCGTTCACCGGTTTTGTGTGCTCGCCCGCTTTTGTCATGCCGAGTTTTTTCGCGACCCGCAGCGAGGCGGCGTTGTCCGGCCGAATGCTGGCGATGACCTTGTCCGCCCCGTGCTGCGAAAACAAATACCGGATGCAGGCGCCGGCCCCCTCGGGGGCGTACCCCTGTCCCCAGTGCTCTTTTCCGATGATGTAGGCCACTCCCGGCACCTGCGCCCCGTCAATGTCCTCCATCAGGGGGCCGATGACCCCGACAAGGCGGCCGGTCGCCTTGTCAATTGCGGCAAAATAGGAAAAACCGTCGCGCTCATACCGCTTTTTATTTTTGCCTATCCACTCCCGCACCTCGTCTGCCGAAAAGCCGTGTTCCCAGGCATACATGACCGCGGGGTCGCCCAAAATGGGGTAAAGCGCCTCAAAGTCGCCCTCCTCAAGTTTGCGCAGCCCCAGCCGCTTTGTCTCAATCAGATACATCTCTTTCTCCCGTTCGAATATAAAGCCCCGGGAAGACTCCCCGGGGCCCAAAACAGTCATGATTCTTCTTTTGCGCCTATGCCGTAAGTTGCCTCGTAATAGTCCCTGAGCTCCTGCTGAACTTCTTTGGGCAACTTGTACCAGCGCATTCCCTGCGTGGCCCCCTCAAGCGACACCAGCACATCGGCGCCGAGCGTCTCATCCCGCTCCCGAAGTCTGTGAAAAGCCTCCTTGCTGCCCATGGCCCGAAGGTCTGCCGGACTTTTTATTCCCGCCGCATTGAGCTGGTACTCCAGCACAATGCTCACATTATACAGCTGCCACAGCTCGCCCATATGTATACCCCCCAGCGATAATTGCACCGATTTTCCTGTCAATTCCTATTGTAGGCGATACCCCCGATAAATTGCAAGAGGGAATTTGTAAATACTTTATATAATAAATGGACATTGGTCATTTTAGATGGGGCGGCTTAAAATTGATGCCCGCTTTTGAAGCCTGCGGGTGCTGGTCCCGACGTCTGACGCGAAAAAGCCTGCCGTCCTTGATGAATTTTGCCCCCGTCTGCTTAAAGGTGAAGGGGACGCCGGCCGCGACGCACTGCTCCCGCAGCGACAGCACCCATTCATACCGGCAGGGGCGGGCAAACTCCCCCGACTCGCCCCCGGCCACCACGCCGACGTCAAGCCAGGGGCCAAGGTATTGCGACAGGTCCACGGGGCCGAGAAGCGGCTCGCAGGCGATGCCGCGGTGTTTGACGGGGGCGTCTTTCAATATGGGCGCCCGGAAGTCGGCCATCTGCTGATTTTCGCAGGTGGCCATGACAGTCATGTGCGCCCAGCCCTCCCCCCAGTCGGGGGGAAGGGTTCCCGCCAGCCGTTCAATGCGCTTTGTGATGAAGAGAAAGCGGCAGTCGGGCCGCTTTCGAATCATGTCCCAGGCCTCTTCCCGCCACGGGTCGGCGTCCTCCAAAAGAAAGTCGGAGGTAAAGCAGGTGTAGACCATAGAGCCCGGCGGAATTTTCAGCGTGCCGTCCCTGGCACGGGCCAGCGGCAGGCCGAACTCCCCCGTCTTGTAGACGACGGAGGCGTCCCTGCCGTGCCGGTCGTCGGCCGCGTAGACGTAGCAGTTGCGGCACCCCTCCGACACCCGGTGGCACCCGTGCCACAGGTTCCAGCCCGCCATCAGACGCCCCTTTTCTCGCAGACGTCAAAGAGCGGACAGAGGGCGCACCGCGGCTTTCTGGCCTGGCAGACTTCCCGGCCGAACAGCACCAGCCTGTGGCAGAAGTCGTTTGACTTTGCGGGGTCGAGCACCTCTTTTAAGGCCAGCTCCACTTTATAGGGGTCGGGACTTTCGGCCAGTCCCAGCCGGTTTGAAATGCGAATGCAGTGGGTGTCGGCCACGACGGCGGGTTCCCCGTAAATGTCCCCCAAAATGAGGTTGGCCGTCTTGCGCCCGACCCCCGGCAGCTTTAAGAGCGCCTCCATCGTGTCCGGCACCCGCCCGCCGTGCTCGGCCAGGAGGATGCCGCACATGTTTTTGATGTCGGCCCCCTTGACCTTGAAAAAGCCGCAGGGCCTCACGTCAGCCCGCAGCTCCTCAAGGTCGGCGTTTGCAAAGCTCTCAAGCGTCGGATATTTGACAAACAGCTCCTGCGTGATGATGTTAACTCTGGCGTCGGTGCACTGGGCCGAAAGGCGCACCGAAATCAAAAGCTCGTAGTCCTTGCCGTAGTCAAGGGAGCAGCGAGCCTGCGGATATTTCTCTTCAAGCCGGCGGGTGACCTCCGCCGCGCGCTCAGTTTTTGTCAACCGGAATCACCTCTGCACCAATTGTACTATAACGTCCAGAGCCTGTCTACAATGTTGGTGACATTACACATTGAAAATGCGCCGTTCTCTACGGTATAATATCCCTGTGAGCATTTCAAGCGATTTTGAGAAGGAGATGTGGACATGTACAACATCGACGTAGTCAAGGCGGCCGATCCCGAGGTGGGCTCAGCCATTGAGCGGGAGCTCGAAAGACAGCGCGCCAACATCGAACTGATTGCCTCCGAAAACATCGTGTCCGAAGCGGTTCTGGCCGCCGTCGGTACCATACTCACCAACAAATACGCCGAAGGCTACAGCGGAAAACGCTACTATAACGGCTGCGCCTATGTAGACGAGGTCGAGACCCTCGCCATCGAGCGCGCCAAGCAGCTCTTCGGCGCAGAACATGTCAACGTACAGCCCCACAGCGGCGCCCAGGCCAACATGGCGGTCTACCAAGCCCTCATCAGCCCCGGCGACACGGTGCTCGGCATGAGCCTCGCCGAAGGCGGCCACCTCTCGCACGGCAGCCCCGTCAACGCCTCTGGAATGACTTACCACTTCGTGCCCTACGGCGTCGACCCCGAGACCCATCTCATCGACTACGACGAGGTTATGCGCCTCGCCAAAGAGCACAAGCCGAAGCTCATCGTGGCCGGCGCCTCGGCCTATCCCCGCACCATATACTTCGACAAATTCGCCGAGATTGCGAAAGAGGTCGGCGCCCTGCTCATGGTCGACATGGCCCACATTGCGGGCCTTGTCGCGGCAGGAATTCACCCGAACCCGGTGCCGGTGGCCGATGTCGTCACGACGACGACCCACAAGACCCTGCGGGGGGCCCGCGGCGGCATGATTCTCTCCAAGGCCGAGTACGGCCCCAAAATTGACAAGGCCGTCTTCCCCGGCACCCAGGGCGGGCCTCTGATGCACATCATCGCCGGCAAGGCCGTCTGCTTTGGCGAGGCCTTGAAACCGGAATTTAAGGAATACCAAAAGCAAATCGTCGCAAACTCCAAGGCCTTTGCCGCGGCACTTCTGGCCGAGGGCTTTTCGCTCGTGTCTGGCGGCACCGACAACCACATCTGCCTCGTGGACCTGCGGCCCTTCAACCTGACCGGCAAGCTCTTTGCCAACCAGCTCGACGAGGTGCGCATCACCCTCAACAAGAACGCCATCCCGCGCGACCCCAAGGGCCCCGGCGTTACCTCCGGCGTCCGGGTCGGCACCCCGGCCGTCACCACCCGTGGCTTCAAGGAGGCCGACATGGCCGAAGTCGCAAGGCTCATGGGCCTTGTCGCCCGCGACTTCGAGGGCAACAAGGCGGCGGTTCTGGCCGGCGTCGACGCCCTGTGCAAAAAATACCCGCTGTATTAATTAAGCATTCATTTTTGCGATAAAGTCCAAGCGCCAAGCCGCGGCCCGCCGCGGCTTGGCCTCTATGAACCGGAAACGGAGGAAACTATGCAGCCGCTTGCGGACAGAATGCGCCCAAAAACCCTGGATGAGGTCGCCGGCCAGCGCCACCTGATTGGCGAGGGCGGCGTGCTGCGCGCCGTGCTGGAAGCCGGGGCCATCCCCAACATGGTCTTTTACGGCCCGCCCGGCATCGGCAAGACGACGGTGGCCGACATTCTGGCCCGCGCCGCCGGGCGCACCCTCGTGCGGCTCAACGCCACGGTGGCCGGCACTGCCGACATCCGGGATGCCGTCGACCAGGTCGGCACCATGATGGCGCCCGACGGCGTGCTGCTCTATATCGACGAAATCCAGTACTTCAACAAAAAGCAGCAGCAGACGCTACTTGAGTCGACTGAAAACGGCAAGGTCACCCTCATCTCCTCCACGACCGAAAACCCCTATTTTTACGTCTACCCGGCCATTTTAAGCCGCTCGACCGTCTTTGAGTTCAAGCCGCTGACGCCCGAGGACGTGCTGCCGGTCGTGAAAAGGGCCTTTGACTTTGTCGCGGCCGAGTCGGGTATCCCGGTGACGAGGGAGGTGGGGGTCGACGAGTTCATTGCGGCCTCCTGCGGCGGTGACGTGCGCAAGGCCGTCAACGCGGTCGAGCTCATCACGCTGACCGCAAAGGGCGCCGTCACCATGGAGCTCGCCGCCGCCGTCGTGCAAAAATCTGCCGTCCGGTACGACCGGGACGGCGACAGCCACTTCGACGTCATGTCGGCCTTCCAGAAGTCGCTGCGGGGCAGCGACCCCGACGCGGCGCTCCACTACCTCGCAAGGCTTTTAGAGGGGGGCGACCTGCCCTCGGCCTGCCGCAGGCTCTTAGTCACCGCGGCCGAGGACGTGGGGCTCGCCTACCCGATGGCGCTGCCCGTCGTCAAGGCGGCCTGCGACGCCGCCCGGGAGCTCGGCCTGCCCGAGGCCCGCATTGTGCTGGCCGAGGCCGTCATTCTGGTCGCGACTTCCCCAAAGTCCAACTCCGCCATCTGCGGAATTGACGCCGCCATGGAGGACCTGCGCCAAGGGGGCGGCGGCGAAATCCCCGCCCACCTCAGAGACACCCACTACGAGGGCGCAAAGAATCTCGGGCGGGGGCTGACCTATCAGTACCCCCACGCCTTTGAAAACAGCTGGACGCCGCAGCAGTACCTGCCGGATGCGCTCAAAGACCGCGTTTACTACACGCCCGGTGACAACAAGACCGAGCAGGCGGCGGCCGAGTACTGGAAAAAAATCAAGGGCGGCAAATCCTAAAGCCGTAGGCAAAAGGAAAGGGAGGCCCCGAAAAAGGCCTCCCCCCGTATATAAAACTGCAAACTACTCGTCAAAGGCCGTCAGCGCCTGCTCGAAGTCGGCGATGAGGTCCTCGGCCTTTTCAATGCCGACCGAAATGCGGATCATGCCGGGCGTGATGCCCATGGCCCGGCGCACATCGTCCGGCACATTGGGATGCGAGGAGGTGACGGGGTGGCTCATGGTGGTCCGAAAACCGCCCAGAGTCGGCGCATACCGGGCGTACCGCAGCTTGCCCATGAAGACGTCTATCTTCTTGATATCCTCGGGCACGATGAAGCTCAGCATGGCGCTGCCGCCGTCCTCACCGAGCAGCTTTTTCGCAAGCTCCCGCTGGGGATGGCTGTCGAGGCTCGTGTGGTTGACAAGCTCGACGTGCGGGTTTTTCTCCAAGGCGTGGGCGAGCTTTGCCGCCGTCTCAATCTGGCGCGGAATGCGCAGGGCCGCCGTGCGAAGCCCCCGCTCAATGAGCCAGGCGCTGAAGGGGTCGCCCGGCGTGCCGCAGAGCATGGCCATGTGGTGAATTTTCGGCATGAGGGAGGCGTCCTTGATGGTGAGTGACCCGCCCATCGCGTCGCTGTGGCCGTTTAAGAACTTGGTCAGGCTGTTGATGACCATGTCGGCCCCGTGGTCGAGGGGCCTTATGGCAAAGGGCGACGTGAAGGTGTTGTCGACGATGAGCAGCGCCCCCGCCTCGTGGGCCATCTTTGCAAGTCCCTCGATATCGGCGATGCGGATCGTGGGGTTGCTGACGACCTCGGTATAAATAATTTTGGTGTTGGGGCGGATGGCGGCCTTTGCGGCCGCAAGGTCATGCAGGGGCGCGTAGCTTGTCTCGACCGAGCACTTGGGCATGATCTCCTCTAAGACGTTGTAGGTCTCGCCGTAGATGGCGCTGTTGCAGAGGATGTGGTCGCCCTTTTCGACAAGGGTGAGCAGCGTGCTCGTGATGGCGCCCATGCCGGAGGCGAAGATGTCGGTCGCGGCTCCGCCCTCGAGCATCGTGACGGTCTCGGCCAGGGCCGTGCGGTTGGGGTTATTCGTGCGGATATAGGTGTACCCTTTTTTGGCGTAGACCTTGCCCACCTCGGTCAAATCGTCCATGACGAAGGCCGTGGTCAAAAAGCAGGGCATTGACTCGGGCTTGAAATCCATGCCCTCGACGCGCTCGCCGGTATAGAGATACTCGGATTCCATGGATGGATTCATAACGGTTCACCTCGATAAATTTTAAGTTCATCTCTATTTTAACCACTTTATGTTTGTTCGGCAAGCCCAAAACATTATAGTGAGGTATAACTTTGAAAGAGCTGTATTCCATCGGCGAAGTGTGTGAGCTGCTTGACCTCTCGACCCAGACCCTGCGGTACTACGACAGGGAGGGCGTCGTCGTGCCCGCCTACGTCGACCCCGAAACGGGCTACCGCAAATACGCCTATGACCAGATCGGCTACATTGAGCGGGTCCGGTATCTTCAGGGGCTGGGGCTGAGCTTAAAGGAGATTTCGCACGCCATCACGGGGGGCGACGTCGCTTCCCTATCGGCTGCGCTGCGCCGGCGGTCGGACGAGGTGGCGCTTGAAATGGCGCGGCTTGCAGCCGTCAAAGCGCAGCTCATGTGGTACATCGGCTACTATGAACATCTTGACAAGACAGGCTCAAATGATGTACCGTTTGAGGTGGAAGAGCCCTGCCGGTACATTCTGACCGAGCGGGTTGAGGCGGATGAGCCCTACTACGGCACGGCGGGGGCAAGGCTGCTGCGCCGCCGCCACAGCAAAGAGCTTGCGGGCCTGTCCTTTCTGCGGCAGGTCGGCTACCTGCTCGACTATGAGGCGCTGGCGGACGGTCTCTTTGTCCCCACCCACTTTTACATTTATCTGATGGAGCCGCCCGCCGCCCCCTGCCCGGGTGTGATGGCGCTACCGGCCGGCCGCTACTTTTGTCTTAGGACAAAGCTGCTGTCGGCCCCGCCGCCCGCCGCCGCCATCCGGGCGCGGTTTGAGGGGCGCACGCCCCCGCCCTTTGTCCTTGCAAACGAGTATGAGGACAATTTTACCGATTTTAAAGACAGCGTCTACGAAATTCAAATCCCGATTGACTGACAGGAGGAACGCCCGATGAAATTCACCTTTGTCCACAACAATCTGAACGTCTTCGACCTTGACAAAAGTCTCGCTTTCTACAAGGAGGCGCTGGACCTTGTCCCGGTGCGCACCATCAACGGCGACGGCTTCAAAATCGTCTACCTCGGCGATGGCTCCTCGACCCACAGGCTGGAACTGACCTGGCTTGCCGACCGCGAGGGCCCTTACGACCTTGGCGACAATGAAATCCACCTCGCCTTTACGACCCCCGACTACAAGGCGGCCTACGACATGCACAAAAAAATGGGCTGCGTCTGCTACGAAAACCCTCAGATGGGTATCTATTTTATTGAGGACCCCGACGGCTATTGGCTGGAGGTTCTGCCGGAAAAACGGTGAACGGAGGACACTTGATTGAAAAGCATTAAACCCGGGCGCGGCCCCTCCGGAATGGGCGCCATCGGCTCAATTTTCGCGGCCATCTTCGGCATCTTTTGGACCGTCATGGCCTTTTCCATGACAAGGGGCACGGGCATCTTCGGCCTCATTTTCCCGCTCTTCGGGGTGCTGTTCGTGGGGCTTGGCATTGTGCAGGCCGTCTACCACTATAAAAACGCCACCGGCAAAGACCGCTACTCCATGTTCGACATCACGGAGCAAAATGAGGAGCGCGACCCGGCCCAAAAGTGGGTCAAGGGGGGCGACCCGTGGGATATGCCGCAGGAAAAACCGAAGGAGGAGGGCGCCCGCTACTGCCCATGGTGCCGCGAGCCCCTCACCCGCTATCCGGAAGACATCGTCTACTGCCCCAAGTGCGGCCGGAAAATATAGTGTGATATTTTTTTAACTTTTTACTTGCATATTTTTACCATCCGCGCTATAATGAATTTGCCTGACGGGAGGGCTTACCCGACCGCGCGGCTTACAACATGCAACTGTACTTTCCCCGAGGGTGCGTCCCGGGGGGCGAGGCATAGCGTCGTATCACGAATGCGGCCTTATTGTCCTGCGCCTTCGGGCGCAGGACTTTTCATTCTAAGGAGTTTTCCATGAAGCGAATCGCCATCTACGGCAAGGGCGGAATCGGCAAGTCGACCGTCACTTCAAATGTCGCGGCGGCCCTTGCCGCGGACGGACTTGCCGTCATGCAGATCGGCTGCGACCCCAAGGCCGACTCGACGCTTTTACATACAATCGGGGTCCCCACCCCGACCATTCTCTCCTTGCTCCGGGACGGAAATTTCTCGCTGGACAGGGCCGTGCGGCGCGGCTCCGACGGCGTGCTCTGCGCCGAGTGCGGCGGGCCGCCGCCCGGCACCGGCTGCGCCGGGCGGGGCGTCGTGGCCGCCTTTGAGGCCCTTGCGGGCGCAAAGGCCTTTGAAATTTACAGGCCCGACGTCGTGCTCTACGACGTGCTGGGCGACGTCGTCTGCGGCGGTTTTGCCATGCCGCTGCGGGGCGGCTACGCAAAGGACGTGTTTATTGTGACTTCAGGCGAGAAGATGTCACTCTACGCCGCCGCCAACATCTCGCTGGCTTTAGCTTCCTTCAAGGGCCGCGGCTACGCAACTCTCACGGGCTTTATCGGCAACCGGCGGGACGTCGAGGGCGAAGAGGCGGCCATTGCCGCCCTTGCGGCCGAGGCCGGCGCCCCCGTCGTCGCGATGCTGGCCCGCGACCCCCTCATCGCGGCGGCCGACGCCGCGGGGACGACCACCCTGTGTATGGCCCCGGAGAGCCCCGCCGCCGCCGCGTTTGTTGCCCTCGCGAAAAAGCTCATGGAGGTCTCTACGGATGCCTGACACCCTGAAACTGTTCTCCCCGGCCTCTGGCTCCTGGAACCTCGCCCACATCTGCACGCTGCTGCCGGAGTCCCTCTCCCTCTTTGCGACGCCCTATGGCTGCGGCAGGGTCATCATGATGTCGGCCGCCGAGAGAGGGCTTTTAGGCAGGTTTGCCCACCTCGGGCTCACGCGGCAGCAGCTTTTAATGGGCGAGACCGAGCAGGCGATTACAGAGGGCGCAGCAGAGC
>DATMZG010000036.1:0-1112 GCA_035560415.1 Candidatus Acidiferrum sp. | reverse complement strand
GTTCACAAGGCGGAGGTGTAAACATGAGAGACCGCAACCAAATGGGGAAGACCGTATACACGTTGGCGCATGTCTTTTTTGGGGTCCTTGCGGGGGTGCTATATCGAAAGTTTTGTTTTCGCAGCGTGGAGGGGCTGGGTGACGCGCAGTCTGCGCTGCTGCTGTGGGGACTTGTCATCGCCTTCTCCGCAGCCGGCGTCGCCCTGACATGGGGCAGGCGGAGAAACGGCCTCAGTCTTTACGTCAATCTCGCGCTGCCCTTTGAGGCCCACGCCGTCCTCTCCCACTGGCCCGGCATGAAGCTGCCGCTCGCCGGGGCCATGGCGGCGGCCGGCACGGCGGCCATTGCCTGCTTTCTCTTGGCGCTGTTTCGGAGAGCCCGAAGCGGGGAGCGGCGCGGCTTTGTCCTCCTGCGGAGCATTCGGCACGGGCTGCTGGGCGGGCGCACAGCTGCCGCCGTCTGCCTCTCCCTGCTGCTCATTCCGCTCGGCGTCAAAGCGGTATTTGAGCGCGAGCTGCTCAGGCCGACAGTCGCCCCGGCCTTGGCCGCCGAAGAACATACGATTGCGGACCACCTCGACGAGCTGCGCAGCCTTGAGGAGGACGCCTGGGAGACGCTCGACGCCGAGGCGCGGCTGAATTTGCTTCAGACGGTCGCCAACATCGAGGACACCTATCTTGGGCTTCCGCACGAGCTGAAAGTTGAGGCCGGGAATCTGGATGAGTCCGTCGTCGGCCAGTACAACGACCGCACCCACACCATCACGGTCAGCGCCGACGCCCTCCTGACCCGCCCGGCCGCGGAAATTCTCGACACCCTCTGCCACGAGGCCTACCACGCCTACCAGCACAGGCTCTGCGACGCCTACGACTCCCTCGACAGCGACTACAAGGGTCTGCTGCTCTTCTACAAGGCAGAAACATATACGGACGAGTTTGAAAACTACTACGACGGCGATGACTTCGAGGTCTACTACTCCCAGCGGGTCGAAGTCGACTGCCGAAATTACGCCGCAGGCGCGGTGGAGGACTATTACGCCAAAATCGCGGGGGACTGAACAGCGGGCACACACTGTTCATCCAAAACAATGGAACCGGGGGGCCAATAGGCC
>DATMZG010000035.1:0-12117 GCA_035560415.1 Candidatus Acidiferrum sp. | reverse complement strand
GGCGGGCGCAGGGGCCGCAACCGGCTCCTCCAAGGGCTCTCCCGGCAGCTGGCCGCCTAAGGCGCTTGCCACCAGCTCTTTTGTGAAGTCAATGGGCATGACGGTCACAAACTCGCTGGAGAGTAGCGAGTCGATTTTGAGCAGAAAGCGCACCGCGACAATGCACTCGTCGGGCGTGCGCCCGATTTTCTGTCCCACCTTCGAGACGTCGAACTGGGTGGGGGTCGAGATGTTGATGCGCTTTTCGAGGAAGCTCGTCAGCGCCGTGCTCGAGGCCCCCATCATCTGGTTCATGATTTCGCCGGCGGCCGACAGGTGCATGTCGTCAAGCGGCTCGACGCTGTCGAGGTCGGATTCCTCTCCGAGCAGCACATTGACGATTGCGCGGATGTCCCGCTGCTTCATGACCATGATGTTCGAGCCCGAAAGCCCCTCGATATATTCGATTTCGGTTCCGATTGCCGGCTCCAGACTTTTGCACTCGAACTCGCCGGCAGCCATGAGCGTGACGACCGGCGTCGTGATTTCCACCTTTAAATCGAGCATGGTGGAGATGGCGGTGGCCGCCGCCCCCATGCTGATGTTCAGGATTTCGCCAATCGTATCCTTCTCCAGGCTGTTGAGCTCTTCATGCACCGTCCCCGCAGGCTTGTTGTCGGCTGTGGTCATTGTATTGCTCCCTTGTCCGTAATTTTCATACATTCACACTTGGGGCTACAGGATTTCCCGAACTTTGACCGCTTTCCGGTTTCTGTTCATGCCCATGGTCCCGGTAAACCAGGTCTTCTCACCGACCGCCAGGCGGATGTCCTGCCGGGCGTGCTGTCCGACCCGAATGACGTCGCCCACCTGCAAGTTGACGATGTCCCCGATTGTGAGCTGCGTCGTCCCCAGAATTCCGTGTATTTCAAGCTGAGAATTTCGGATGCGCTTTAGCATGTCCTCCCGAAGCTCCTCCTCCTGTGACGGATCGGCCTGCCGTTTGGGGGCCAGCTTGTTTTTCGCCACCTGCTCAATGATGCGCTCCAGATTGATGCAGGGAATGCTGATTCCCAGCGACCCTTTGACGGTGCCGATTGCCACGTCCATCATCACGATGATGACGACCTCCTCCATCGGCACGGCCTGGAGCAGCCGCGCGTTGGTCTCAACCTGCTGAAAGACCGGCTCGGTCTCAATGAGGTTGGACCAGGCCTCTTTAAAGAAGACCGACATCTGCCTGAACACTTTCGACATGAGGGCCATTTCAATTTCCGTGAACTCGTGGTCTTCGGAGTAGACGCTTCCGGCGCCGCCCAAAAGCCGGTCCACGAGGGCGAAAGTCACCCCGTTTGTGATGTCGAAGAGCACGGCCCCCTCAATGGGCTTGATGTCGAAGACGCCGATCATGATGCTGTCGCTCAAAGCGTTGTTGTACTCGTAATACGGAAGCTCCTCAATGGAGGAGACGCTGATCTCGCAGTAGGTCCGAAGCACGCCGGAAAAATAGGACGCCAGATGCCGCGCAAAGTTCTCGTGAATGCCGAGCAGGGTTTTGGTCTGCTCCTTTGTGAGCTTTTTCGGTGTTCTGAAATCGTAGTTCTTGACTCTTTTGGCGCTTTTGGCCGCCTCGGCCTCAGCTTTGGCCTTTGCGGCGTCCTCGCTTCGCAGCGCGTCCAAAAGCTCGTCAATCTGACTTTGCGACAGGACTTCCGGCACCCTTTTTTCCTCCCTTCCGCGCGCAACCCCCGCGGCGTTTTGTTATTTACGGACGAGTCAGTTTCTTCTTGCCGCCCGGCGTGTAAATTCTGCGGTAGAACTCCTCCATTTTGGAGACGATCTCCTCGGCCGACTCGAGCACGTAGTATTTCTTGTCGCTCACGAGGGTGATGAGCCGGTCGGGCGTGACTTCCACCGATTCAATCAGGTTGGCGTTGAGGTAAATTTTTTCGTTGTTCATTCTTGTCAGCTCAATCACGGGATGCAGCTCCTTTTCTCCGGCAAGCTTTTTGCCGTTCATGGGGTTGTGGGGGTCAGGTGACGGGAGCGCCCGCTCCCGTCACCTTCCCGAATTACCGCTTGAGGTTGACGAGCTCCTGAAGCATTTCGTCCGAGGTCGTGATGACACGGGCATTGGCCTGGAATCCGCGCTGGGCCATGATCATTTCAGTGAACTCCTTCGAGAGGTCGACGTTGGAGGCTTCAAGGGCGCCGGAGACCAGTTTGCCCACGGCGCTGTCCCCCGGAATTCCGTAGACCGGCTCGCCGGAGTTTGACGACTTGGCAAAATAGCAGCCGCCGCATTCAAGCAGGGCGTCCTGGTTGGTAAAGCTCGCAAGGCCGACCTGGCCCAGAATTTCAGTCGCGCCGGTATCGTCGACGCCGGTGATGACGCCGGTCGACGAGACGCTGATGCTCGAATAGTTTTCAAGGTCGGCGACGTTGATGAGCTCGGGCGTATACCCGTCGGAGAGCTCGTCGCCCGACGCGCCCATCACAAAGTTGCCGTTCGAGTCGACCAGGTTGCCGGCGACGTCGAAGTACAGGTGTCCGACCTTGGTGTAGAACTCGTTTTCATTGGAGTCCTGCACGATGAAATAGCCGGAGCCGTCAATGTACTGGTCGAGCGCGCGGTATGTGGTGGACATGCCGCCGGTCGTGTGCAGCACGTCGATGGAGGCGACCTGCGAGCCGTAGCCGATCTGCGAGGCGTTGGTGCCGCCGACCGCCGTCGTGCCCTCGTTGCCGGGGCGAAGCATCAGATAATACACATCGGAGAAAGTGACCCGGCTCGACTGATAGCCGGCGGTGCTGACGTTTGCGATGTTGTTGCCGATGACGTCCATCATGGTCTGATGGCCCTGAAGTCCCGAAACCGCGGACGAAAGAGATTTTAACATGTTTTTTTCCTCCATTTCGGACCGTTTGGCGCCTCTCCGTCAGGGAGGGGCGCAATAGCCTCCATAAGGACCGGCTATATGATTACGGCGCCGTCTATTTGTGTGAATACGTTTTCCGTGATGTCGCGGCCCCCCATGGCCGTCACGACCGTGTTGTCCGCCACGCTCACGATGAATGCCCTCTGGTCCATCAAGACCAGCGTCTTCTGTACGCCTTTTTGCCCCGCTTTGCCGATTGCGTCCTGCAGCCGCAGCATGTCGCTGTCTGTCAAGGCAATTCCGCGCTCCGACATGCGGGCTTGCGCGTGTTTGGAGAAGTCGGGCTCCTCTCTCCTGACCTGCGCGTCCCGAAAGACTTCGTCAAAGGACTTGCGCTCTCCCGCCGCGACGGACGTGTCCTGCGGTGAGGACTGCACTTTCCGGACTGCCGCGTCGAGGGTCAGGGCGCCGGCGAGAATCTGGTCAATTTGCATCTGTGCCGTCACCGCCCACGTCTGTCACGTCTGTCACCTGCGTTTCCGTTTCCGTCTCTGTCTCCGGAGCTGCCGGCTCCTCGCTCGGCGTGGCGCCGGCCGTGACCGCGAGAATGTCGGAGGCCTCGTAGTACACACCGCCGACCAGCACATAGGGCGTCCCCCCGTCAAAGGCCACCTGTTCAACCGTGCCCGTGAGGACCGCTTCCGAGCCGTCGACCATCGTGCCTAAAACCTCCACGTTTTTTCCGATGAGGGAGACGGCGTAGGAGGTGGCGTTCGAGGCCGTGAGCTCTTTTAGCTGGGCCAGCGTCGTGTACTGGACGAGCTGCGCCATGTAGTCGGCCGTGTCCACCGAGTCGTACATGGTCTGATTTTGCATCTGAGCCGACATCAGCGTGAAGAAGTCGTCGATGGAGAGGGTGCTGTTTTCTTCGCTCTTCTTTTTTGCGTCCGCGACGCTGAGCGAGCCGCTCGTGATGTTGTAAAAATCCGCGCCGGATATTGGCATGAAACTTAGCTCCTTTCCTTATACTCTTACGCTGAGCATCCCAGCCGGAATATAAATTTGCGCAGTGGCGTTTGCGCCCATTTCCAGCTCGTCCGCGGCGTACCGGGTCTGCCCCTGCGCGTATGCGCCGCCGTCATGCCGGGATTCCGAGAAGCCGTTTGCGAAAAACGAGGCGCCGCTTTGGGGCTCGGCCTTGACTTCCGAGCGAATGTCAAGGTGTGTGACCTCGTAGTTTTGGGAGAGCGCCTCCCTGAGCTCCTGTGCGCCCCCTGAGAGCAGCTTTGCCGCCTCGGCCGAGTGGGCCGTGACCGTCAGCGCGAGGTTTTTGCCTTCGCAGGTCATGCGGATTTCAAGTTTTCCAAGGCCCGCGGGGAAGAGCTTCATGTCAAACGTGCAGGAGCCCTCCTCCGGCATTTTCTGCGACATCCTTGTCACCTCTCCGGCCACCTGTTCGAAAACAGGCCGCTGCGGCTGTCCGGCGCCGTCCGGGGACGAAGGTTTTGCCACCGCGCCGGAGCCTGTAAACTTCAAAGGAACGCCTGCCGCCGTGACCGCATCCCCCTCCCGAAGCGTTGTCGCCTTGTCGGGGGCGCGCTTTGCGGGTTCAGTTTCCTCCGTCTGCTGGGTCGCTTTTTTCTCAATGACCCCCGCGTCCACGGCCTTTTGCATCGGCTCTTTGGGCGCCGAAACTTCGAAGTCCCGTTTTGGCGTGGCCCTTTGGGGCTCCCCCGCCGCGTTTGCCGCAGCGGGCTGCGCTGCCGTCCCGGCCGGCTTTACGGTTCCGACCGGCTCCTGCATCTGCGTACCCGTGGCCGTGGCGATTTTCACGTCGGTGTCGGTGTCCATGGCCGGGGCCTTTTCGCGGGGGGCGGCCATAGACACACGGCTCACATGAATTTCGGTCGGGCTGCCCGGGTTTGCCTGCGGGGCCTTCATGCCGGGCATGGCCTCTTGCCACTCAGGCTGAACGGGGGCCGCCGGGGTCTTGGCATTGGGCTCCAAAACCGCCGCTTTTGCCGAAATCGCCTCAGTATCGGGGGGCCTTTCACCTGCCGCCGGAATTTCAAAGGCGTGCGGTGTCCCCTGCTGCGCCGCCTTTTGGGTTTGCGTGGGCAGGTCGGGCAGGGTCTGCGCTTGCGCGACTGCGGCTGCGGGCGCATCCGCCTTTAGCGTCATGGCCGAAACGGCGGGCTGAAGGGCGGGCGCCGGCTGTGCGGTGTCAAGGGTCTCTGCGGTCTGATTCTCCGCCGGCTGCGGGAGTGGCGCTGCGCTCAGCAGAGCTGAAAGTTCTGGCGGGATAAAGGTCTCCTCAAGGACTTTGCCCTCTTTTGCCCGGTCTTTCTCCGACTGTTCCTCAAGTTTTACACGCCCTGCTTTGCCCTCTTTTTCGCCCTCTGCCGCCCCCTTTGTCTTCAGGCGGGTGAGAATTGCCTCAAAGCCGCTCTCTTTTCCGGGGCCCTCCGCTTTTGCCGCGGGCGTTTTTCCAGCCGCGCAAAAGTCAAATTGCACCAGTTGTATCATTTTGTCTCACCTCCTTTCACATCGTAACACTCATGTGGTTATCTCCAAGCCGCGGAAGGGGTCGCGGTCGCCACATATTCTTCGACTGACCGCTCGTCCTCCCGTCTGGCCATGGCCAGATAAAGTCCAAACTGCTTGTCCCTCAGAATTTCAAGTCCCCGCTTTTCCTTGTTGACCGCCACGACCTTGCCGGTCTGCCGGTCGACCGCCTCCTGCGATTTGAGCAGGGCCTCTTCGAGTTTTTCAAGCTGTCTGCGCAGCTCCTCGAGGTAGACTGCGTAGCCCACAATCTCTTTGACCTGCGCGCCTTTGAGGCAGAGCGCCGCGTATTCCCGGCAGCAGTCCGTCAGTTTTTCCGTGAGGGCGTCGCGCTCGGTCAGGAGCCTTTGGTGGCGGGACTGGAGGTCCATCAGGATGGCTTTCTCGTTTTTTTGCAGGTGAATTTTATAATTCAACACATGCTCCAGAGGAAATGCGAACCGTTTCATGTTTTACCACCTCACTGGGTCAGCGCCTCGAGCGCCTGCGTGATGTCGCCGAGCCCCGCCTTTTCGTCCACGCCCTGCCGCAGAAATTTATTGATGTTTGCCACGCTGCGAATGGCGTGGTCGAGCTCGGGATTTGTGCCGCTCTTGTAAGCCCCGATGCTGATGAGGTCGGTGTTCTCCTGATAAATGGAGAGAATGCGCCGGATTTTGCCGGCCGCCTGCATCTGGCCGTCAGCCACAATCTCGTTCATGAGGCGGCTGATGCTGGCCAGAATGTCAATGGCCGGAAAGTGGTTTTTCATGGCCAGCGCCCGGGTTAAGACGATGTGCCCGTCGAGAATGCCGCGCACGGTGTCGGAGATGGGCTCGTTGACGTCGTCCCCCTCCACAAGCACCGTGTAAATGCCCGTGATGGAGCCCTTGCCGAAGTTGCCCGACCGCTCCAAAAGCCTTGGCAGCAGCGAGTAGATGGAGGGGGTGTAGCCTCTGGCCACCGGCGGCTCCCCCATCGCAAGGCCGATTTCCCGCTGGGCCATGCAAAACCGCGTCAGGGAGTCCATCATTAAGAGCACGTTTTTGCCGCAGTCCCTGAAGTACTCGGCGATGGTGGTGGCGACCAGTGCGCATTTGAGGCGCATCATGGCCGGCTGGTCCGAGGTTGCGACGACCAGCACCGAGCGGGCCATGCCCTCCTCTTTCAAATCTTTTTCCATGAAGTCCACGACCTCGCGGCCGCGCTCCCCGACGAGGGCAATCACGTTGACGTCGGAGTCGATGTTGCGGGCAATCATGCCGAGCAGGGTGCTCTTTCCCACGCCGCTCCCGGAGAAAATGCCGATTCTCTGACCCCTTCCGCAGGTGAGCAGGGCGTCGATGGCCCGCACGCCAAACGGGATGACGGTGTCGATGCGGGGGCGCTCCAGCGGGTTGGAGGGGACGCTTTGAACCGAGGCGAAGGACATGCCCTGAAGGGGGCCCTTGCGGTCAATCGGGTTTCCAAAGCCGTCGATGACCCGGCCGATCAGCCCCTCGCCGACCGGTACCCGCAGCACGTCGCCGGTGCCCTTTACGAGGCTGCCCGGCCCCACGCCTCTCAGGTCCTCAAACGGGGTGAGCAGAATGTGCTCTCCCCGAAAGCCGATGACTTCGGCCCTGATGGGGTGGTCGAGGTGTTCGGACTGGATGAGGCAGAGCTCCTCCATGTTGGCTTTGGGCCCCGTGGACTCAATGACCGAGCCGACGATTTTATCGACCTTGCCCATATACACTTTTGTCTCGACGCCGGAGAGCGCCCGGAAATATGCGTCGAAGGTCAATTTTTACTCCTCTCAATCCGCAAAGGGCCCTATGTCGCCGGACGAGGAGGCGATGAGCATTTCCACGTCCGCGAAGGCGTCCTTGATTTTGTCCATCTGGGTGTCGAGTGAGGCGTCGACAATCCCGGTGGGCGTTTCGAGTATGCAGGTGCCGGCCGGAGCCTCCGGCAAGCCCACGATTTCAATGTGCTTTGCGCCCTGGACGAGGGACATCAGGGTGTCGGCGTTCTCGGTCGCAAACTGCACCTGCATGTCGGAGACCGAAAGCCTGATCCACTCCTGGTCCCGCAGCTCCTGCGCGGCGCCCTTGTAAATGTTTAAGAAAACCTCATTGTGCTGGTCCATTTCGGTTTGAATGACTTTTTTGGCGACGCTGATGGCGAGGTCCCGGATTTTCCCCTCATAATTTCTCAGCATGCCGGCCTTTTGCTCCTCAAGCGACGAAAGCAGCGCCGAAATTTCGCTGACCGTCTCCCCGATTTCGAGGTTGGCATCGGCAATCGCCTGCATCTTGCCCTCCTCATAGCCGAGCGCTCTGGCCTCTTCCCAAAGGGCCTTGACCTCTTTATTTGCGGCCGTCAGCATTTGGGCCGCCTCGTCGCGGGCCGCTTTGAGGATGGCCGAGACCTTGTCGGCGCTGTCGTCCGGTTTCGCCGTGGGCATGGTGATGAGCTGCGGCGCGCTCTCGGGAATCTTCCTGTTTATGTATCCGAAGGGCGCCGGCATGTCCACTTCCCAGCAGTCGAGCTCAGTGCCGCGCCCGAGCTGCACAAAACGGGCCTTGATTACTTTAGTCAATGACCTCATCCTTCCCGCCGCGGGAGATGAAGATCTCCCCGCTCTCTTCCAGCCTGCGCACAATGGCGACCAGCCGCTGCTGCGCGTCCTCGACGTCCGCCAGCCGCACGCCGTGCAGATACTGTGCGTCTTCCTTCATCATATCGGCCATACGCGAGGACATGTTGCGGTAGAACACCTGCGAAACCTCGTCCCCGCTGCCCTTGAGCGCAATGAGCAGGTCCTTTGTATCCACTTCCCGCAAGAACCGCTGAATGGCCGCGGAATCGAGCAGCGTGATGTCCTCGAAGACAAACATCAGCTTGCGAATCTCCTCCGCAAGGCCGGGATCCGCCTTGCCCATCTCCTCGAGGATGTACTTTTCGGTGCCGCGGTCGACCGAGTTCATGATTTCGGCCATATACTTGACGCCGCCGATTTCGGCGAAGTCCACTGACGCGACCGAGGAGAACCGCTTGGACAGCGTCTTTTCGACCTCTTTGACCATCTCGGGCGAAGTTCTGTCCATGACGGCAATGCGCTGCGCCACGTCGAGCTGGAGGTCCCGCGGAAGCTCGGCCAAAATCTCGGAGGCCTGATTTGCCCGCAGATAGGACAAGATGAGCGCAATGGTCTGCGGGTGTTCGTTTTGAATCATGCTGATGAGATGCTTGGGGTCGGCCTTGCGCAAAAAGTCAAAGGAGCGCGTCCGGATGGTCTTGTTCACCCGCTCAATGAGGACGGCCGCGGCCTGGGGGCCGAGCGCCTTGTTGAGAATTTCCCTCGCGTACTCAATGCCGCCCTCGGTCACATACTTCTGCGCGAGGCAGAGATTGTAAAACTCGTCGAGACACTGTTCGGTCTGCTCCGACGTGAGGTCCTGCAGCATGGCAATTTCGAGCGTGAGCTGTTCAATTTCGTCTTCACGCAGGAACTTGTAAATGATTGACGCAGTCTCGGTGCCCAGCGAAATGATGACGGCCGACGCTTTTTTTCTGGAGTCGAACTGAATTTGTTTCGGCATTTTTTACTGTTCCTCTCTCAACCATGTGCGCAGCAGCTGCGCCACAATGTCGGGGTTGGTCGCCGAGAAGTCCTTGATTTGCCGTTTTAAGCTCTGCGCTCTCGTCTCGTTTAAGACAATTCCGCCGGGCAGAATATCCGTCGTCTCCCCTGCGGCAGCTGCGGCGGCCGCAAGTTCGGCCTGCGCGGCAGCTTCCACCGCCTGCTTTTTGGCCTGCGTCTTTTTCACGAAGAAGATGAGCCCCGCAGTGAGCAGCAGGAGTATGAGGGCGCCCGCCGCAAACAAAATCGGATTTTCCTTGATGATGGTCGTGAGCCCGGGGACGGTGTCCTGCGGCTCGGGCAAAAGGCCGCCTGATTCGAGCAGAAATTCCGCCGCCGTGACCGAGACCCGCTCTTCCGGGACGCCCGCCGCAAAGGCCACGGCCTGCCGGTATTTCGCAATTTGGGTGTCGGTCATGTTCGGCTTTCCGATCATGACCGAAACTGTGATGTCCTTGATCTCATACCCGTTTTTTTCGACCTGCTCGTAATACTCGTCGACGAGGTAGTCGGTGCTCGCGGAGGCGCTGGAACTGCCTTCGCCGTCGCCCGCGTCCTCTTCGGGGTAGACGGTGGTTCCGGCGTTTGAGGCGATGCCGGGAATTCCGAAAGCGCCCACGGTGCCGTCGTTTGTCTCCTGCGTCAGGTCCTGCCTCGAAATGATGCCGCCCTCCCCGACCGTCGGGTTGTAAGTCTTTTGCTGGCTCACTTTTGAGCTGAGGTCAATGGTGGTGTTGACCGCCACCCGCACGGCGCTGTAGCCGAAGACCGGCTGCAGCAGCTTGATGACCTTGGATTCCACCTCGCGGTTGATGTTGGTCTCAATGGAGAGCTTGTCGGTCAGCACCGTCGTATCCCCGCCGGGGTTATTGAGCAGCGTGGCGTTTGAGTCGATGACGGCCACATTTTTGCTGTCAAGGCCCGGCACGCTGTTGGCCACGAGGTATTCGATTCCGTAAATCTGCTGTTTATCGAGCCCCGCGACCGAGCTCAGCTCCAGCACCACGGACGCGGTGGCTGGAATGGCGTCCCCTGTCAGGACATAGCCGTTTTCCTCCGGGACGCTGATGGTCACAATTGCGTTTTTTACGCCGCCAAGCGTTTGAATCGCGGCCTGAAGCCGGTTTTGCAGCTGGAAAATCAGATATTGCCGCTTCTCGTAGTCGGTGGTCATGAAGTCGACATTCTGTGAAAACAGGTCGTAGTTTTGGGCGCTGCGCGGATATCCGTCGGCCGCGAGCTGCATTTTGAGGCGTGCCTCGTCCCCCTCCGGCACAAGAATTGTGCCGCCGTCCTTGACCTGGGTCTTGACCGACATCTCGTCGAGTCTCGCCAGGATGACGCCTGCCTCGTCGGAGGAGAGCCCGGCGTACAGCACAGTATAGGTCGTATGGTTGAGAAGGGCGGCAACTGCGACCGAGAGGAGGACAATTCCGACAAGCAGTGCGATGATGATGCGCTGACGCTTTTTTCCCTGCTTTTGCCAGAACTCCCCAATCTGTCGGACCGCTTTCGCGGGCGATAAATTCATATCTCGAACCTCTATCTGCTCTCACATTCGACTTTACGCGGTGTGCAAATGTCCTTTGCGCAGGCCCCCGGTTTTGCAAAACCGGGTCACATGGACATCTTCATGATCTCGTTGTAGGCGTCGAGCGCCTTATTTCGGAGCTGAACCAGCGTTTGCAGCGCAAGGTCGGCCTTTGAGACGTCAATCATCAGGGTGTGCAGGTCGTCCGACTGCCCGGTGGCCACCGCAAACTGGTCGGCCTTGACCTGCGCGTCGGTCGTATTGACCGCGTTCACAGCGCCTTTCAGGATTTCGGCAAAGGGGCTTGCCGCGCCGGTCTCTTTGGCAGCGGCCGCGGCGCCGTTTTGCACAATCGCTTCAATTGAACTGAGCTGCGCGCTGATGGGTGTGATGGCCATGCGCTCGTCCTCCCTTACTTGCCGATTTCAAGGGCCTTGGCGGCCATGTATTTCACCGCGTTGAAGGCCGTGATATTGGACTCATAGGACCTGCCCGCCGTGATGAGGTCCACCATCTCTTCGACGGTGCTGATGTCGGGCATTGCCACATATCCCGCGGCGTCGGCGTCCGGGTGGCCGGGGTCGTAGACCATTCTGACCGCGTTTTCATCCTGTGCGATGCCGGTCACCGCAACGCCCCCAAGGCTCTCTTTCCCCTTCAAAATGTCGGCGAAGGAGGGGGACCGCTCAGCGAAGACCACCGACTTTTTCAGGTAGGGGCCGCCCTCTTCGGTGCGGGTGGTCTCGGCGTTGGCGATGTTCTGCGCAATGATGTCCATTCGCAGCTTCTGGGCCGTGAGGCCGGAGCCGCTGATGTTCAGCGAGGATAAAAACGACATTTTACTTGCCTCCGTTCAGCACATAGCTCATTCTCGAAAACTCGCCCGACACCGCCTGAACCATCGCCTGATACTGGAACTGGGCCTGGACCAGCGCAATGTTTTCGGCGTCGGCGTCAACCGAGTTCCCGTCCTCCCCCACGGCAAGGCCCCGCGCCTCTTCAATGCGGGGGGAAACCGACAGGAGACGCTCCTGCATGTCCCGCCCGCGGCCGGCCGTTCCCAAGGCGTCCTCAAGCAGGCTTTCAAACAGGACGGCTTTGCTCTTGTAGCCCGGCGTGTCGAGATTGGCGATGTTGTCCGATATGGCCTGCTGCCGCAGCCATAGCGCGTCCATGCTCTTTTGGGCCAACAGGATGCTGTCGGCCGTTGTGACTCGCTGCATAAAACTTGCCTCCTCACTGCGCTTGCCGCCCGGACGGCGGCCATGACGTTTGACTCCACACTTGGCTCTCCAAGGAAATGATACCATGTCCTATCACAATCGAATAAAAAATGTGTGTAAAATTGCATTAAATTTGTGTAAAATTGCTAATTTTTGGCATAAAAATACTCGCTTCAGCAACTGGCTGCCTTTTCAGGCCCTTTAGCTTTGCGTCGCCGCCTTTCGACGGGTTTGCCCTTATTCACGAGAGTCATTAATGTTGGCTTTGCAGGGGACAAATTCAATTCGCTCAACAATATTTTATTGGACGTTTATAAGTATACATGCATTATT
>DATMZG010000034.1:0-4505 GCA_035560415.1 Candidatus Acidiferrum sp. | reverse complement strand
GTCAATAAGGTTTTAAAAATACGATTACGTATTTACAAAAAGATATCCATCCGTTATACTGGTAAAAAAACAGGAGGACAAGCGCATGGAACATCCCGAGTCCGGAGTGCCGGCCGTCTGGGACCGGCTGCCCGACATTCCGCTGTACATGGACCAGGTCGTCGACTACCTCGGCCGGCAGCTTGACGGGGAGGGGCCGACTTCGTCGATGGTGCACAATTACGTCAAGTCGGGGCTGCTGCCCCGCCCAGACGGCAAACGGTATTCGCGCGAGCACCTGGCACGGCTCTCCGCCATCTGCCTTCTAAAACAGGTGCTTCCGGTCTCAGAGCTCGGCTCCCTGATGCCGCAGGGTGACACGGCCGCCTTTTACGACGGCCTTGTGGCCATGTATGAAGAGGAGCTCTTAAAGGCGGCCGAAATGACGCCCCGGCCCGGGGAGGAGTCCGCGATAGCCGCCCTGCGCCTTGCTGTGACGGCCTGCGCCTGCCGCAGGCTCTGCCTGCGGCTGCTCGAAAAAGGGGAGGGCGTACCGGACGGCGACAAAAACAGTGCGCACGAGACCCGCGCCAAAACAAAAAAGCCGAAATGATCCCCCTCTCGCCCCCCCTAACCCCGCCGGAGGCCGGAGGGGGCACGCGGGGGGACTGGTCCCGCCCGCGAGGCGCTTCACGCCTTTTTGTGAAGCGAAAGGCGCCTCTCATTTTCCGCAGAAAATGTAAGCGCCTTGGGGGACTGGTCCCGCCCGCGAGGCGCTTCACGCCTTTTTGCGAAGCGAAAAGCGCCTGCATTTTCCGGAGAAAATGCAAGCGCCTTGGAGCGGGTGAAGGGAATCGAACCCTCATATTCAGCTTGGGAAGCTGATGTTCTGCCACTGAACTACACCCGCGGATATGCCGTGTTTAACAGTATAACACAAAGGAGAAAAAAAACAAGAGGGTGGTGAAATTTGCTCAGCCTATAGCCGGAGGAGCATGACGGGGAGGGCGCGGCCGGGAATTTTGGTCGGCACATCGCCCAAATGCTCCGCGCCCATCGCCTCGTAAAAGCCTTTGGCATTCGGGTCGGAGTGGACGTGCAGCAGCGTGATTCCCTGCCGGCGGCAGTGTTCAAGGGCCATGTCGAGCAGCTGCCGGCCGAGCCCCTGCCGGATATGTTCGGGGTGAATAAAGAGATTGTCAAGGTAAAATCCGCCCGCCACCCGGTAATTCCCGACCTCAAGGACCTCTTGGGGGCCTTCTTCAACAATAGAGAAATACCCGGCAATTTCCCCGTCCTCCACTGCCATGACGACGGTGTTATTTTCGATATATTCAGGCGTTATCGTCAGGGCACTCGTCCAGAGCGCCATATACGCGTCTGGGTAGCCCCAGAACTTCTTCGACTCGTATGTGAGGTGCGAAAGCTCGGCCGCGTCCTGCGGCTGGGCGGTTTTGAAAACCATGGCATACCTCCGCAAACAGATGAAAGAAAGCCCGGGGCTCTGCCCGGGCGTTTAAAGTGCTTTTAATTGTCCGCCGGCGGTTCCCTGATGATGACAAGTCCGACCGCCGCGGTCGGGGTCAGCCCCTCTTCGACATAGACGGGCACGACGCCCTCCGGCTGCGCTTCAAGCAGGGCCTCAAGCTGTTCAGACGTGATCAGGTACTGGCCCGGCACTGCCGGCAGCACATCCTCGGGCGGGGTGCCGCCCTCGAGAATCACGCAAAACGCGATTCCGGCAGGCCGGCCTGTCGCGCCGCCGTAAAGCAGACAGTAGTCGCCGCCGTTGCCCTCGCCG
This sequence comes from Candidatus Acidiferrum sp., assembly GCA_035560415.1. Taxonomy (GTDB): domain Bacteria; phylum Bacillota; class Clostridia; order Oscillospirales; family Feifaniaceae; genus DATMXT01. The sequence continues at coordinate 2,725 of DATMZG010000034.1, read as the reverse complement.
ACCGTACCGCCGCAGCCCCGCGACAGCGCCGACTGAAAGGGGGTGGGAAGTCCGTTGTCGAGCGCGGCCTCCCCGCTTTCACTGCGAATCTTCTCGGTCGGCGCGCCCCCCTCGGGGGCCGCCCCGTCATTTGAAGGGGCCATGAAGGGGGTCACCGTATCGGACGCTCCTCCGTCAACCGCTTCGCCTTGGGGCTCTTCGCCCCAGACCTCCTGGCCCTTAACTTCTTCGCCTTCGGCCGCGTCGCCCTCGGTCGCGCTGGCGCCGGACTGCCGCATCGCCACTTTGGGGGCCGGGGCGCTTTCAAGCGCCGAGAGCGTCGACGATTCCGGCAGACTCGGGTCCATCAGCGACCCCCGCTGTAAGGCGGGCATGACAAAGAGCAGCATGACCGCGGCCGCCGTTGCGGCAATCGGCAACATGCGCCGAATGCGTGCGTCGGTGCGGCGCGGGGCGGGGGTATCGGCCTGCGTGACAACGGAAAAGTTATCGACTTCGCCAATGCGGGCCATGACCCGCTCCACGAAGCCCTCAGGCGCGTTTTCAATGGTGAGCGGCGCATAAAGCCGCAGCTCGTTTTCCCATGTGTCGCCGATATTCGAGTTGTCCTGCGGTTTCACTGTCGCTCACCCCCTTTCTGCGATATTAGACTCATTTGGAGTAAAAAAGTTCCCAAAGGCCGCAAGGTCCCGGCGCAGGCGCGCGCGGGCTCGGTTAATTCGGGATTTTACGGTCCCTTCGCCGAGGTTGAGGATTTTTCCGATCTCCTCGTAGGACAGGCCGTTGACGTCCCGCAGCACAATCATCTCGCGGTGGTTGACCGGCAGCGCCTCAATGGCGGAGCGAAGCACCGCGTTTCGCTCCTGCTCCTCGAGCATGGCCAGAGGCGATGGGGCGGGGTCCTCCGGCTCAATGACATAGCCGCCCTCTTCGCTGTCGCGGTAGAGCGAGGTCGTGTCCGGCATGGCCCCTTTGCGGCGCAGGTGGTCGATGGCGGTGTTCATGGCCACTCTATATAGATATGTAGAGAAATTGCTTTCGGCGCGAAAACGGGGGAGTCCGATGTATACTTTCAGGAAGACCTCCTGCGCAATGTCCTCGGCGTCTTCGCGGGAGCAGCACATGCGAAGTGCGGTGGAGTAGACCTTGTGCTGATACCGGCGCACAAGCTCCGCAAAGGCCTCTTTATTTCCGCTGACAATCGACTGAACCAGTTCAAGGTCGTCAAGCTCGGTCGCTCGGTTCACGCAGGTTCCACCTCCTTCATAAGCGCTTCAAACTGGGCAAAGGTCTCAAGCTGCACGGCTTTTGCCCGCAGGGCCGCGGCGCCCTGCATGCCCCTCAAATACCAGCACAGGTGGGCGCGGGCCTCCCGCATGGCAAGTCTTTCACCCTTGTCGGCCACCATGGCCGCAATATGCCGGCGGCAGAGCGCCATGCGCTCAGGCACCCCGGCTTTTGCCCCGCCCGCAAGCTCTCTGAATACGGACGGATTGCCAAGCGCCGCCCGGCCGATCATGACGCCGTCGGCCCCGGTCTCCCGGAGCATGTCCGCCATGTCGGCGGGGGTCATGATGTCGCCGTTTGCGATGACCGGAATGGAGACGGCCTCTTTGACGGCCGCAATGACGGCCATATCGACGGTGCCGGGATGATACATCTGCTCCCGCAGGCGGCCGTGTACCGTGACGGCCGCCGCTCCGCCCGACTGTGCGGCCCATGCGCACTCCGGCGCGTTTTTGACCCCGTCAATGCCGGCCCGCATTTTGACGGTCACGGGAAGTCCGCTTTTGCCGGCGGCTTCGACCAGCCGGCAAATCAGGGCGGGATTTCGCATCAGGGCGCTGCCCTCGCCGTTTGAAACGACTTTGGGCACCGGACAGCCCATGTTGATGTCAATGGCGGCGGGGGAGAGGGCGGCCACAATTGCGGCGGCCTCGGCCATGACGGCGGGTTCGCTGCCAAAGAGCTGAACGGCGCACCGGGCGTCGCCCGGACCTGCCAGCCGCAGCGACTTTTTATCGCCAAAGACGAGCGCCTTTGCGCTGACCATTTCTGTGGTCGCCCCGCCTGCCCCGAGCTCAAGGCACAGGGCGCGGAAACTCTTATCGGTAAAGCCCGCCAGCGGGGCCAGGGTCAGCGTCGGCATGTTTTTCGGCATTGATTTTGGCGGCGCGATGGACATCGGCGCCTTCTTTCAACAATTCTCGCAAAGGGTGCTACCCGGTTATTATAACACAGCGTGGAGTCCGGCGCAACGCAAAGCCTTTTTTTGCCAGAAAACGGGGCGAAATCCCGCAGCTTTATGCAGATACAGATGCGGTATAAACGTCCAGTATTGGGAAAATACTATGGCAGGAGCAAGAGACAAAAGGAGGGACGGCATGTTGCGCGGACTCAATAAAAACGTCGTGGTGGTGCGTGATACGGGCAGCGATTTGTTTGAGGAGGCCATATTCATCGTAAAACCGCAGGCGGCGGCTTCTTCGGCCACCTTGGTCGAGGAGGCTAAAAAAATCGTCGAGGCGGCCGCCGGCACCCCGCCCCGCAAAAAAAGATGGGCAAAAAAGTAGCCGGACGGGCGTTTAAGCTTTCCAGTTTAAGGCAGCTTAAACAAATAACCTGAAAATTGAAAAATTCGTCTGTTCAGATTAAAATTTGCACTTTGAAAAGAAGCGCCAATTTCGCCAAAGCCGCGAAAACCCCCGAAAAGGGTGTGTTTTCG
>DATMZG010000033.1:0-22015 GCA_035560415.1 Candidatus Acidiferrum sp. | reverse complement strand
GTATCCCCCGCGCGGGGTATTTGAAATGGGCGGGGCGGCCGGGGCTAAAAGTCGAGGTTGGTCGCCATTTTGGCATACTCGTTGATGAACTGCTTGCGGGGCTCGACCGGCTCCCCCATGAGGATGGAAAAGGTCTCGTCGGCCAGGGCCGCGTCCGAAAGCTCCACCTGCAGGAGGGTCCTTCGTTCGGGGTTCATCGTGGTCTCCCACAGCTCGTGGGCGTCCATTTCGCCAAGGCCCTTGTTGCGCTGAATGTCGATTTTGGCGTTGGCGTCGTCTGTCCTTATCTCCTCCAGGATCTGGTCCCGCTCGCGGTCGGAGTAGGCGTACCGCACCGACTTTCCGCGGGTCAGCTTGAAGAGGGGCGGCTGCGCAATGAAAATGTGCCCCTTTTCAATGATGGGCCGCATGTGCCGGAAAAAGAAGGTTAAGAGCAGCGTGCGGATGTGCAGGCCGTCGACGTCGGCATCGGCCATGATGATGACTTTGCCGTACCGCAGTTTTTCAAGGTTGAACTCCTCGCCGATGCCCGCCCCCAGGGCCGTGATGACCGGCTGCAGCTTTTCGTTGCCGTAGACCTTGTCAATGCGGGCTTTTTCGACGTTGAGCATTTTGCCCCAGAGCGGCAGGATGGCCTGATATTTCGAGTCCCGCCCGCCCTTGGCGGAACCGCCGGCCGAGTCGCCCTCAACGATATAAATTTCAGTGAAAGCCGGATTTTTCTCGGAGCAGTCGGCGAGTTTTCCGGGCAATTTCATGCTGTCCAAAGCCGTCTTGCGCCGGGTCAGCTCCCGCGCTTTGCGGGCCGCCTCGCGGGCACGGGAGGCCGACAGCGACTTGTCGATGATGGCCCTCGCCACAGCCGGATTTTCGGCCAGAAAGGCCGTCAGCTTCTCGTTCATGACCCCTTCGACAAAGGGGCGCACGTCGGCGTTGCCGAGCTTTGTCTTGGTCTGCCCCTCAAACTGCGGCTCCCGCAGCTTGACGCTGACGACGGCCGCAAGCCCCTCTCTGACGTCGTCGCCCGAGAGGTTTTTGTCCGACTCCCGCAGCAGTCCCGCTTTTTTGGCGTAGTCGTTCAAAATGCGGGTCAAGGCCGACTTGAATCCGAGCTCGTGCATGCCGCCCTCGCCGGTGTTGATGTTGTTGGCGAAAGTGTATAGGACCGTGTCGTACCGGTCGTTGTACTGCATGGCGATTTCGACCGCGCTGTCCCCCTTGCGGCCGGCCATGTAGATGACGTCCCGGTGGAGCGGCTGGTGGTTTTTGTTGATGTGCTCGACGAAGGAGCGGATGCCGCCCTCATAGTGGAGCACTTTCTCCTTGACGTCGGCCGGGTTGCGCTGGTCTCTCAGCGTGATTTTGAGCCCGGCGTTGAGGAAGGCCTGTTCCCGCAGCCGGCCCAAGAGGATGTCGTAATCGTAGTTGACCTCGTCGAAAATCTGGGTGTCGGCCATAAAAGAGATTTTGGTGCCGGTGTTTTCGCAGGCCTCCAGCACCTCCATGGGGCCGTCCGGAACGCCGCGGGTGAAAGTCTGCCTGTGCCGCCTGCCCTCGTTGCAGACTTCGACCTTGAGCCATTCGGACAGGGCGTTGACGACCGACGCGCCGACGCCGTGCAGGCCGCCCGACACGGCGTAGCCCTCGCCGCCGAACTTGCCGCCGGCGTGCAGCACCGTGAAGACGACCTCAAGCGTGGAGACGCCCATTTTGGGGTGGATGCCGGTCGGAATTCCGCGGCCGTCGTCGACCACCTCAACGATGTCCCCGGGCAGCAGCGTCACCTCAATGTGGGTGCAGCAGCCGGCCAGGGCCTCGTCAATCGAGTTGTCGACGATTTCATAGACCAGATGGTGAAGGCCCCTCGCCGAAGTTGAGCCGATGTACATGCCGGGGCGCTTGCGCACGGCCTCGAGCCCCTCCAGCACCTGGATTTGGTTTTCGTCATAGACGGCGTTCGGGCGCTCGTCGCGCTCGTATTCCTCTAAGATGCGATCACTTGTGTCCACTGTTTTTGTTCCTCCTTATTTTCAGCCGGCCCCTGCAAAAGACCGGCAAAAACGCACCTATATGCGGCCGGGCGACAGGCGTTCGCTCAGCGTCGCAGTAGAAATGGGCGAGATATATACCCGCTGTATAGTATCCTCGACCGTGACCACAAAGCTCTTGGGCAGCTCGCTCGACACATTGGTCACGCGGTTTGCCTTTTCGGCGGCCGACAAAAACTCGCGGCTGACGGCGCCGGTCGTCGTCTTGTCGAGGTCGAAAATTCCGATGATGCAGTGGTCTCTCACGACCACATCGCGCCCTAAGTGGATGTACACGGAATGATTTTGCCCCCTTCCATTTTGACGCCGCTTTTTGTGCGGCTCACGGTCGTGATGACGACCTGCCGGTCGCCGATGTTTTTTCGGACATATGCCCTGCGGGAGGCGTCGAGCTCGCTCATGACGTCGTCGAGCAGCAGCACCGGCGGCTCCCCCGCCGTCTCCTCCGCAATTTCACATTCGGCCAGCTTTAAGGCCAAAACGGCGCTGCGCTGCTGTCCCTGCGAGCCGAAAATGCGGGCGGGCGCGCCGTCAATGGTCAGCTCCAAATCGTCTCTATGGGGACCGACCAGCGAGACGCCGGCCTCAAGTTCCCGCCCGGCGGCGTCAAAAAGCCTTTTTGCAAAAAGCTCTTTTAGCGCCTTGATGTCGTAGAGCGCCGCCTCGTCCTCATCAAACCACTTGTACTCCAAGGCCAGCGCCTCGCCGCCCGACATGGCCGCGTGGTGGGCGCCGGCCGGCTTTTTGAGCTTTGCGGTGTAGCTGCCCCGCATCATGACGATGTAGCTGCCGAGGGCCGCCAGCCGCTCATCCCAGACCGGCATCGTGGGCCCGCCGCCCTTTTTTAAGAGAAAATTGCGCTGCGACAGGACTCTGGCGTAGTCGGCCAGAGCCGCCTGATATTTTGGCCGGAGTTGTGAAATCGCGGCGTCGAGGAACTTGCGGCGCTCCTCCGGGCCGTCCCGCACGAGGCTCAAATGCTCTGGGGAAAAGAGCGCGGTGCAAAAGACACCCGAAAGCTCCGAGGTCTTCCTGACCGGCAGTCCGTTTAACAGCATCTCCTTGCGCCGCCCGTCGGCAAACAGGGACACCTCGATGTTCTGGGCCCTGCCCCCCGACACAAAGTCGAGGGAGAGCCGCCCCTGCGGCCGGCCGCTCTTCACAATGTCGCGGTCGCGTCCCTGCCGGAAGCTGACCCCGCGGCCGGCGATATAGACGGCCTCGAGCAAATTTGTCTTGCCCTGCGCGTTTTGGCCCCAGACCACATTGACGCCGGGGAGCGGAAGGTATTCCACCCGTTCAAAGTTGCGCCAGTCGCAGAGCGTCAGCCGGATGACCTTCACGGCCGCTCCCCGCGGGAGGAGATCGTCACTGTCATGGTGACGCCGCCTGCCGTGACGGTCATGCCGGGGCGGATTTTGCGCCCCCGCATGGTGCAGACCTCTCCGTCCACCAGCACTTCGCCCGCCTGAATGGCCTCTTTGGCCTCGCCGCCCGACATTGTGACGCCCGAGAGCTTTAAAAGCGAGTCGAGCTTGATAAAATCGGTTTTAATCTCAATGGTCACTGGTCTTTAACCTCACAGGCAGCACGAGATAGACAAAACTCTCTCCGTCAATGGGCCGGATGACAAGGGGCGACAGGCTCGTCGTCATCTCAAGTTTCACGAAATCCTCGCCGCAGTACCGCAGGGCGTCCTGCAAAAACTTGTTGTTGAACCCCATTTCAAGGTCTCCGCCCGACGATTTAATCGGAATTTCATCCGAAACCCGCCCCAAAGGCGAAGAGCAGGTGAAAAGGGCTGTGTCCCCCTCAAACCGGATGCGGATGGGGCTGCGCTGCTTTTCCGAAATGAGCAGGGCCGCCCGGTCAAGGCAGTCCCCCATCAGCTTGGTGTCGACGGTGGCCGTGATGGCTGCCGTCTGCGGAATGGCGCCCTTATAATTTAAAAATTCCCCTTCGAGCGTCCGGGTGACAAGCCGGAAGTTCTCAGTCTCAAACAGCACCGAGCGGCGTCCTGCCCAGACCGTGACCGGCTCGTCCCCCTCGCCGATGATGCGGGAAATCTCAGTCAGAATTTTTCCCTGCACCACAAAGCTCATGGGCTCTTCCACAGGGCTTTCGAGCTTTTCTCTGCGCAGCGCAAGGCGGTATCCGTCGACGCCGACCACTTCGATGTCGGTGCCGTCCACCACAAATTTGCACCCGGTGTGCACCGGCTTTGCGTCGGAAGTCGAGACTGAAAAGACCGAGCGGTAAATCATATTTCTCAGCATGCCCTGCGTGACCGTGAAGGACTTGCCCACCCGCTCCATTGAGACCTCGGGAAAATCGGCCGACGGATATCCCATGATGGAGAAGTCCGACAGGCCGCCGCGAATGCCCACTTTTGCCCCTTCGATTTCCACCGACACCTGCCCTTCGGGCAGTTTTCGCACAATGTCGCCGAAAGTGGCGGCCGGAATGACAATGTCGCCCGGCTCCTTGACGTCGGCTTCCACGACGCAGTCCATTCCGGACTCAAGGTTGTAGCCGGTCAGCCGAACGGCCCCCGCGGCGCCTGAGACCAGCACGCCTTCGAGCACCGGCATTGAAGAGCGCGCCATCGCAACACGGGAAGCGATGCCGATTCCCTCGGCCAGCACCGCCCTGTCGCATGTAAAGCTAAGGCCCATTTTGTCATCCTCCTTAGGCTTCTCTCCTGTGCGTTTGCAAGGAAAGATATGTATGTTTATTTTTCGTAGCCGTCGTAGGGCATGTGAAATCTGTGGAAAAGTTTAACAGGTATAGTTTGCCCGCATTCATTGAAAAAAATCGGTGTGTGTTGCCTTGGGACAGCTTCCGGCTGTTTACTCGAAGGGCGAAAACCTGTGGATAAACCAGGTGTGGAAAACTTGTTATGATGTGGAAAAGTTTTACGGATTGCGCACGTTGCTCATGATCTCGGACAGCGCGTTTTTGAGCTCCGGGTCGACTTCAAGCTCCTTTTCAATGCGGCGAACCGAGTTGATGACGGTGGCGTGGTCTTTTCCGCCGAAAATTTCCCCGATTTTCTTTAAGGAGATGCCAGTGTTCTCCCGCATGAGGTAAATGGCGGCCTGCCGGGCCAAAAGGACGTCGGCCTTGCGCTTGGCGCTGAGCAAATCTTCCGGGGCAAGCCCGTAAAACTCGGCCACGGCGGCGATGATGCGCTCAATTAAAACGCCGATTGGCATGTTGTCGCTCAGGACGTCTTTAATGGTCTCGCGGGCGAGGTCGATGTTAATGTCGTAGCCCTCTAAGGCGTGCATGGCCTTGAGTTTTTTGACCGCCCCTTCAATTTGCCGGATGTTCTTTTTAAGCCTGTCGGCAATGAACTCCGAGACCTCGGGCGGAATGACCATATTTAGGCTTGCGGCTTTGCGGTTGATGATGGCAAGCCTTGTCTCATAGTCGGGCGGCTGAATGTCGGCCATGAGGCCCCACTCAAACCTTGTGCGCAGCCGCTCCTCAAGCGGCATGATCTCCTTGGGCGGCCGGTCGCTGGTCAGCACAATCTGCTTTTTAGCTTCATAGAGCGTGTTGAAAGTGTGGAAAAACTCCTCCTGTGTCTGCACTTTTCCGGCGAGAAACTGCACATCGTCAATGAGCAGCACGTCGAGCAGGCGGTACTTTTCCCGGAATTTGCTCATGGTCGCCGTCCCGATGGAGCTGACAAACTCGTTGACAAAGTCCTCCCCCTTGACATAGACCACCCGGCAGTTCGGGTCTTTTCGGCACATCTGATTGCGCACGGCGAAGAGCAGATGGGTCTTGCCGAGCCCCGAGCCGCCGTAGACAAAGAGCGGGTTGAAAGCGTCGCCCGGCGTGTCGGTGACCGCAATGCAGGCGGCGTGGGCCAGCTTGTTGGAGCTGCCCACAATGAAGTTGTCAAATGTGTACCCTTCGACTGCCATATAGCCCCCCGGCGGCTCGTCTGGCGGCGCTGTCGCCGGGGCCGGCGCCTGCGCTTGCAGCAGCGGGGCCGTGGGGTCCTCATTGCTGCGAATGGAAACATAGGTTCGAAAGCCGGTGACGCCTTCGACGCATTCGACAATCATGCTGTGGTAACGGGCCTCGACGATCTCTTTGACAAAGTTCGACGGAGCCTCAATGACAAGGGTGTCCCCCCGCAGCTCAACCGGCGTCAGCCCCGACAGCCAGGTGTCGACGATGACGTCGGTGAACATGGAGGTCAGCCGCGCGTATGCGGCGCCCCAGATATCCTCCAGAGAATTCATATCCTACCCAGATCCTCCTGTTTTGAACGGCTGCACAGGCCAAAGCCGTGCTTTGCGCCCGTGCGATTGAATCATAAAAACGGCAGCCCACAGGGCCCACACGGCCCCCCGCCCAAAGGGGGCCTAAGAGAAAAAAGCGGGCAGAAGGCTGCCGCCATTTGAGAATATTTTATCACAAAACGTGGATAGATGCAAGCACTATTTCCTTATAAAAGAACGTCGTACACTTTACACATACTTTTAGTGACGGCGGTACACAATGTGTGTATATCTGGGCCGAACACTTTTAATGTATAAATAGGCGGGGAAATTTCTCCCCGCCTACTAAATACAAGCTGTAATATTGTGAGAAATTATACGTTAAGTAAAGAATTTTATACGCGCAGCAGGCGGCCCGCGCGGATTCCGGTCGCGCGACCGCCCTCCACGGCGATGCGCCCGCCGACCACCACCATGTCGATGCCCTCGGGGTGGCGGGCCGAGTCGGCAAAGTCGGCGACGTCCCGCACGGTATCGGGGTCAAACAGCACGAGGTCGGCGTCGAGGCCCGCGTGCAGCACGCCCTTTCCGGCAAAGCCGAAACGCGCCGCCGGCAGACTCGTCATTTTGTGCACGGCCTCCTCGAGCGTCAGCACTTTTTCCTCTCTGACGTACTTGCCCAAAACCCGGGAGAAGGTGCCGTAGGCGCGCGGGTGGCATTTGACGGTGGCCGAGCCCGGAATGGTGTCGGAGCCCACCATGGTGAGGGGCGAGCGCATGACGGTCTTGACGTCCTCCTCGCTCATGGAGCCGTAGCCGGCGAGGTCGCTTCCATTGTTGAGCATGATGATGTCGAGGGCCGTGTTGACCGGGTCCTTGCCGTGGATGGCCGCCGCTTGCGCGAGGTTCAGCCCCTGGTACTGCGGGGTGTGAGGGGTGTAGAAGAGCAGCACCGCGTCGGCTCCGGGCACCTGCACATATTGGTTTTCCCAGGAGGGCAGCCCGGTGCCGATGTCGGCCATGATGCGGGCGCGCGCCTCCTCGCTCTTCAGCCGCTCAATGGTGGCCTGCACGCCGCCCACCTGCGCCCAGGGCGGCAGGATGGCCCGCAGCGTCGTCGCCGAATACGTATAGGGGTACTGGTCAAGCATGACGTCGAGCCCCTCGTCGCTGCGGGCCCGCTCCATCATGGCCAGTGTCTCTTTGACAAGGCCCCAGTTCCTGACGCCGCCCACCTTGTGGTGGTGGACTTGCAGCTTGCAGCCGGAGCGCCGCCCGACTTCGAGCACCTCTTCGACCGAGGCAACGAGCTGGTCGGCCTCGTTGCGCATATGGCAGGCAAAGACGCCGCCGTACTCGGCCAAAACTTTTCCGAGCTCAGCCAGCTCGTCGACGTCACTCCAGACCCCCGGCGGATAGAAGAGGCCGGTCGACATGCCGAGTGCCCCCGCCTGCAGGGCCTCCCGCAGCAGCTCTTTCATGCGCTCAAGCTCGCCCGCCGTCGGCTTTTTGTCCACAAAGCCCATGGCCAGAATGCGCAGGGTGCCGTGTCCGACATAGGCCGAGAAGTTGACTCCGAGCGGCAGGACGTCAATGGCGTTGAAATAGTCGCCAAAGCTGCGCCACGGCCAGTCGAGGGTCAGCCCCGCGGCCGCAAAGCTGACATACTGCTTGACGTCCCCCTCCACCTCGTCGCTGATGGGGGCGGGCGACAGCCCACAGACGCCGCAGACCTGGGTCGTGACCCCCTGCATCAAGTTGGCCTCAGTGCCGGGGACCAGGTTGATGATGGACTCGTAGTGGGCGTGGGTGTCGATGAATCCGGGGGCCAGCACATGGTCCTTGCAGTCGACGATGCGGGCTGCGCCGCCCGCGACCTTCCCGATGGCGGCGATTTTGCCGTCTTTTACGGCAAGGTCTCCCTTGTACCACGGCGCGCCGGTGCCGTCGACAATGTGGGCGTTCTTAAAAATGATGTCGTACATAAATTCCCCCCCTTTTTTAAATGGCGAACGACAAAAAACAAAACAAATGTTTGCTTTTTTGTCCGGGCTGTGGTATGATAACCAATATATAAACTATAAACCAGTGAAATGGCTGTGTCAATCGCCGGGAGGTCAATATGACAAAGGGAGAGCGCCGAAAAAAAGAGATTTACAATTTCATTGCAAGCTACATCGACGAGGTGGGCCTGCCCCCCTCCATGCGCGAAATCTGCGAGGGCGTGGGGCTCAAATCCACTTCGACCGTCTTTTTATACCTGCATGAGCTCGAAGAGGAGGGGCTGCTGCGGACCGGCGTCGGCCGAAAGCGGGCCCTTGCCTTGCCGGACGGCGGCCCCGGCCGCCGAACCGTTCCGGTGCCCATTGTCGGCAAAGTGACGGCGGGCGCGCCGATTCTCGCCGTGGAGGACGCCCTTGGCGCGCTGCCGGTCGACCGCGACTTTGCCCGCGGCCGCGAGCTCTTTGCCCTGACCGTGCGGGGCGACAGCATGGTGGACGCCGCCATTTTAGACGGCGACCTCGTCGTCGTCGAGCGCACGCCGACGGCCGAAAACGGCGATATCGTCGTCGCTTTAATTGAGGACGAGGCCACTGTCAAGCGGTTTTATAAAGAGCAGGGACATTTCAGGCTTCAGCCGGAAAACAAAGCCTACGAGCCCATCATTGTGGAAGAGCTTGCGGTGCTCGGGAAAGTCATCGGCGTCTGGCGGGAGATGTAAACTGACAATAATAAAAAAAGAGAGCCTGCGCCCTCTTTTTTTATGTCCCGATTTTTTATGCTCCGATGATGTTGTTGGCCCAAAAGCCGTTTTTCAGCATCGCAAGTCCGATGCCGAGCTTTGCCACGTCGGCGAACTGAATGACGGCGTAGACCGCTATGACCGGCAGCCCCGTAAACCGGCAGAGGAAAAAGGCCAGCGGTACCGACACCGCCCACATGAAGCCGCAGTCGAACAGGAAAGTGACCACGGTTTTGCCGCCCGACCGGATGGCGAAGTAGGCGCAGTGGATGAGGGTGTGCACCGGCAGCGACAGCCCCGCCACCACGAGCAGGTGGGTGGCAAGGGTGCGCACGGCGGGCTCGGTCTTGTAGAGCAGCGGAATGAAGGGGGCGGCCCCGATGAGCAGCAGTCCGACCCCGATGTGCAGCACAAAGGCCGCAAACAGCAGTTTGAGGTTGATCTCCTTTGCCCCCTCGATGTCGCCGGCCCCGAGCTTCTGGCCGACCAGAATCGAGACCGCAGCCCCCATTGAGAACATGACGACGGCGAAAAACTGCCAGGCCGTGCCGAGAATGTTGACTGAGGCGACGACGGGCAGGCCTCTGGCCGAGTAGGAGTTGTTGATGAGGGTGTTGCCGACCGACCACAGCGCCTCGTTCAAGAGCAGCGGAATGCCGGTGACCGCCACTTTTTTGAGCAGGTCGGCCGGCACATGGAGCCGCCTGTAAAGCCCCGGAATGAAGGGGTATTTTTGGGTGTTGCGGTGCGCGTGGCGCACGATGTAGAGCGCCTCGAGGGCGCGGGCCGCCACCGTCGCAATGGCGCCGCCGGCCGCCCCTAAGGCCGGAAAGCCGAATTTGCCGAAAATGAGCAGGTAGTTGCCGACGAGGTTGACGAGAACCGCGATGAGGCTGGCCTTCATGGGGGCGACGGTCTCCCCCGTCTCCCGCAGGGTGTTGACGTAGACCTGGGTCAACATGAAGGCGGGCAGGCCCAAAATAATGATGCGCAGGTAGGCCATGCCCTCGTGCAGGACTTCGGCGATCTCGGCCGGCGTGTTGACGTCGCCCGCAAGCCACAGCCCAATCAGCGCGTCGCCCTTGGTCAACAGCAGCAGCGTGGTTGCGGCAGTCACTGCCACGCCGAACATCAGCTTAATGCGCAGCGTGCGTCGCATGCCGTCGTAGTCCTTGACGCCCCAAAACTGGGCGCCGAAAATAGACACGCCCGACAGCCCGCCGAACAGCGTGAGGTTGACGACGAAGAAGAGCTGGTTGACAATGGAGACGGCGCTCATGGGGAGGGTGCCCAGGGCCCCTATCATGATGTTGTCGAGGAGATTGACAAAAAACGTGATGCCCTGCTGCACGATCATGGGCAGCACCAGCATTGCGACCATGCGGTAAAACCCGCGGTCGCCTTTCAGGCGGTCAAGGCGCACAATAGGCCCCCTCTCATCAAGAAGTGAGTAAAATTTTACCGTGGCAAAAGCCACGGTAAAAGTGAGCGACCGACGTTTTACCAGGTTTTTCGCTTTTCGCCGAGGCTCGTTGAGACCACATAAAAGAATGTGGCGACGGCTCCGCAGACGGCCAGTAGCAGCCATGCCGTATGGTAGGATTTTGTCAAATCGAAAATAAACCCGCAGAGCGGCGCGCCGACGGCGCCCCCCACCGTCATGAACATGAGCACAGTCCCGTAGACCGACGTGAAGTCTTTGTTGCCGAAGATGGCGGCCGTCAGCATGGCCGGCGGCACCGTAGAGGTGGCGTAGGCGAGCCCAAAGACGAAGGCGAAAATGTAAGGCATGGCGGACAGCCCGCTGAAGACCAAGACGAGCGGTGCAAGGAAGTTCACAAGCCCGGCGAGCAGTGCGCCCAGCGGGGCGCCCAGCTTATCGAAAATTGAGCCAAAACCGAGCTTTCCGGCGCACATGACGGCCATATACCCCGATATAATTCCGGAGGCGAAAACCGTGGAATAGCCGATGTCGGTCATGAAGGCCATGAAGTTGGTCGCAATTCCGGTCGTGATGAGCGAGGAGGCGAAGAGTCCAAGGCCGAGCATCCAGAACATGGGGGTTTTGAGCGCCTCACCCCGGGTCAGCCCGCCCACAGGGGTGGCTTCGACGCCCTCAAACGCCTCTTCGCCGTAGCGGCGCAGGCCCTTGTCCTCCGGGTGCTCCTTGACGACAAATGTGAGCACCGGAAAAATGAGGAGGGCTGCCATGAGCGACATGGAGCGGTATCCCCACTCCCAGCCCAGCGCGTCGACAATCCGGGAGACGGCGGGCACGGCGACCATGCCGATGAGGCTTGAGCCCGCGTAGGCGATGCCGGTGGCAAGCCCTTTGCTGGCCCGAAACCAGTTGTTGATGAGGGTGCCCATCGACATGACGTCAAGCGCGACGATGAAAGAGCCCTGAATGAGCGCAATCAGGTAAAACTGCCAGAGGACGCCGGAAAAGGACAGGAGCAGCGGCAGCGAGCAGCAGACGGCGGCACAGTAGAACATAATGCGCTTTTGTCCGTATTTTTTAAAAATCCCGCCGTAAAAAGGCATGGCAACCGTGGACGCCATGCTGGTCAGCGTCGTATAGAGCGTAAAAGCGCCGCGGGTGAAGCCCAGCGCCTCAGTGACCGGCTTGACAAATACGCTTGCACAGTTCCAGAGAAGGCCGATTGAGCCGCCGATGATGAGCGTGCAGGAAAAGACGACGTACCAGCCGTAAAACAGCTTTGGTTTTGCGGTTGTCATAAATACTCCTTAAAAGTGTAGGGTGTCGAAACGTCAAAGTGTAGGGGGTAGAAACATTTACTCGGCTGTGGCGTAGCCGCGGGCTTTCCCCTGCTTGGCCGCAGTGACGAGCAGCAGGATGACGGCCGCGGAGCAAATGGCGTAGAGGATGAGAACCAGCTTGTAGGAGCCCGTGACGTCGAACAAAAATCCGGACAGGACAGGCCCAATGGCTCCGCCTGCGGCCGACAGCATCGTGGACATGCTGTAAATGCGGGAAAATTCGCGGTCGCCGAAAATCTCACTGCTCAGATAGGAGTAGGGCACCGACAGCGTCGAGTATCCAAACCCGAAGAAGAGGGCGAAAGCCCAGGCAAAGACGGTGCCTAGCTCAGTGAAATACAGGAGAATCGAGGACATGAGCAGCACAAAGCCCACCGTAAAGCCCGCTTTGACAGAGCCGATCTTGTCGAACATCGCGCCCAGCGACACCTTGCCGAACATCATGATGAGCATGACGACCGAGATGATGGTCGAGGCGAAGGACACGTCGTACCCGATGTCGGTCAGGCAGGCGCTGATGTGGGGATTGATGCCCATGCCGATCATGGAGTTCAGGAAAAACCCGGCCGCCATGATGTAAAAAGTCGGGGTCTTGAGCGCCTGCGCCCGCGTCAGGCCCAGCCGCGCCGGCGGCGCGCCGTCCGCAGTCTTCTTTTCGGCGCCCAGCGGCACAAGCCCGATGTCCTCCGGCTTGTCCTTCACGATGAAGACCGTGGCGACAAAGAGCAGCGCAAAGGCGACCAGCGCCTGAACGCGGTAGCCGAACCGCCAGCCGTTCGTCTCAATGACGGCTGTGGTCACCTTCATCATGATGGCCGCCGTCACGCCCGAGCCGGAGAAGGCGAGCCCCGCGGCAAGCCCCTTGCGCTCAAAGAACCAGCGGTTGACCATCGTCCCCACCGCCATGATGGTGATGCAGGAGTTCCCGAGCCCGTACAGGGCGCCAAGCACATAGAAGTGCCAGAGCGAAGTGGCAAAAGAGAGGCAGAAGTAGACGGCGCAGCAGTAGACTGAGGCGATGAACATGACTTTGCGAATCGAGAACCGGCGGAAAATCTCGCCGTAGACCGGGACCGAAAGCATTGCGACGATGGACTGGATGGTCGTATAGAGCGTGAACCCGCCGCGGGAATACCCCATGGCTTCGGTGACCGGCTTGATGAAGACGCCGGAGCAGTTGATGAGAATTCCGACGCCGGCGCCCGAGATTAAAGCCCCCGCGAACACAATCCACCAGCCGTAAAAAAGCTTGCTTTTCTTTTCAGCCATATGTATTTTCTCCTCTTTTAAATGAAAGCGCCTGCAATAGCGCAAAATACAGAATATCAGATTTGAAAAGTAAAGTAAATAGGCGCACACAAACTTTTTGATTTTTCAACTTTAGTTATGATTGGTAAAACCGGTAGCCACAAATAAAATGTGAGCGTATTTGAGAAAATTGCATAAAAAAGGGCAGCCCGCGCCGCCCTTTTATGCGTTTTAGGCTATTTGATGACGTCGAAGCCCCCGCCCCCTTGGCATCAGGGCACGAGGGAGCGGAAGAGGCGGTCGATGATGCGGTCGAGCTCCTCCGGCCGGTCCCGGTATTCGGGGTGCTCGCGGACATAGGCGATAAGCTCGCTGTTGTGCAGATGGGCCAGCATCAGAAGCATGCTCTCGGGCAGCGGGGCCAGCTCGCCGGCGGCAAGCCCGGCGCGGATGTGCCGCAGCATGTCCTCTTTAAAGGCGCCGTAGGGAAAGGGGGATTCCACCTCGTCCTGCGCCATGCGCTTGATGTGCTTGCGCACGACGCTGAGCGCCTCGGGGTCGCGGCCGTCGAGCGCCAGCAGTCCCAGCAGCCGCTGCTTCAGGCATTCACAGGCGCCGGCCCCGTCGACAACGCCCTCCCGCGTGGCCGCGACGGCCTCGTCGTAGCACTGCCGGAACACCGCCTCGAACATTGCCTCCTTATTTGGAAAATGCCAGTATAAGGCGCCCTTGCCGATGCCCCCTTCCCGCATGATTTGGGAGAGGCTGATCTCGTCATATGAATATCTGCTGTACAGCCGCTTCACGGTGCGGACAATGGCCTCGCGCATATCGCTTGACATGTGAAAACGTCAGCCCCTTAATATCTGTATCTGTGTCTGCCTGAGCGCTTATTCAGTATAGCACGGCCGTGCGCTTTGTGCAAAGCCCCCGCAGCGCGCCCACGGTGGCGCGCTGCGGGGGTGTGTCAAAAGCACTCTGCCTGCGGGCTGCGGTCAATCGGCCGAGACGGCCTCGCCGGCCAGGCGGCCGGAGGTCAGCGCCCAACCCACGTTGCAGGAGGGCATTGAGTCGTTGCCGTGCACTCCGCCGACAATCTCGCCGGCCGCGTACAGGCCGGGGATTGCGACGCCTGCCGTATTCAGCACTTCCATGCCGTTCGAAATGTTCAGCCCGCCTAAGGTGGAGGCAAAGCGCAGCTTTTGCTCAACGATGTAATAGGGGCCTGCACCGAGTGCGATGGGTTCGGCTTTGCCGAAGTCCGCGTCGGTGCCGGCGGCCGCCATGGCGTTGTACTGCTCCACGGTGGCCGTAAGCTTAGCCGCATCGATGCCGGCCTTCCCGGCGATGGCCTCCAGCGTGTCGCCGTGGCCTAAGAGCGGCGTGCCGCCGTTTTGCGCCAGCATCTGCTCGACGACCGTGTCGCCGATCAGAGACGAGTTGGCGCGCCACACCTCAAAGCCCTTCTGGTCGAGCACAAGATAGAGGATGCGGCCGGGCTGCAGCAGTGTCACGTCGCGGATGACGGTGAAAGCGGCGTTTTCATTGACGACGCGCTCGCCGTTCTGGTTGACGTAGATTGCGCCGGACACTTTGGTGGCGGCCATCGAGGCGCCGGTGGACACCTTGGCCTTGCCGGGGGCGACTTCTACGCCCTGCGGATAAATTTTCACCTTGTCCATGAAGTGAGAGGCGGCGCCCACGGCGCGGGCCATGAACAGGCCGTCGCCGGTCGCGCAGACGGGGCCGTAGTAGAGGATGTCGCTGACCGACTCCGGCAGCAGGTCCGGGTTGTTGCCGTAGCCGCCGGTGGCGAGAATGACTTTGTCGGCGCGGATGGTGACAGCGGCGCCGGTGGCCTCGTCGGTCGCCAGCGCGCCGCAGACGCGGCCGCCCTCGACGATGAGCTCAGTCGCTTTGGTCTCGGTCAGCAGCTTGCCGCCGGTCGCCTCGTAGACATCGGCCAGCGAGCCCGTGATGGCGGAGGCGCCGCCTGTCATGCGAAATCCGCGGTTGCGGGAGTGCTCCACAGATGTGCCGGGCGCGGCCGGGTCAATGGGGAGCTTCAGTTCACCCTTCATCCAGTCAATGGTCGCGCCGACGTTGTCGACAAACAGCCGCAGCAGCCGCGCATCGTTGGTGATGCCGCCGGCCAGGAGGTCCGCGTACATGAGGTCGGGCGAGTCATCCGGGATGCCGTAGCTGCGCTGCAAAGCCGAAGCGCCGCCGATGAAGCCGCCGCCCGAAATGGCCGTCGCGCCGCCCGGCGTCGCCATTTTCTCAATGACCAAAACGTCTGCGCCGTTTGCGAGCGCGGCGTTGGCGGCCGCGAGTCCGGAACCGCCGGCGCCGATGATCAGCACCTCAGCCGTGTAGCTCTTGGCCTGCGCGACGCCCTTGCCGACCTCACCCATATAGTCTTCGACGCGCAGGCCCTCTTTTTCAATGGCCTGCCGCACAGCCGACAAAATCGCATTCGAGGTGTTGGTGGCGCCCGCCACCGTGTCGACGTTGACGGTGTCATATTCCGCAATCGCGGCCGGAATGCGCTCAATGGCGGCGTCCGAGATGCCGGGCGTCTCCTTGTGGGACACGACCTCCACGGCCGTGATGTCGCCGTCAAAGAAAGAGGTGGCCACGACCACGTCGCCGTTGTTGCCCTTGGTCGTCACCGTGTGGGTCACGGCCACAGGCGCCGCAGGCTGCTCCGGCGGCTCCGGTGCGGGGGGCTGGGCCGGTTTTTGGCCGCCTGCCGGCTCCGGGATTTGGATGATCTGCCCCGGGAAGATCAGGTTCGGGTTTGCGATGCCGTTGAAGGCGGCCAGCTCCTGATAGGTTGTGCCGTACTTTTGCGCGATGCGCCACAGCACGTCGCCCGGCGCCACGGTGTAGCTGGCGGCGCCTGCCGACAGCGCGAGAACCATGGCCAGTGCCAGCGCAAGAGCCGTCCGAAGGCCTCGTTTTTTCATACGCTTTTCCTCCATTTTCATACTCTTCCGGCATTACGTTTGGCCGGCTGCGACCCTCATTGCCAACGAACCTACCGGTCAGTATGTTAATGGGTTTATTATATTTGTCTGCACTCGATTTGTCAAGATTTGGGTGAGGCACTGTAGGACAAAAAAGGGGCGGCCTGAGCCGCCCCTTTGAAAATTTAACCGTATTATTTGATGACGTCGCAGCCCATATAGGGGCGCAGCGCCTCGGGGACCGTGACCGAGCCGTCCGGGTTCTGGTAGTTTTCGAGGATGGCGGCCACCGTGCGGCCGACCGCGACGCCCGAGCCGTTTAAGGTGTGGGCGAGCTTTGCCTTGTCCTGCGCGTTCATTTTGAACCGGATGCCGGCGCGTCTGGCCTGGAAGTCGGTCATGTCGGAGCAGGAGGAGATTTCGGCATACCGGTTGTAGGAGGGCAGCCAGACCTCGAGGTCATAGGTCTTGGCCGAGCCAAAGCCCATGTCGCCGGTGCAGAGCAGCACGGTGCGGTGGGGCAGGCCCAGCTGCTGCAGCACATATTCGGCGTCGGTCGTCAGGCTCTCAAGCTCCTCAAAAGAGGTGTCGCAGTGGGAGAACTTGACCAGCTCCACCTTGTTGAACTGGTGCTGCCGGATGAGTCCGCGGGTGTCGCGGCCGGCGGAGCCGGCCTCAGCTCTGAAGCAGGCGGAGTAGGCGCAGAACTTCATGGGGAGCTTTGTGCCGTCGATGATGGACTCGCGGTAGTAGTTGGTCACCGGCACCTCGGCCGTCGGAATCAAATAGTAGTCCATGCCCTCAAGCTTGAACATGTCCTCGGCGAACTTGGGAAGCTGGCCGGTGCCGATCATGGTGTCCTTGTTGACCATATAGGGCGGGAACATTTCGGTGTAGCCCCGCTTCGTGTGGGTGTCGAGGTAGAAGTTGATGATGGCGCGCTCCAGCTTGGCGCCGAGCCCCTTGTAGAAGTGGAAGCGGGCACCGGTCACGCGGCCGGCGGCCTCGGGGTCGAGGATGTCGAGGTCTTTTCCGATATCCCAGTGGGCTTTGGGCTCAAAGTCGAAAGTCCGGGGGGTGCCCCAGCGGCGCACTTCGACGTTGTCGTCCGAGCTCTTGCCCGCCGGCACCGAGTCATCCGGCACATTGGGAATGTTCAGCAGCAGGGTCTCAATCTCGGCGTCGAGGGCGGCAAGTTCCGCGTCGTCCTCTTTGATTTTATCGGAAAGCGCCTTCATTTCGGCCATGACGCCGGCCGTGTCCTCCCCCGCCTTTTTCATTTGGGGAATTTTCCGAGAGACCTCGTTTTGTTTCGCCTTGCACTGCTCATTGTCGAAAATGATGGCGCGGCGGCGCTCGTCGAGCGCCAGCACCTTGTCAATGTCGGCCGAGTAGTCAGTCCCGCGCAAGGCAAGGCGGGCCTTGACGTGGTCGGTGTCCTGTTTAATTCGTTTGATGTCGAGCATGACGTTCTCTCCCTTATTCAGTTAAAAATCATTCAAATGTTCTTCCAAATACCGTGAGCGCAGGCCGGTTATCCGAGCAGCAGCTCTTCCAGGTCGTCGTAGAACCTGCTGCCGGCCTCCGTGGCCGGCCGCTTGACCGCCCCGAACTTTTCGCGGGCCGCGTCAAGCTGTTTGCTGTCGGCAAGCTGCCGGGCTTCGAGCAGCAGTTCGAGGTTTTCGGCCTGCGCCGCAGCCTCTTCCAGCTCTTTTTTTGTCTCTTCGTTCTCGGCCAGTAGCTTTGCGTGCTCCAGCTGGAGCTCCTCATAGCCCTCCTGCACGGTTTTCAGCATGGTGTCGTTTTGTGCGATATGGCCCTGTTGTTCCGAAAGCTTATTGCCATATTCTTCGGCCGCCGCAAGGCTTCGCTCCTGCAAAAATCCCGCGATCGCAATGAAGAGCAACGCGATTGCAAAAAACACGGCGACGTAAATTTGCAGTGAGCCCGGGCCTTTTTTTTCGTCCAACTTACGCATCCTCCACGGGCAAACCGAGGCGCGCAAGCAGAGCGTCGAGGTCCTCGTTGCCATAGTATTCTATCTCTATTTTTTTGGGGCGCACCCGCACTTTGCGGCCAAGCTCCCGCCCGAGCCGTTTTTCAAGGTGTATGGCGTAGTCGACGGCCGGTTTTTTGGGGGCCTCCGGGCTCTTTTCCTTCACGGGCTTCTTGGCGGACTCTTCAAGCTGCCGCACCGTCACTTTTCCGTCGGCCGCAAGCGCCGCAAGGGTATTAGCCCGCTCCTCCGGCAGTCCGATGAGGGCTCTGGCGTGGCCTTCGGTGATTTTGCCGGCCTCCAAAAGCGATATGACGTTTTCCGGCAGGGTCGCCAGCCGCAGCGCGTTTGCGACGGCGGGCCGGGAGCGGCCGACTTTGGCGGCGATCTCCTCCTGCGTCAGCCCGAAGCGGTCAATGAGCAGCTTATAGCCGCGGGACAGCTCCATCGGCGACAGGTTTTCCCGCTGTAGATTTTCCACCAGCGCCACTTCGAAAGTGGCGGCGTCGTCAAAGTCCTTGACCATGACCGGCACTTCGGCGAGTCCCGCCATGCGGGCCGCCCGCCAGCGGCGTTCGCCGGCCACAATGACAAACCGGCCGTTTTTCTCCCGCACGATGAGGGGCTGCAGCACGCCGTGCTGCCGGATGCTCTCGGCGAGGGAGGCCAGCGCCTCCTCGTCGAACTCCTTGCGGGGCTGTTCCCCGCTCGGCTCGACCGACGACAGCGCAACCGTGCGCACGGCGCCCCCCGACACATCTATTGAGCTTGCGTCGAACAGGGCTTCAAGACCCATTCCGAGTCCCCGTTTCTTGGTCGACACAAATATCACCTTCTTTCAAGTGAATGCAAAAGGGCGTGGCGGCCGGGCGGTGCAAGGGTGCATGTGTGATGGGACTTGAACCCATACGTCTGCCCTCGGCCATTGTTTCACGTGAAACAGTGCCCCTGTTTTTCCTGATTTTACCCCGCAATTGTGGTCTTTATGTGAGGCCGCGGGATTTGTCTTTGGAGAGGCCGTCAGTCCGTAACGACTTCCCCGTTTTTGCGCAGAAATTCTTTCGCAAACTGTGCGTACTGCTGGGCCCCGCGTGAAAGCTTGTCGTAGCCCCGCACGGGCAGGCCGTAGCTCGGCGCCTCCGACAGCCGGACGCTGCGCGGAATCGTGGTGGCGTAGACCTTGGGGCCGAAATATTTCTTAACTTCGGCCATGACCTGCACCGTCAGGTTGAGGCGGCTGTCAAACATGGTCAGCAGCACGCCCTCAATTTCAAGGGTCGGATTGTAGAGCTTTGTCACCTGACGAATGGAGTTTACGAGCTGCGACAGCCCCTCCATCGCGAAAAACTCGCACTGGGTCGGAACCAGCACCGTGTCGGCCGCCGTCAGGGCGTTGATGGTCAGAAGCTCCAGCGAGGGCGGGCAGTCGATGAGGATGTAATCAAAGGCCGGGCGCATGGGCCGCAGCTTATTTTTCAGCCGCTCCACCCGGTCGGAGGCCGCCACGAGTTCTATGGTCGCCCCGGCAAGATTGTTGTCGGTCGGCAAAATCAGCACGTTTTCGGCCGTAGTCGGCAGCAGCGCGTCCACGATGGGAGTCTCCCCTGTCAGCACTGTGTAGGTCGACTTTTGCAATCCCCGTTTATTGACGCCGAGCCCCGTCGTCGAGTTCCCCTGCGGGTCGAAGTCGACAAGCAGCACTTTTTTCCCGAGCGCGCCGAGTTCTGCCGCGAGGTTGACGGCCGTCGTCGTCTTGCCCACTCCGCCCTTTTGATTGGCGATTGCGACAATTTTGCCCAAGCCTTTTCCCCCTTTGACGTCCTTTTGCCGCGTGCGGCCGATTACGTCTATTATAAAGCGGCAGGAAATAAAATACAACCCCCCGCACTGTTTCACGTGAAACAGTGCGGGGAAAAAAAGAACCCTTTGATGTTTCATGTGAAACATCAAAGGGAGATTAGGTGCTCTGCCCCGGCCGTTAGGGGGGACGGCCGGGGCGCGCCGGCATACCGTATGTATAAAGCAGATTAAGCTCTTTTTTCAATCCGAATGGTGCAGGCGTAGCAGTCGGGCAGTTCCTCCACCCGCATTTTCGCGGCGACGCCGGCCTCCCGCATCATGCCGATGGCCCGGTCGACCGTGTTAAAAAACAGCCGCACATCCTTGATGACGCCCTTGCGCCGGGGTTTGGGCGGGGCGGTCAGCATGTGCTCAATCAGCCGTTCGGCCTCCTTGACGTTCATGCCCCCCGTGATGATGCGGTGGAGGGCCTCGGTCCACTGCTCTTCCGGCAGCCGCAGCAGGGCGCGGGCATGCCGCTCAGTCAGCCCCGCGGAGATGATGGCCTCGCGCAGCTCCTCCGGAAGGCGCAGCAGCCGCAGCTTGTTTGCGACCGTCGACTGCGCCTTGCCGATGACGCCGGCCGCCTCCTCCTGCGTGATGCCCCGCTCCCGAATGAGCTGGGCAATGCCCTCTGCCTCTTCAAAAATGTTGAGGTCGCTGCGCTGGAGGTTCTCAATGAGGGTTAAGGCCGAGCTCTCCTTGTCGTCCCGGTCAATGACGATGGCCGGAATGTTCTTGAGCCCCGCAATGAGGCAGGCCCGCAGCCGCCGCTCCCCCGCGATGAGCTCGTAGCTGCCCCGGCCGGTCTCCCGCACCGACACCGGCTGCAGCAGCCCGTGCCTGCGAATGCTGTCGGCAAGCTCCAAGAGCGATTCCCGGTCAAAGACGCGGCGGGTCTGATGTCGAGACGGAGCGATGCAGTCGATGGGCAGCGAAGTCAGCCGTCCATCGGAGCGCTTCAGTGTCAGCACGGTCCCACCCCCTTACGCGGACAAGTTTACCATAAAATGGATAATATGTCAAGACATTCTACCATATGTTGGAAAAAAGTTTCCGTGGAAATACGATGGAAAACGACAAAAAAATTCCCGCCGCGCGGATGCGGCGGGAATTTCACAGGGGATTTTTTAAAATTCGAGGTGTTCGGCGGGGGTACTTGGCGTCGGCCGGCTTTATTTTGCGGATGACCGGCACGCTGCGCAGCGCCCCCTCGCCCGGCACTTCATAGGTCAGCACATCTTCAATGGCGCCGCCCAAGGTTCCTATGGCGTTTTTTGCCTCCCGCAGTTCGGCAGTCAGCTCCCCCGCCTTCATGGGCAGGAAGTATCCGCCCACTTTGACATAGGGCAGGCAGTATTCGGCGAGCTGCCGCAAATTTGCGACTGCCCGCGCCGTCGCAAAGTCAAAGCTCTCGCGCAGGGGCGCTTTGGCGAGCTCCTCTGCCCTGCCTTGCAGCACTGCGGCGTTTTCCAGGTCCTCAGCGGCAAGGCGCAGGAAATCGCACCGCTTTTGCATGGGCTCGTTTAGGGTGACAAAGAGCTGCGGCATCGCGATGGCAAGCGGAATGCCCGGGGTGCCCCCGCCGGTACCGACGTCAATGAGCCGGCCGGGGGCGAGCAGTCCCAGTTTGATGAGGGCCAGCGAATCCATCGCGTGGCGCAGCGCCATGTCGCGGGGCTCGGTGATGGCCGTGAGGTTCATGACCATATTTTTCTCGTGCAACAAGGCGAGATAGGCCGCCAGCCGCTGCGCCGGGACCGTCATTCCCCAGGCGGCGGCCGCCTCCTCAATAAAGCCGGTGTAGAGCGAGGGGTCGCCCTCGCCCGTTTCCGACAGCTCCCTGTCTTCGGTGTTCATAGGCATCTCCTACCGTCTCTTCTTTTCAAGATATACGAGCAGCACCGCGATGTCGGCCGGGCTGACGCCCGAAATGCGCCCGGCCTGCCCGACGGTGGCGGGCTTCACCCGCGCGAGCTTCTGCCGGGCCTCAAGGCGCAGTCCCTCCATGGCGGAAAAATCCAGCCCCTCGGGCAGCCGCATGTTTTCAAGCCGGGCGGCCCGGTCGAGCTCCTGCTGCTGCTTTTCGATGTACCCTTCATATTTAATTTGGATTTCGGCCTCCTCCGCAACGTCCCGGGAGAGGCCGGGGC
>DATMZG010000032.1:0-14030 GCA_035560415.1 Candidatus Acidiferrum sp. | reverse complement strand
AGACAGGCCAATTAGATGCCGCCCGCGAGCGCGAATTCACTTCGCGCGGGAAGGGCACCGAACACTTGGCGGAAAACCCGCAGGTTTTTCGACACGCTGAAAGGACCTGCCGCCCTGTTGCGGCAGGCCCTTTTTGCGCTTGCCCAAAATAAGGTCAAGGCGCGAAAATATTTTTAAAAAGCCCTTGACAAACCGCGCAGGTTATAGTATGTTAGTAATGCGGTTAATTAGTTAACTAATTAACTTAACTCATATGAGAGGAGGGGCACAAGTGAACTTTCAGGATGAGAGGCCCATCTTTTTGCAGATTGCCGAGCAGCTGGAGGAGGGGATTCTCTCGGGCGCCTATCCGGAGGAGAGCCAGGTGCCGTCCATCACGGAGTATTCGGTGACCTATAAAATCAACCCCGCGACGGCGCTCAAGGGGATCAACCTGCTGGTGGACGCCGGGCTGCTCTACAAGAAAAGGGGATTGGGAATGTTTGTTGCACAGGGTGCAAAAGATAAACTTAAACTCAGCCGCCGGGAGCAGTTTTACGTAAACTACATTGAAAAGCTTGTGCGGGAGGCCAAAAATCTGGGGCTGACCGCCTCGGAGCTTGCGGCGATGATAGAAAGCGGGTTTGAAGATGCCGATTGAAATGAAGCATATCAGCAAGACCTTTGGCGATACGCGGGCGCTCGACGACGTGACCTTGACATTCGGGGACAACAAAATTTACGGCCTCTTAGGCAACAACGGCGCCGGGAAATCGACGCTGCTCGGCATTCTGACCGGGCGGCTCTATCCGACGCAAGGAGAGGTCACGGTCGACGGCGAGGGGACTGTAAACAACGACGCGGCCCTGCGGAAAATGTATCTCGTGGCCGAAAAGAACATGTTTCCGGAGGATATGAGGGTCAAGGCGGCCTTTAAAGCTGCGCAGCTTTTCTATCCGGAGTTTGACGCAGCCTATGCCGAGGCCCTGGCCGGGAAGTTCGGGCTGCCTCAAAAAAAGAAAATCAAGTCGCTGTCGACCGGCTACGGCTCCATTTTCCGGCTCATCTTAGGGCTGTCGGTCGGCGTCCCGTATCTCTTTTTCGACGAGCCGGTGCTGGGGCTCGACGCGCAGCACCGCGACATGTTCTACCGGGAGCTGCTCGCCCGGTACGCCGAGCGCCCTTGTACCTTGATCGTCTCCACCCACCTGATCGCCGAGGCGGCCGATCTCATTGAGCACGCCGTCATCATCCGAAACGGGAAAATTCTGAAAGACGCCCCCCGGGACGAGCTGACGGCAGACGCCTACACGGTGTCGGGGCCGGCCGGCGCCATCGACAAATACATTGAGGGAAGACACGTGCTGACCACAAGCACACTTGGCGGGCTGAGGACAGCCAGCCTGCAAGGGGAGCGGGGCCCGCTGCCGGAAGGCGTCGAGGCCACCCTCATCAATTTGCAGGACTACTTTATCTGCCTGATGGAAGAGGAGGACAGGAAATGAACATGAATGTCAGGCCGGCTTTCCGGTATCAGTTTTTCGTTTTCCTCCAGGGGGCCATCGTGATGTTCCTCATCATGACCGCCATCATCACGGCCTTCATGACCATTGCCTTCGCTGCAGACGAGGGGACCTCCATCGTGAGCTTCTCGGGCTACGGCCTGTCGACGACAATTTTCATGTTCGTCATGGGCATCGTCAACGTCCGCAGCGACCTGAGGCTCTCGCTCCAGTTCGGGGTGTCGCGGCGCACCTCCTTCATCTGCGAGGTGCTGGCTGCCCTCTCGGTCTCGGCGCTGCTCGCCGCGGGCGGCGAGGTCATCAACAGCGTCGCCCGGGCGGTTTCGGACGGCAGGACCAATATTATCATTGCCGACCTCTACCAACTCCTCTATGTCGGCGGGAACGGCGCCCGCATGTCCGTTTCTCAGCACGCCATGAGCATGCTCTTCAATACGGCCTTTGCCCTCAGCGTCTGCATGCTCGGCATGTTTTTCTCCCTCATGTTCTGGCGCCTGAATAAGTTCTGGACCGTCGTCGCCGCCCTTGCCATTCCGGTCGTCATCAACGGCGGGCCCATGCTGCTCTACATGATGGGCTTTGACTTTATCGCTTTCGGGCGGTGGCTGGGGACCAATCCCCTCAACTTCATGGCCTGTTTTGCGGCAGTCATTGCGCTCGCGGGCCTTGTCGACTGGCTGCTGCTGCGCAAGGCCAACATTCTGGCGGCCAAGTGACGCCGGATAAAAAAGATGTAAAACAAAAAAAGCCGCCCTGCTGGGCGGCTTTTTTGTATGGTTTATGTGGCTATTTCAGGACCTCTTCGGCAAAGGTGTTGTTGACCAGGTCGCCATAGGGGACGCGCTCGGACAGCTCGCCCGCGGTCTCCATGATGTCCTGGAGCCTGTCAAAGGCCTCCTCGGGCATGACCGGCGTCGTATACCAGGCGTCGATGTCCTTGTGGCGCTGTGTGACTGTGGTGAGAAGTTCCAGATCGGTGTCGGGGAACTGCGGCGCGATGACGCGGGCGATCTCGGCGGCGTCGTTGTCCTTAACCCATTGCTGGCCGCGGTAGATGGCTCTGGTAAAGGCGGCGATGAGCTCGGGGTTTTCCGCAATAAAGCTCTTGCTTGTAAAGTAGGCGGTGTAGGGCACCTCGCCGACGTCCTCGCCGATCGAGGCCAGCACATAGCCCTTGCCCTCCCGCTCCAGCATGGAGGCGGTGGGCTCAAAGAGCGTGGTATAATCGCCGGTGCCGCCGACAAAGGCGCCGGCCATGGCGGCAAACTGCACGCTGGTGTCAACCGTGAGGTCGGTTCCGGGCACAAGCCCCTTGCTCTTGAGCAGGTATTCAAGATTCATGAGCGGCATGCCGCCCTTACGGCCGCCCAAGGTGAAGCTGCCCCGCAGCTTCTCCCAGGTGAAGTCGGGGTCGGGCTCGCGGCCGACGAGGAAGGAGCCGTCGCGCTTGGTGAGCTGTGCAAAGACCTGACAGTAGTCGCTCCTGCCCTCCAGGTAGACATAGATGGACGCCTCAGGACCGGCAAGCCCGATTTGGGAGGCGCCGGTCAGCACGGCCGTCATGACTTTGTCGGCGCCGGCGCCGTTGATCAGTTCGAGTTCAAGGCCCTCGTCGGCGAAGTATCCGAGCTCAATGGCCGCGTACTGCGGGGCATAGAACACCGAGTGGGTCACTTCGTTGAGCTGGATTTTAACCGGTTCCACCGGGACGGCGGGTGTCTCCGGGGTTGTGGGTGTCTCCGGGACCGGGGGCTGCTCCGGCTTCGGGGAGCAGCCAAAAAGAGAGAAGACCAGCACCAGCGCCAGCATGAGGGCAATTAGCGGTTTGATGATTCTCATTGATAACCTCCGATCAGAACTTTCTCGAGGAGAGAGACGAGCAGGTACATCAGCCCGGCCAGGGTGCCCAGGATGATGACGCCTGCCATGACGAGGTCGAGCTGGAACACCTGACCGCCGTATACGATGAGGTATCCGATGCCGGCTCTCGACACGAGGTACTCGCCCACGATGACGCCGACCCACGAGAGTCCGACGTTCACCTTCAGGGCATTGACAATGGTCGGCAGATTGGAGGGCAGGACCACCTTGGTCAGCACCTGCCAGCGCTTTCCGCCGAAGGACTCAACGAGCCGCACCTTGTCGGGGTCTGTGGAGCGCATGCCGTGATGCACCTCGAGAATGGTCACAACGATGCTGATGGCAAGGCCCATTGTGATGATAGAGGCGACGCCGGGACCAAGCCATACAATAAAAATCGGGCCGAGGGCAATTTTGGGCAGCGAGTTCAGTACGACAAGGTAGGGCTCGAAAACGCGGGACAGCCCGTCGGACCACCACAGCGCAATGGCGACCACGGTGCCGAGAATTGTGCCGAGCAGAAAGCCGGCGGCTGTTTCCATACATGTTATGCCAATGTGATAAAAAAGTTGCCTCTGGGCAATCATTCTGCCGATGCAGGCAACGATTCGAGACGGGCTGCTCATGATAAACGGGTCAATCCAGCCCACTCTTGCCGCAATTTCCCAAAGCCCGAAAAGTAGGATTAAAATAAGGCCGCGGGCCGCCCGTACGGCTGCCGTGCGACGCCGAACGGCCCGCAGCCAGGCGATGCGCTCAGGCGACATTGTCCCCCAGCTCCTTCCATATGACGTTGAAATACGTTCGGAATGCGGGGTCGTTTCGCCGCTCGCGGGGGCTCTCATCCGACATTTCAATGGCGTGGATGCCCCGCACATGGCCGGGGCGCGGGGTGAGCACGATGATGCGGTCGGAGAGCGAGACGGCCTCGCTGATGTCGTGGGTCACGAGCAGCGTCGTCACCCCTTCGCGGCGGATGATGCCGGCGATGTCTTCGGTGACGGCCAGCCGCGTCTGGTAGTCGAGGGCCGAAAAGGCCTCGTCCAAAAGCAGCACCGACGGCGAGGTGGCTAAAGTTCGGATGAGGGCGGCCCGCTGCCGCATGCCGCCCGAGAGCTGGCGGGGATAGCTGTCCTTAAATTCCCAAAGCCCGTATGTTTGCAGCAGCTGCCGGGCCAGGCCCTCGGTTTCGGGCGTCAGCGTGCCGCGAACCTCAAGCCCCAGCAGCGCGTTGCGCCAGATGGTGCGCCACTCAAACAGGTGGTCGCGCTGCAGCATGTATCCAATCGAACTGCGGCCGCCCGCCACCTCGATTTTACCGGAATAGGGGCCGACAAGGCCTGCGATGGCAGACAACAGCGTGGACTTGCCACACCCGGACGGCCCTACGATAGAAACAAATTCGCCGGGAGCTATCGAGAAGCTTACATCGCGAAGCGCCTCGACCTCTCCGGCCGGTGTCTGATATTTCAGCGATAACGCCGTTACTTCCACTACGCCTGCTCCAGCCATAATGTCTCAGAAGCAGCTCCCTTCAAAGTGTTCTTTTTCGACTTCATTTCATCTTATGCGGGCTCTTTTCTTTTGTCACTTGTTGTGTTATACTAAATCGAAGTATTGAGAAGGGAAGGGTCGCATGAAAAAACGAGTTTTTGCGCTTCTTGCCGCAGTCATCCTGACCTTCGGCCTTGGCCTCACGGGCCTCGCGGCAGACAGCGTCGACGTCAGCTTTGTCAAGAGCTACATGCGGGGCGGTCAGCTTTGCATGCAGTTTTCAGTCTCCTGTCTGTACTCCGGAACGCTGCAGGCGCAGCTCATTGACGAGGCGGGCAATCCCGTCGCCGCCTGGGCTCCCCGGCCGGTGGAGACAAAGCAGGGCGAGGGGGGCGTGACCGAGACCTTCATTTGGAACCCCGTCCCGGCGCCCGAGGGCCGCTACACGATGATCGTCACAACGGTCAATATATATAAACAGACGGCGGTCGCCGCCGTTTCGGTTGTGCGGGGCGCACGGATCGCCGCCGAGACGCCGGCCGTTTACGACTACGAGGACGGGCAGCTCGAGCCGCACAGTGCGCCGCAGCCAAACCCCGACTACGCGGACGGCGGGGTCTATCTGCTTGAGGGCAGCACGAAGGAGGGCAGCGGCCTGCTCACAATCGCCAAGATTGAGGGGGTCGGCTATGTCTTTGAGCTTCGCGCCATCACCCCGGATGGGGAGGCGCGCACGACGGGGCGAATTTTCGGCGGGCTCTTCGCAGCGCAAGGACAGACGGCGGCCCTCACGCCGGGCGCCGGGGGCGTCACGGTCTCGGGGAGCGGCCGGTTTGACGGACTGTACAAGCCGGTGACGACCGCGGTCGACGTCGGAAGGGAGGCCGCCGCCTTGTTTGCGGGGGCGGCGCTCGGGACAAAAGTCGAACAGGCGGGTGAGATGGTGGACGGGTGGTTTTGGCCGGCGACGGCCGGCGACCGCAGTCTCCTTGTCGCCCGCGACCTGTCGGCCGTCTATGAAAACGGCGCGCGGATATGGGGCGCTCCGGCCTCCATGCTCGAAGGCGACAAACTGATTTCCGAATTCGGAGAGGGCGCCGGAATTTATGTGGAATCGGCTGACGGCGCAAACAACCAGCCGGCCGAAGAGCCGTACTATACGCCGCTTGTCAAGGTCTACCCCGAGCGGCAGGCCGTGCTTGCGGGCGAAACGATCAAAATCACCGTCTTGGTGCCGGGTGGACTGCCCTATGAGCTCAGTGCCGTCCCCAGCGACCGCGGCCTTGTGAGCTATGAGGACGGCAGCCTTACGGCGTCGGCGCCCGGATTCTTTACGGTCAAGGGCAGCGTCACGGTGGATGGGGCCGACAAAGAATACAGCTTTGACCTTGCGGTCATAGAGCCCCATGTCGCTTTCACTGCGGTGCCCCCAACCCTCGGAAAGAAGTCCTCACAGCAGCTGTCGGCCGTCGTGGTCGGCGGCAGCGGGGAGATTGCCTATTCGCTGTCGGATGACGGCATTGCCCGGCTCGTGGACAATTGGATTGAAGGCACATCGGACGGCGTGGTCACCCTGACGGCGACGGCGGGGACCCTGACGGCGACGGCCGACATTGCGGTCGGCACGACAAAGCTCTACAAAGAGGAGGCGGAGGAGACTCCGCCCGAGGAGCAGGAGCAGGGATTCCACTTCTCGTGGCCGGCCTTCTTTGTCGGCTCTGGCATTGCGCTGACGACGGTGTTGATCTACACCCTGCACAAGCACAACCGCGATATGGGCGTCAACCCGGACAACGACTACAGGAAAAAATATTGAGGAGGGAACTTTGTTGAAAACGAAGCATAAGCGCCTGCTCGCCCTCATACTCGCCGCCCTGATGCTCTGTCTGGCGGTGCTGCCCGCGTTTGCGGAAGGCGAAGACGGCAAGGAGGAGACCGAGGAGGACGAACCCTGGCGCGGCTTTCTGAGAATTCTCGGGGCTATCGCCTCCTACGCCTTTGTCATCGGCATCATTGTCATCGGTTTCGTATTCTTCATTGCGAGAGTCAAGACGGGAAGAAGGGGATACTGATGGTCAAATTCGGATTCATCGGCGCCGGCAACATGGCGGGCGCCATTGCGAGGGGCGCCGCTAAAGCGGGATATTTCGACGAGGGCGGCGCCATGGCTTTTGACATCAACTCCTCCGCGACGGCTGCGCTCGAAAAGGAATACGGCGTCAAGGCAGCGGGCAGCGCGGCCGAAGTCGCAACATCCTGCGACATCGTGCTGCTCGGCGTCAAGCCAAACGTCATAAAGCCCGTCATCGACGGGCTCGGCGACCTGCTGGTCGGCAAGGCAGTCGTCTGCATCGCCTTGGGATGGCGCAAAAAGCAGCTCGACGAGGCGCTGCCCAAAGGCGTGCGGATACAGAGCGTCATGCCCAACACCCCCTGCCTTGTCGGCGCCGGAATGACCCTGTTCGAGGCCGAGACCTCGCTGACGCCGGCAGAGCTTCACTTTGTCAAGGGCATGTTTGAAAGCATCGGCAAGGTGGAGGTGCTCGACGCCAAGGTCATGGGGCCGGCCGGCACCCTGACCGGCTGCGGCCCGGCCTTTGCCTACATGTTCATTGAGGCGCTCGCCGACGGTGCGGTCTACCACGGCGTGCCGCGGGATACGGCCTATCGGCTCGCGGCCCAGATGCTCATGGGCTCGGCCAAAATGGTGCTGGAGAGCGGAATGCACCCCGGCGCCCTCAAAGACAGCGTGTGCTCGCCGGGCGGCAGCACAATTCGCGGAGTGGACGCCCTTGAAAAAGGCGCTTTCCGCGCAACGGTCATGAATGCAATTCACGGCCCCGAAACCTACGGCAAATGACGGGACAAGTGAGCAGATAATAGACATTTTAAGGAGGTAGCCACATGTTTGACACAAGCAAAATCATTGCATCAGTCGAAGCCATGAAGGAAGAAATCATCGGAAACCGCAGATATCTCCACGAGCACCCCGAAATTTCCGGCCAGGAGGTCGAAACCTCCAAGTTTGCGCAGGAGAAAATGAAGAAGCTCGGCCTGACGCCCGTCATGTGCGGCAATATCGCATTTTACTGCATCATCGATTCCGGCAAGCCCGGCAAGACGCTTGCCCTGCGCGCCGACATGGACGCGCTGGCCATGCCCGAGTCCGAGACCAACCTCAAGCAGAAGAAAGTTGCGCTTTCGAAGAACCCCGCCGCCTGCCACGCCTGCGGACATGACGGACATGTCTCCATGCTCATCGCCGCCGCCACCTACATCGCAGAGCACAAGAGCGAACTGACCGGCCGCGTCATGGTCGTCTTCGAGTCCGGCGAGGAGTCCCAGCCCTCGAGCTGGCCCTTCATCGTCGAGGCCCTGAAGAAAGAAAAGGCCGACGCCATCTGGGGCATCCACCTCTACGCCATGATGAAGGCCGGCACCATCTCGGTCGACGCGGGCCCCCGCATGTCGGGCGCAGGCGCTTTCATCTTCACAATCCACGGCCGCGGCGGCCACGGCTCCCGTCCCGACCAGTCCATCAACCCGGTGCTGGCCGCCAGCGAAATCGTCAGCAAGCTGCAGACCGTCATCCCGCTCAACGTCGCCCCCGATCAGGCCGGCGTCGTGACGGTCGCCGCCATGAAGGGCGGCGAGGCCTGGAACATCATTCCCGACACCTGCACCGTTTCGGGCGGCATCCGGTACTTCTCGCTTGAGAACTACACCAAGATCACCGACAACATGAAGAACATCATCGAGTGTCTGGCCGCCGCCAACCACTGCACCGCGACTTACGAGCAGTGGCCGGGCAAGGCCTTCCCCGTCATCAACGACGAGGAGCTGTCGGCCCTCGCCGCCGCCGCCGTCGACAAGGTTGTCCCCGGCACCCGCGCCAAAGAGCCGGCCTGGATGGCCTCCGAGTCCTTCGGCGCCTATCAGGACGTCGTGCCCGGCGTTTTCGCCTTTGTCGGAATCGCCGACGAGGCGCTCGGCTCCGGCGCGCCGCACCACAATGTCAAGTTCGACCTCAACGAGGACACCATGCTGCTCGGCGCCAAGGCGACGCTGCAGTTTGTCTCCGACTACCTCGCATAACCCTTACAGCAATAAAAAAAGACGCGGCAGTATGCCGCGTCTTTTTTGTTTTTTTGAAAATCAACCCGGATACAGATAGTCTTGCATGAGGTGGCGCACACGGTCAAGGAAAGCCTCTTCCCCGAACGTGTTGATTTTAAAGAGCATGGCCTGACTGCCGCCCGAGGCGATGGCCGACAAAAAGAGCTCATCGCCGCGGCCCACCAGCGTGATGTTGAGGCTGACCCTGTTTCCGCCGATCATGCTGTACCGCTCAAACACCCGCACGGCGCACCGCACGTCGCCTGTCGTATAGTCGCTGCCGTCCTCGAGGGAAGCCGAGATGTTGCCCTGTATCACGCCCTCCTCGAGCATGCCCAGGACCCGGTCAAAATTTCCCCGCAGCCGCTGTTCAAAAATTGCCATCCTGTCCTCCCAAGAAAACGGCGCACGCCGTACCGATAAGTACTTTACTTCTTCTCAAACTTCAGTTTGCAGGTGGGGCAGCCGGCGGCAATCGTGTCGCCCAAGGTGAACTTCAGGCCGTTGGCCGCCGCGATGTTGCGGTCGCCGTCCATGGCCATGTCACAGAGCAGCGCGATGGTCTCGTCGTCGAAGCCGAGCACCTGCCAGGCCGTCACGAGGGGGCAGTAGTGGAAGTCAATTTCAAGGGCGTCGTCCGAGCTTGCCGGCGCCATCTCAAAGGTCTTGATGCCGAGCGGATCGAGGAAGGCGTCGGCGAAGGAGCAGACGCACTCGGCGCCGCCCCGCTTCTCCTTGAAGCCGGCGCCGTGAATCTGACCGGTGCGGGCGATGGCGCGGCGGGTGATGCCCTCGGCGTCTTCGACGCCGGCCTTGCGCATCTCGTCGAACATGAGCGCCATCCACATGGCGCGGTGGCCGATGGCTTTGCGGCGAATGTCGACCTTTTCTTCGCTGACGGTGGGATTATTCGTAATTTTGGACATGTTGAACCCTCCTTTTATATATGAGCACAGTAAAACATATTATACATCAAAGAGACTTTGGTGTCCATAGGAGCCCGCCGCTACAGCGCCAGAAGCTCTTTTTCCATTTCGGCAAAAGTCATTGAGCGGTAGCCGTCCCCCACGGGCTCACCCTCGAGGCAGTCGGTCACCAGAATGGCGTCCATGCCAAGGCGGGCCGCAGCCATGTCCTCGACGGGGCTGTTGCCGACCATGACACAGCGGGCGGGGTCGCGCTCACCAAGGATGTCTTTAAAGTAGCCGGCCGCCGGCTTGCAAAAGCGGCTGCTCGCGTAGTCGGTGACAAGCTCGAAGTCCTCCGGCACAAGACCTATCCAGGCAAGCCTTGTCCGGATTGCGACTGCCGGAAAGACCGGATTGGTCGCAAGGATGAGGGTGAGCCCCTTTTGTTTTAAAGCCCGGATGAAGGGCCCGCGGTCGACCTCCCTGACAAGCACGCTGCGAACGGCGTCGAACTCTCTGGCGTAGAAGTCGTCAAGAATTTCTTCGAGATGCCCCCTGCCGAAGACCTCCCAAAAGGCCTCCCTGTTTGTGCGGCTGCCGTCGTTTTCGTACATGGCCGCAGTGCCCGCCCAAATGCCTTTCACAATCTCGTCCTTGTCGTACCCATACGGACAAACTCTTTTGCACAGCGCCCCGAAATAGCTTTTGACAAAGGGCTCCTGAGCGACGGGCAGCAGGGTGCCGTCCAAATCGAAAAGTATGGTGTCAACCATTTTCCTCACTCCTTATGAAAAAGAGTATAGCAGGTTTTGGCTGCGCATACTACCTCTATGGACAAGAGATTTGAAGGACTTTATTTTAAACAGCAGACCCCCCGGGACGGCGTCGTCTCGGTCATTGCGGCGCTGCACGGGGAGGAGGCCTCCGTGCAGGTTGTGACGCCCCAGGGGACGCTGTGCGAAAAATTCGCGGGGGGTGAGGAGGCCGCCGGCGGCTACCGCATCGGCGGGGGCCTCTTTTCGCCCGCGGGCCTTGCGGTCGACATGCCGGGCTGTCGCGGGGCCGTCCTCTTCCACGGCCTCACGCCGCCGCGGTACAACATCATGGGCCCCTTTGCGACCCTCCCCTTCATGGAGTGCCGGCACAAAGTGGTAAGCCTTCGGCACAAAACATCCGGCAGCCTGACGGTAGACGGCAGGGAGTACGACTTCACGGGCGGCCTCGGCTACATTGAGGGGGACAGCGGCCGGTCGTTCCCGAGACGGTATCTCTGGACCCAGTGCCTCTTTGAGGAGGGCTCCCTCATGCTGTCGGTGGCCGACATTCCGATGGGACGCGCCGTCTTCACCGGCGTCATCGGCTTTGTCTATACGGGCGGGCATGAAATCCGCCTTGCGACTTACCTTGGGGCAAAGGCGCAGCGCTCTGGGACGACTGTGCTGGTCCGGCAGGGGGAGCTGACTTTCTGGGCCGAGATGCTGAGCGCACCGGACAGGACGCTGCTTGCCCCGGCAGACGGGAAAATGGTGCGCACCATCCGGGAGGCGCCGGTCTGCGCCGCCCGGTACCGGCTTTTCCGGGGCGGCAAACCGCTGCTCGCCCTGGAGACCGACAAGGCCTCGTTTGAATACGAATACGAACCCTCTTTTTCGCCGCCCAAATCCGTGATATACTGATTTCACAAGCTGCAAACAAGAGGGGGAAGATTATGACCGACGCCGATTTCATGGCGCTCGCCGTTGAGGAGGCAAAATCCGCCCCGGCCTGCGAAGTGCCGGTGGGGGCCGTCATTGTGCGGGAGGGCAAAGTCGTCGCCCGGGGACACAATTTGCGGGAGAGCACGAAAGACGCGACGGCCCACGCCGAAATTATCGCCATCCGTGCCGCCTGCGAGGCCCTTTCGGGCTGGAACCTGACGGGGTGCACCCTCTATGTCACCTTAGAGCC
This sequence comes from Candidatus Acidiferrum sp., assembly GCA_035560415.1. GTDB lineage: Bacteria > Bacillota > Clostridia > Oscillospirales > Feifaniaceae > DATMXT01. Next base: position 2,203 of record DATMZG010000032.1, on the reverse strand, counting down.
CTGTCCCATGTGCGCCGGCGCCATCCGGCAGGCCCACATCAGCCGGGTTGTCTTCGGGGCCTACGACCCCAAAGGCGGTGCGGCGGGCTCGGTCTGCGACATTTTCGCAATGCCTTTTCCCGGCAGACAGGCGGTCAAGGGCGGCCTGCTTGAGGAGTCCTGCGGCGAGCTGCTGCGCCGATTTTTCGCCGATTCGGTGCGAGAGGGCGAAAAAATTCCTTGCAATTTACAACACCCCGTTGTATAATAGCGTGTATCTGACAGCGAACATCGAGGGAGGTGAACCACATGCCGAATATTAAATCCGCGAAGAAGCGCGTTCTGGTGCAGGCCAAGAAGACGCTGAGCAACCAGAGCGTCAAAAACGCCATGCGCACCGAGCTGAAGAAGTTTGACGCAGCGGTCACGTCGGAAGACGAGGCTACTCGCAAAGAAGCCCTCTCCGCGGCGACAAAGTGCCTTGATCAGGCTGCCGCCAAGGGGATCATACACAAGAACAAAGTCGCCCGCAAAAAGAGCCAGCTGGCAAAAAAAGCGGCGATGTAATAACAAAAAAGCGGGTTCCCCGCTTTTTTTGTTGCCTTTTTTCGCCCCATATTGTGCGGCCGGGCGGGAGCTTGGCCGCTTAATTTTTTTTCACGGCGGCGGGGAGCCGGTTTTTTTTGTCACCCGCGGCCTATACTACTTTGGGGTGATTTTTTTGGAGTACATTCCGCAGACCGACCTTGCGTTTGAGGCAAGGGAACTTGCGACGGCAAATAAAGGCGAGCTGTCGGGCGTGACGGCCGAGACCCGCGAGCGGGCCGGCATGCCCATCACAGAGCTCAACATCGTCGACGCCGCGGGCGAAAAGGCCATGAACCGCCCGCAGGGCAAGTATTTCACGGTGGAGCTCAAAGAACCGCCGCAGGAGAGCGATGAAAATTTCGACGATGTCGTGGCGGCAATCGGCGACGTGCTCGCCGAGCTCATTCCGCAGGGGGATGTCATCGTCGTGGGGCTCGGCAACCTCGGGGTCACGCCCGACGCCTTAGGCCCCAAAGCCGCCGCCCGGGTGCTGGTCACCCGGCACATCACGGCGTCGGGCGGCCCCGGCGCCAAACTGTTCCGGCCGGTCACGGTCGTACAGCCGGGCGTTTTGGGTCAGACCGGGGTCGAGTCGGCCGAAGTGGTCAGCGGGGTGGCCGAGTCGGTGCACCCGGCCGCCATCATCGCCATTGACGCCCTCGCCGCCCGCCGGCTCGACCGGCTGGGGTGCACGGTGCAAATCACCGACACCGGCCTTCAGCCGGGGGCGGGAATCGGCAACCACCGGCAGGAGCTGTCAAAGCGGACACTTGGCGTGCCGGTCATCGGCATCGGGGTGCCGACCGTCATCTCGGCCGCCACCCTCATCGGGGACGCAATTTCGGAGCTGGCCGAGCAGCCCTCGTCGGTCCCGCCCCTGACGAAATACGCCGACCTCTTTGTCACGCCCCGCGACATCGACACCATCATTGACCGCATGGCGGCCCTCATCGGCTTTTCCATCAACCACGCGCTTCAAAAGGGCCTTACGGTTCAGGACATGCGGTATTACGGCTGCTGACCTTTTTTAGGAAACTGCCCCGCCGCTGCCAAATTTTAGTTGACAAAGGGCAAAAGCGGGTGTAGAATCCTCTGAAAACGAGGAGAAGGTGATTTTGTGGACTTTATCATCCGCCCCGTGAGGCAGTCGGACTCGGCTGAGCTCGCAGAGCTTCGGCGCATGCCGGGCGTCTTTGAGACGACGCTGGGCAATCCCTCCTGGCGCATGGAGCAAACCGAGAAATTTATTGCGGGCCTGGGGGACAACGACTTCCAGTTTGTCGCCGAAGCGCAGGGAAAGGTCATCGGCATGGCGGGCATCTCGGTCTTCTCCGGGGCGCGCCTTCGCCACTGCGGGGGCTTTGGCATCATGGTGCACCGCCAGTGGCAGAATAAGGGGGTCGGCACCGCCCTCATGAAGGCCATTTTAGACATGGCCGACAACTGGCTCATGCTCGAGCGCGTCGAACTCGGCGTCTTTGCCGACAACACGGGGGCCATCCGGCTCTATGAGCGCATGGGCTTTGTCGTCGAGGGGAAAAAGCGCCACGCCGCCATCAAAAACGGCGAGTATGCCGACGAGATCATCATGTCGAGACTGCTCAGCGAGCAAAAGAAATCATAAATAATATCAAAG
>DATMZG010000031.1:0-21912 GCA_035560415.1 Candidatus Acidiferrum sp. | reverse complement strand
CTTGACAGGCTGTGCAGCTCGTTTCCTGTCCGGCTTCAAAAGCGGTTTTAGGCCGGCTTTTCCGCAATAAAACCGGCGGCCTCGGTCGCCCCCCCGGCGGGCTTTTGCACGTCTTTTCCCCGACTTTTCCCGCTCGATTTGACATGCTTTCGCCCTGTAGCCGCAAGGGTTTCCGGCACTTTTTGCGCTGGCCGGGCTTCTTATAAAGCCGCCTCTTTTCCGTCGGCCTCCGGGGCCGGGGAGACAACCCTCGTGCTGTTCACGCGTTTCTCCACGCACGGAATAAACTTCTGTCCGTTTTTCGGCCCGCAAGCCAAAAAACGAGGGGGGTAGATGAGCTGCACTGATATATATTAAATAGGAAGCGATTTTTTAAATGCCAAAACGGAACTCAAATTTGAATTGCCGCGACGAATATGCTATACTTAAAATATCAGCAGCACGGGAGGAACCATATGACCATACTGAAAGCCGTGATCCTTGGAATAGTGCAGGGGGCGGCGGAATTTCTGCCCATTTCGAGCTCCGGGCATCTCGTCATCGCATCATCGCTGCTCGGAAGCGAAGGCGACCTGTTTTTTGACGTCCTGCTGCACATGGGCACTTTTCTTGCCGTCATCGTCGCGTTCTGGAAAGACATTTTGCGCCTGCTCGTGGAGCTTTTTCTGGTTCTGGGCGATTTGCTGCGCGGCCGCCTCTTCAAGGCGGAGAAAACCCCTTACCGCAATTTTCTGTACATGATGATCCTGTCGCTGCTGCCCCTCTTTCTGGTGCTCCCCGTCCGGGACAAAATCGAGGCGCTGTTTTCAAGTCCGGTCTTCGTCGGCGGAGCGCTGCTTGTGACGGGGGGTATTCTGCTTTTTTCCGACCGCGTGTCGGAGGGGGAGAAGCGCATGCGCACCACCGGCGTCCGAGACGCCCTCATTGTGGGCTTCACGCAGCTCTTCGCCGTCATTCCCGGCATTTCCCGCTCCGGCTCAACCATCACGGCAGGGCTTGCCACCGGCTTCAAGCGGGAGTACGCCGTGAAATACTCCTTCATTCTTTCGCTGCCGGCCACGCTTGCGGCGGGGCTGCTTGAGCTTTACGACGCCGTCAAATCCGGCGGGCTTCCCGAGGATATGACCCCCTACTTCATCGGCATGGCGGCGGCTGCTGTGGCCGGATGGTTTTCAATCGCGGCCGTAAAGGCGATTGTCAAAAACGCCCACTTCAAATATTTCGCCTATTATTGCTTTGTCGTCGGCACGGCGGCAATCATTTACTTTGGTCTGATCGCATAGCTCGGTCAAAAGGGAGGGCTCATGGCCACAAAATCAACCAAGTCGGGGACGTCCGCAAAGAGCGAGAGCCGCCAGAAGGCGGCCCGCACGCGGGAGGAGAACCGCCGCAAGGCGGAGTTCTCCAGGGCATCGACTGCCATTTTTCAAATTGCGCTGGGCATTTTGCTCCTGATTGCGATTGTGGGCGGCCTGTTCGACAAGTCGTACATCGGCCCCTTGGGCGAGCTGGCCCGAAGGGGCATCACCGGTATTTTCGGCGCGCCGGGCGTGCTGTTTCCCGCGGCTTTGCTCTACGCCGGTTTTATCAACGCCTTCGGCAAGCGGGACAAGTCCTATGCCGTCCGCAAGACGGCTGCCATCCTGTTCATCGTCGTGCTGTCCGGTTTTCTCGCACTTTTTGCGCCAGAAGCGGAGGGGATTTCAGCCCTCTATGTCCAGGGGTACTCCGAGCTGGTCTCGGGCGGAGTCGTGGGCGGACTTCTGACCGGCTGGCTGCTGCCGCTCGTGCAGACGGTCGGCGTCGTCGTCATTTACGCGGCCTGCGCGCTGCTCTGTCTTGTGGCGCTCTCCAACCTGACCGTCGAGAAACTGCTGCGCGCCCTCTTCCCCGAGCGGCAGCCTAAACAGCAAAAACCCGAGGCGGCCCCGGCTCCGACGCCAAAGCCCTCTCCCGTACCTTTGCCCATCCCGCCCCACCGGGGCAGCGTGGATATCCCCATTGACGGGGAGGTGCGGGAGCCCGCGGCACCCGCCACCCCGCAGCTGCCCGAGGCCCCGACTTTTACCGGCATTCACGCCGAGCTCGAGCCTGCGCACACGGCACAGGGAGCGCCCATCGCCGAGCCAGAGAAAATTGAGCTCGCCCCCGGGGAGCTCGCCCACGAGACCGCGAAGGTGCAGGCCGCCATCTCCAAGACTGACCTGCCGCCGGTCTACCGGATTCCCCCGCTCACGCTGCTGGCCCCCGACCCCGGCGTGACCCATTCGGCCGTCACCGAGGCCGAAGTGCGGGCCAATTCGACTAAAATCATTGAGACGCTGCGCTCTTTCGGCGTTGAGGCCACTTTGCTCGGCGCCTCCCGGGGGCCGACCGTCACCCGCTACGAGGTGGCGCCGGCCGCCGGTGTCAAAATCAGCCGCATCACAAACCTGTCGGACGACCTTGCGCTGTCGCTTGCCGCCCTCGGAGTGCGCATTGAGGCCCCCATTCCCGGCAAGGCCGCCATCGGCATTGAAGTGCCCAACAAAAACAACTCGACCGTCTATCTGCGCTCGGTTCTGGAGTCGGCCGCCTTCCGCAAGGCCAAAAGCCCCCTCACTTTCGCCCTGGGCAAGGACATTGCCGGGGCTCCGGTCGTGGCCGACATCTCGGGCATGCCGCATGTACTGATTGCCGGCGCCACCGGCAGCGGAAAGTCGGTCTGCATCAATTCGCTCATCATCTCGCTGCTCTACCGCTCCTCGCCGGCTGAGCTGCGCCTCATCATGGTCGACCCCAAAGTCGTGGAGCTCGGCGGCTACAACGGCATTCCGCACCTGCTCATCCCGGTCGTCACCGAACCTCGCAAGGCGGCCGGCGCCCTCTCCTGGGCCGTCGGCGAAATGATGAAGCGCTACAGCATGTTCGCCGAGAAGGGCGTCAAGGACATCACCGGCTATAATTTGCTGGTCCCCGGCGACGAAGAGGTGACGCCGCTGCCCCGCATTCTCATCATCATCGACGAGCTGGCCGACCTCATGATGGTGGCCCCCGGTGAAGTGGAGGACTCCATCATGCGCCTGGCCCAGATGGCCCGCGCCGCCGGCATGCACCTGGTCATCGCCACCCAGCGGCCGACCGTCAACGTCATCACCGGCACCATCAAGGCCAACATCCCCACCCGAATCGCTTTCGCCGTCTCCTCGCAAATCGACTCCCGCACCATTCTCGACACCTCGGGCGCCGACAAGCTGATCGGCCGCGGCGACATGCTGTACTATCCGGTCGGTGCGCCAAAGCCCTTACGGCTGCAGGGGTGCCTTGTCACGGATAAAGAAGTCGAAACAATCGTCGCCGCCATTAAATCCCAAGGGCACCCCGAAGGATACGACAGCGAGGTCATGACCAAAATAGAAGAGGAGAGCCAGAAAAACGAAAAGGGCAAGAAGGGCGCCGCGGACTCGGCCGACGAAGCCGAGGACGAGATGTTCATGCCGGCTGTCGAAATTGCGGTAGAGGCCGGCAACGTCTCTGCCTCCATGCTCCAGCGCCGCCTGAAGCTCGGTTACGCCAGAGCCGCCCGCCTCGTCGACGAGATGCAGGACCGCGGTATCGTCGGCCCGCCCGACGGCAGCAAGCCGCGCCAGGCCCTCATCTCCCGCAGCGAGTGGCAGGAGATGGTCATGCGCAAAAGCGGCTCCTGAGCGCAAAAACGCCTCTTTGGGCGGCGGGCGCTCGTCAGGCGCCTCAAAACCCGCCACAGGCATTTAGATTTCTTAACATGCCCCCTTTGTTCCGCGGACCACTATAAGCGCCAAAACAGGCTTTTCGCGGCTCTCAGGGGCATTTACGGCATGGATTCCACTTCCGCGTTCCTTTTCAAGGGCTTTCGGGCGGGGCATTTTAAGTCGACGACGCTCCAGAAGCTCTTTTAAGGCGTTTTTGCGGTTCGGATACACCTTAGTCGCCCAACGGGGTTAAAATTGATTTACGGCGCCCTCTCGAGGCTCTCAGACGTCTTCTCAATGCGTTTTTTGCTTGCAACTTTTTAACTGATTTGCTTTATTCGCCTTTTCTACCGTGCGCCAAATGGTGTGCGGCATGAATTTTTGCTTAAAATCAAATGCGTTATTGGCAAATTGCAATATAAATCAATGGCGTTTTAAATCGAATTATGTCTATGGTTCATTAATATTTCTTAATGTGGGGACGTGCGGCATGAAAAAAGTGATCATTCTGGCGACCGGCGGAACCATTGCCGGGACCGGCGCCGCGGGGGCGGCCACCAACTATTCGGCCGGCGAACTGAGCGTGGGAGAGCTCCTTGCCGGAGTGCCCGGAATCGAACGGCTGGCCGAGCTTGCGAGAATTCAGGTCTGCAACGTCAGCTCGGACGACATCACCGGCAGCCACCTGCTGCGCCTTGCGCGGGAAATAAACGCGCAGGCAGGGGACTCGTCGGTGGCCGGCTTTGTCATCACCCACGGCACCAACACCATGACTGAGACGGCCTATTTCCTCAACCTGACGGTCAAGACCGACAAACCCGTCGTTCTGACCGGCGCCATTCGCCCCGCAACTGCCCTGTCGGCCGACGGGCCTGTCAATTTATACGAAGCGGTCGCGGCGGCCTCAAATCCGGCCTGTGCCGGCCGAGGGGTGTTAATTATTTTTGACGGCGGCATTTACGGGGCGCGGGACATCCACAAGATTTCGACCCGGTCGGCCTGTGCTTTCGGCGGGCGGGACGCCGGGGCGCTCGGCTACATGCTGGAGGGGGTTCCGCGGTTTTACCACCGCAGTGAGCGGGCCCACACGACCCGCAGCGAGTTCGACGTCGACAAGGTCACGGAGCTGCCCGCCGTCGCCATCCTGTACGCCCATCAGGACGCCGACCCCGACATAATCGACTGGGCGGCGAGTCGCCACGCGGGAATTGTCATTGCCGGCATGGGCTCCGGCTGCTACAGCGAGCCCTGGAACGACAAAGTGGCGGCACTCACGATGCCGGTGGTGCGGGCCTCCCGTGTGGCAAACGGCCCAAGCATGCACGACGATTTCTACGACAAGTACCCCCATGTGCTGCTGGCAGACGATTTGCCGCCCCAGAAAGCCCGTATCCTGTTGCAGCTCGGGCTGACGGTCACCTCAAGCCCCGACCGGCTACGGGAGATGTTTGCCCGGTACTGAGGCCTAAAAGACGTTTGCCTGCACTGATGCCAAAAGCCTGCACTGACGCCAAAAGTCTACACTGACGCCAAAAGCCTGCACTGACGCCAAAAAAAGAAAAGCCAAACGGAATTTTCCGTTTGGCTTTTATAGTTTTCGCAGATACTCTTCGGGCCCGGGGGCCCCGTTCAACTGCCGGATGTGGTAGAACAGGTACTGCTGCGCCAGCCCCGCGTAGGGGGCGAAGGTGCAGGGGTCAAGGCATCCGCCGTAGAGCTCGTCGATTGCCCGCCCAATCCAGACGTCGACCGGAAAGGCCTCCATGTAACCGCCGGCGAAGAGCAAAATGCAGCAGGCCACTTTCTCGCCGATTCCGGGCATGCCGAGCAGCCGGGCTTTGGCCTCGGCGTAGGGGAGGGAGCCGATGCCCTCAAGTCCGCCCTCGGCTGCGAAGCGGGCAGCCGCCGCAATGTAGGGCGTGCGGTACCCGGCCCGAAGACAGGCCAGCTCGTCCGCCGGCACGCAGGCCAGCCGCTCCGGCGTCGGGAAGGCGTGCCACCCGCCCATGTCCTGCCCGTAGCGCCCACAGAGCTCGGCCACCACCCGTTTGATGCGGGGGATGTTGCTGCGCTGCGAGATGATGAAGGTGAGAACGGTCTCAAAAAGCGGCTGGCGCAGCACCCGAAGCCCGGAGCCGGCCCGGGTCGCCGCCTCCATGACAGGGTCCGTCTGCGAGAGATATGACCGGGCTGCCATATAGTCGCGGCCGGCGTCGAAATAGGGGAGCCAAAAAGTTTCGAGCGCTTCGAAGCTCTCAACTTCGCAGACAAGTCCGTCCGGCGCGCATGAAAAGCGCCCGCGGTGGCCGCCGGCGCAAATCAGCGCCCCCTCCCCGTCGGGCGCAGAGCGGAAACACTGTCCCGACAGCAGCACCTGCCACAGGTTGAACGGGGCGAGCTGAACTGTATATTTATTCGTCTTCACGGTTCTCTTTCATGCGGTAGCTGAGGGTCATCATGGCGTCCTCGACGTGCATGTGTTCAATGATGACCGAGGAGGGCGCGCCCTCGATGTGGCCTGAAAAATTCCAAAATCCTTTGACCCCGAGGTCCGCCAGCTTCAGCACAAGCTTTGAGGCGGCGCTGGGCGGTACGGCGATGATGGCCATCTGCGGTTTCTCTTTTGCGCAAAACTCGGCGAGCTCGTCGGTGTGCCGCACAATCATGCCGCCCACCGCCGTGCCGACCACCGCCGCGCTGTTGTCAAAAATGCCGACAAACCGAAATCCGCAGCCGGTGAGGTTTCTGCTGCTCGCAAGGGCGCCGCCGAGGTGTCCCGCGCCGATGATGATGCAGGCGAGGTTGCCTGCAAGGCCCATGATTTTCTCAATTTCCTCCCTCAGATAAATCACGTTATAGCCGTATCCCTGCTGGCCGAAACCGCCGAAGCAGTTGAGGTCCTGACGGATTTGGGAGGCGGTGAGGCCCATTGCCTCGCCGAGTTCTTTGGACGAAATTTTGGCGACGCCCGCGCCGATCAGGTCGTTTAAATAGCGATAATATTTGGGCAGCCGTCTGATGACCGCCAATGACACTTTCTCTTTCGGTGACTTCACTGTTTAACCCTCCAAAGCCAGTCTGCGACTTGGTGCAACTATGTATGGAATCATTTTAGCCGTTCGTTACTCATTTGTCAATCACACACAACGGGGTAAGGAAAAATTAATATGACAAAATCGGTCCGGTCAAAAAACCGCGGAAAGCGATACATGTCAATAAGCGCCTGTTTTGAAGAGCTGACAAAAAGCCGCACAAGTACAGTTTATCCTTAAAAAAGACCGGCCCAATTTTTTTAACGGGAAATATTCTCCCCAAAAAACGCTTCCGTCAGGCGGGAGGAGAACATAAAAAAGCCGCATTTGACGCGGCTTTTGACAAAAGTTCCCCCATCAAAGGCCGGTTATTGCAGGAAAATCGGCCGGCAAGACGGAAAATGAAAAAACCCCCATGCAGGACATGTCCTGATGTCAATTTTCCGCAGTGCGGTGAGCTAAATTGACAGATGTCTGTGGCTGTTTTGGCAACATATGTGGAAAAGTAGTGGGAAAATGTGGAAAAGGCGGGAAAATTATGCCATATGCGACCCCAATTTTGTCATCGTGCGGCTGTCGCCATAGACAAAAACCGTCCGACGTCGCAAAGACGAAAGCCGGCGGCGCTGCCACTCTTGGGGCACCGGTGTGCACGATTTTGACCTGTCGCAAAAACTGCCGCCGCATCTGCGGCACTCGCACAAAAAACCGCTATTCGATGGGGCGGGTGGCCACGGCGTTGAGGTCATACCCCGCGGTATTCCCCGCCGCAAGCTCATAGAGCCCTTGGGCCCCGATCATGGCGGCGTTGTCTCCGCAGAGCGCCACGGGCGGCAAGACGAGCTTTGCGCCCACCGACTCGGCCACATTTGCGGCCGCCGCCCTGAGATAGCTGTTGGCCGCGACGCCGCCCGCAAGGACAATGCGCTGGGCGCCCGTCTGCCGGGCGGCAATTTCGAGCCGTTTCGACAGTGCGCCGACCACCGCGCCGCAAAACGAGGCGGCAAAGTCGGCCCTGTCATACCCCGTTGTCCTGCGCAGAAACTGCACTGCCGCCGTCTTGATGCCGGAAAAGCTGAAGTCGAGGGGGCTGTCCTTGACGACGGCGTCGGGAAAAGGGAAGGCGGCGGGGTCGCCGCCTTCGGCCAGTGCCGACAGGGCCGCACCCCCGGGGTACGGCATTCCCAGCACCCGGGCCACCTTGTCGAGGCACTCGCCGGCGGCGTCGTCCCGCGTGCGGCCGACCGTCTTAAACACCGTGTAGTCCTCGACCCAGACGAGAGAGGTGTGGCCGCCCGAGACGACAAGGGCGAGAAAGGGCGGCTCGAGCGTTTTATCGGCCAGATAGGCCGCCGCGATGTGCCCCCGCAGATGGTGGACGGGGATGAGCGGCAGGTCTGCCGCAAGCGCCAGCCCCTTCGCAAAGCCGACGCCGACCAAGAGCGCCCCGATGAGCCCCGGCCAGGCCGTGACGGCGATGCCGTCAAGGGATGAGAGCGGGGCATCCGCAGCAGTCAGCGCCTCTTTTACGACGGCCGAAATGCACTCGGCATGGGCGCGGGAGGCGATCTCGGGCACGACGCCTCCGTAAAGCCGGTGGGTCTCAATCTGACTGCGCACGACCGAGGAGCGGATTTCTCTGTCCTCGACGACGGCGGCGGCCGTCTCGTCACAGGAGGATTCAATGGCAAGAATTCTCATAAATATACCGTACCTCAATAATCATACATTTCTTGCAGGTGTCGGAGCAGCGCTTCGCGCTCGTTTTTTATCTCCCCGTTCCAGATGGCTTCAAGCAGCTGGTCGAGGGCTGCGCCCACCATCGGCCCCTCGGCCGGGACGCTGCTCCCCGTCACGGCGAGGTCTTTCCGGGTCAGCGGCAGGCCGCTTCGGAGGATCTCGTCGACGAGGGCGTGCATCTCCTCCCGGCGGGACGGCTCCCTGACGGCAGGGGCCTTGGCCGCGTTGTCGGCGGCCCGCAGCTCAATGAGCCGGCGGGTGGCGGTCTCCCCCATCTGGCCGAGCAGCCGGGCGACGTCCGGCACCCGGCGGCGGATGCGGTCGTCGTGCAGCGACACCAGCGTCTCGAGCTCCCGGGCCTGCTCCTTGGGCAGCGAGAGGCGTTCGGCCGTGCGCCTCGCAATGGCGGCGCCCTCCCGCATGTGGCCCTGGAAATGGTCGTTTCCGGCGGCGTCGCGCCTGCGGCAGCACGGTTTTCCAAGGTCGTGCAGCAGCAGGGCCAGGCGCAGCAGCGGGTCGGGCGGGGAGACGGCGACGGCCTTTGCCGTGTGCTCCCAGACCCCGTAGCAGTGGAAGCGGCTCTTTTGCGGGCAGCGCAAGGCCGGGCGGATTTCGGGGACAAGGGCTGAGAGCACGTCGCCATATTCCATGAGCACCGCCTCGATGTGGTCGCCCTTCAGCATGCCGTAGAGCTCGGGGAGGGCCCGCTCCCCCGACACAAAGCCGAGCAAGGGCGCCATGCGCCGCATGGCGTCGGCCGTGGCGCCCTCAACCGCAAAGCCAAACCGTGCGGCAAAGCGCAGACCCCGCAGCATGCGCAGCGGGTCCTCATCAAACCTGTTCTCCGGCTTGCCGACGGTGCGCAGCAGGCCTGCCCTGATGTCGGCGACCCCGCCCACGGGGTCGAGCAGGCCCTCTTCGGAGCCCCAGTAGACGGCCCCCGCCGTAAAGTCGCGGCGGCAGGCGTCGAGCCTTGGGTCTGCGACAAACTCCACCCAGTCGGGGTGGCGGCGGTCGGCATAGGGGCCCTCGGTGCGCATGGAGGTCAGCTCAATTCTGCCGCTCTCCCCCTCGACCCGGACGGCGCCAAGCCCTCCCGGCAGCAGCTGGCCGCCGAGCGCGGCAAGCCGCTTTGCGGCCTCCTCCGGCGGCGCCGCGGTCGCCATGTCGAGCTCCGGGGCGGTGGGCAGTCCCAGCAGGGCATCCCGCACACAGCCGCCGACGTAATAAGTCTTGTAGGGGGCGAGGGCCGCGATGACGGCGGCCCCGAGCGGCGTCTCAAAGGGCATGGCAAAGCCGCCCTGTGCTGCGGGCGGAAAAGGGGTCAGCGGGCGGTTGTCGTCTTTTGTCATAGCAGCACCACCGTGATGCCGTTGTTGTGGCGGTTTAAGTCCCGGTCGGCCGAGATTTCCCGGCAGGCGACAAGCAGCGCCTGGGTGTCGGGGTCAAAGATGTCAAAGCGCTCCCCCGGCACAAAGAGGCGGATTTCCCGGCGGTTTTTCATGCGGGCGAGCAGGTGCTGAAGCTCAGTGCGGATGCGCCCGCCCGTGCCGGAGGAGCCGTAGCCGTGAATGATTTTTAGGGCGGCATAGCCGCCGCGTTTGGCCTGGTTGACCTCAAAGGTCGCGCGGCGCATGGCGGCGTCGACGAGGGGCATGCCCTCCTCGATGTTGACGGTCTTATACAGGCTCACGCACCTCACCTCCGAAACCATTATATTCGCAAGGGCAGCCGCCTTACGGCGGTCATATCATATAAAGGGCAGCCGCCTTACGGCGGCTGCCCTGCGACAACAAGCTAAAAAGCTCTTTATCCATGCGATGACCGCCCATAGCCCGGGGCAGCGTCTTATTTGAACTTGTCGGTATTGACGACAAACCGGTCGTGGGTCCCCTCGCCGACAGTCTTGCCCTCGGCGTTGTAGACCCGCACGGCAAAGGTGATGCGGCGGCGGTCAATTTCAATGACCTCTGCGTCGCACCAGACGGGGTCGCCCTCGGGGGTCGCGGCAAGGTGCCTGATGTTGACCGCGGTGCCGACCGTCGTCTGGTTTTCGGCCAGATAGGGGGCCACCGCGTGCATCGATACGCCCTCCATAAAGGCGATCATGGAGGGGGTGGAGTAGACGCCGGCAGTGCCGCTGCCGACGTGCTTGGCCGTCTTGTCGGCCGTCACAATTTCCTTCTCGGTGTTTTTAATTCCAACTGTGAGCTCCATGCGTTTTCCTCCGTACGGTTAGTGTGACGGGTCGTATCAGTCGCCGCTGAAGGGCAGCAGCGCAATGTGGCGGGCCCGCTTGATGGCGATGGTCAGCTGGCGCTGATGCTTGGCGCAGGTGCCGGTGATGCGCCGGGGCAGAATCTTGCCGCGCTCCGACAGGTACCGGCGGACGCGGGCGACGTCCTTATAGTCGATGTGATCGACTTTGTCGACGCAAAAAGAGCAGACCTTGCGCTTTGCGCGCCGGCCGCGAGCGACGACCTTTTCGTTTTTATTCATGGATTTCCCTCCCGAATTTTGAGATTGGTAAAAAGGGCAGACCGTCCGTTAAAAGGGCAGACCGTCGTCCTCGGTGATGGCCTCAAAGCGGGCCTCGGGCGCGGCGTAGCTCGGCGCCTGATAGCCGGCGGCAGCGGCGCCCTCCTCGCGGCGCGCAGGCGCGCCGTCGCGCTTGGAGTCGGCAAAAAAGACCTCGTCCGCAACCACTTCGAAGGAGCGGCGCTTTTTGCCCTCCTTGTCGACCCAGTCCCGCATTTGCAAGGCACCGCAGACCGCGACCTGCTGCCCCTTCACGAAATACTTGCCGACGAAATCCGCCGTCGACCGCCAGGTGACGATGTCGATGAAATCGGCCTTGCGCTCCTCGCCTTGCTTGACAAAGGGCCGGTTGACGGCCAGTGTGAAGCTGGCGACCGAAACGCCGCTCTGAGTCTGCCGGACCACGGGATTGTCCGTGAGGCGGCCCATCAGGATAACCTTGTTCATCTCGTCCCCCTTATTCGCCCTTGCGGACAATGATGGAGCGGATAACGCCTTCCGTAATCTTGAAGATACGGTCGAGCTCGGCCGGGAACTCGGGCGCTGCCTCAAAATTGATGAGGGTGTAGTAGCCCTCCTTCATGTCGTTGATCTCGTAAGCCAGGACGCGCTTGCCCCAGTCTTCGACGCTCTCAACAGTGCCGTTCTCGGCAATCAGGGCGGAGAACTTCTCTACGAGCTCCTTGATGCCCTCCTCGCCAAGACCGGTGTTGACAATGAAGATGGTCTCGTACTTGTTTGTCATGCGTGTTGCACCTCCTTATGGACATATGGCCCGTCGTTGCCGGCGGGCAAGGATAGCTATGGTTTTCCCATAGCTAATAGATTATATCCGATATGGATAGGCTTGTCAAGTGCGAAAAAGGGCGCGGGTGAGCGGCTGTTACATAGATTCGCTCTATGGATATGTCTCGTAGGACAGATATTTGAACCCATCTTCTTCCAAACGTACCGACAGTAAAAAGGTGTCTATCGGGTTGACCGTATCATCTCCATAATAGTATCCCACGACAATGCGCAGGATATCGCCGTCCTCCTCGACCTTGAGCGCCTTCGTCAAGCCGCCGCCGCCGCCCTGCGGCATATAATATTGATTTGTATAGTCCCAGGCGGGAATTTCGTCAAACTCATAATATCGCGAAGTGCGCAGATACTCCGGCGATATCCCGTCAAAGTACTTCAACAGCGCGGCTTCAACCTCCTCGGCGGGTACAAAGAAAATTTGTTTTGTGCCACTTTCTCCGCTTGTATTCAATAAGTCATTAAACGAGCAGAAGTCCACCAATGAATTGGGATCTATATCGGACGGCGTTGCCCAAGGTCCCGCTGCAATACCGCTGTTCGCATTCAGCGGCCATACATACTTTTGATAAATCTCATTCAGATATTCCTTGTCTTGCTGCGTTTGCTCTGTAGCACTATTGCCCGGCGGCGTCTCCAGGCTGACGATGGTAATTTTGAAGTCCTCATATAGTTGCGGGATGTGACATTCCTTTTCTTGCTTGGACCCGTCTTCGTATTCAGAATAGATATATGCATAACGTCCCTTGTAATACTTTTCACCATGCGGGCCTTCCATGTAGTACGACCCACGTCCGGTCGAGTAACAGACCAGTTGCTTTGTAATTTGCGCGTCCCTTCCCATATCGACAGGGTTTTCCACTTCCAGCAAAACAATTCGCTCGGCCCCGCTGGCATAGGTGCTCTTCCACACTCGGACGTTTTCCCCCACGCCTTCTTTCCAACCGTCGTAATCAAATATCACAGTGTCTTCAATGACCTTTATTTCCCCGTCAATCTCGTATTCGAGCTGAAACGGGAACTCGCCGTGCATAATTTCGGGGTCTGCAAGGGGCGGGTACCTTCCGCCTTTATCGGTCATGCCGTTCATAAAAGTGATAACAAATACCATCATAATCGCAAAAACCGACAGACATCCAACCCCGCATCCATTGTTTGGGCGAGGCGAAACCGGGGCTTTGCCAGACGTTTCGCTTGGCACTTTGTTCGGCATGTCGCTTGGCATATTGTTTGGCGCTTGGTTCATGATGTGGCCCCCCGCATTACTGAAATGGAGATATTTTGGTATGAATGTGTGAATTTTAAAGTTATATATGGCTTATGACGGTGATTCCGGCGGCTGCGGCGCCGGTGGCTCGGGCGCTTTTTCCCGCCGACCACCCATAGCAACGGCGAGGGCGATGGGGAGCTGCGGCAGGACGATATAGAGCATGTTCTTATCAGTGTAGTACAAAAATGTCCATGTTTGGACGAGAAATTCCATTTGCGGTATTAACCCTGTTCCACTCGCATAGGCCAGAATGTACCACAGGTCAAAACCCACCCCCATGGCAGCAAGCAGCCATATTACCCACCGCGGCGGGTGAAACGCCGCTTTCACAGCAAGGGGAGGCAGCAAAAAAGCGCATAGCAGAATGGTCAGCCGGGCCGTGCGACTGGCAAAGAGAAGCCCGGGTTCAATTTGAAATGTCTGCGAAAGCGCAAGAATCTCCCTGTCGAGATACAACCATTTGATCAAGCAGGCCAGCATCAGCAGGGCTGCGCAGACAAAAAAGGCGCGGCCTGCACACTTATCATTCTCCATATTTCGCCACCCTTCCTCCGGTTGAGCCTTGCTCAGGAAAAAAATCCCTTTTGCTGTATTTGTCCTGCGGCATCCGAAAAAGTTCCACCCGAGAGAAAAGCGCCCCGCGGGCGAGCGCCCGCGGGGTGCATAAAGCTTTTTCAGCTCTTGTAGACGACGCCGCCCTTCATGACGAAAGCGCAGTTCATGAACTCCTTGGCGTCCTTTGTGGGGTCGGCCGCAAATGCGATGATGTCGGCGAACTTTCCGGCCTCGACCGAGCCGACTTCATTCCACTTGCGCATCATCTGGGCATTGGTGCGGGTGGCGGCGATGAGGGCCTTTATGGGCGACATGCCGAACTTCTCCATGAGCTGGAACTCGTAGGCCTGCTCGCCGTGATAGTTGAAGGGGGTGGAGGTGTCGGTTCCAAAGCAAATCCTGACCCCCATCTCCATGCAGCGCCGAAAACCCCACTCGTGGCGCTCGAAGACCTGCTTGGCCTTGTCGACCATGAAGGCGGGGATGCCGGCCGCAACGCCGTTTTCAATGATGTTGTTGGCGGCGATGATGGTCGGCACGAGGTATGTACCGTGCTCCAGCATGAGGTCGACGGCCTCGGGGTCGAGCATCATGCCGTGCTCGACCGAGGTGACGCCGGCGCGGGTGGCCGCCTTGATGCCGTTTGTGCCGTGGGCGTGGGTGGCGGTCGTGACGCCGTACATCTCGGCCACCTCGACGATGGCCCGAATTTCCTCATAGGTGAGCTGCTGGGCCCCGACCGTCGTGCCCCTCGACATGACGCCGCCCGTCGACATGAATTTGATGAGGTCGGCCCCGTGCTTTAAGACGGTGCGGGCGGCCTTGCGGACCTCATTCGGCCCGTCGGCAATGAGCCCGCCCGAAATGGCGACCTCGACATAGGGACTGAAGTGGCCGTCGGCATGGCCGCCGGTCGAGCCGATGCAGGGGCCGGACGCCATGATGCGCGGGCCCCAGACCGTGCCGGCGTCGATTTCGCGGCGCAGCGCGACGTCGATGTACCCCATGTCGCCGAGCGCCCGCACGCTTGTAAAGCCGCCCAGCAGGTCCTCCTGAACGTGGGCCAGCGCCTTGATGGCGCACCCGCCGACCGTGCGCAGCACCTCGTCGAGCTCGCCGTCGGTCTCGCCGTTGCCGGCCAGGTGCATGTGGGCGTCAATGAGGCCGGGGGAGACGAACATGGCGGACAGGTCGATGACCTCAAGCCCCTCGGTGGGCTTGCCCGCCCAGGCCGAGAGGGGGGTGACCGACTCAATTCGGGCGCCGTCCACCAGCACCGCCATCTTCTCCGAAATTGTGCCGTCCTGCGAATTGAAGAGTTTTCCGCACTTGATGAGTTTTTTCATGGCTTCCTCCCGAATATAAAATACTGCAAAGCAGGGTCGTCAAAGGGCTTCCCGGCCAGTGGGAGCATCAGAAAAATACGGCGTTGTTGCCCTTATAGGCCGCGCCGATGGCGGCCGGCGTGACGCCGAGAATGTCCTCGCAGAGCTCCGCCAGCTCCTCGGCGGCGGCCACCACCCGGTCGCTCGAGAGGTCAAACCCGTCGATGGGGTAGAAGATGTCGGTGCTCCCCGCGGTGATCATACCCTCTTTGCTCTGCCGCCAAATCCACCGGCGGGTGCCGACCTTGCTGCCGCAGGCGTAAATGAGCTCGCCTATGTCGGGGGTCTCGGGCTGCTCCTCGCCGAAGGGGGTGAAGACGTCGCCCGGCCGTGCAAACCGCACGGCCTCGTCCCCGTCAAAAAGCGTGTGGGCGCCCATCGGCAGCAGGTACTTGAGGGAGACGGCGTTGCCCAGATCCACGACCGGGTTGATGTGGGGCATGCCCTTGCCCTTTGTGATGCGGGTGACCAGCGCCTCGATGGAGGGCATGAACTTGTTGGGGTTGACGCCAAGCTCGGTGAAGGCGGCCCGGTAGGGCAGGATCATGGGGTGCTCCTTGACCTTCCAGCCCTCAAACTGGGCGGCGGCCTGCTCCACCGCGCGGTCGAGCAGGCGGTCGATTTCGGGATAGCTTTTGGTGTTGTCGACGCCCCGCAGGACGACGGCTCCGATGAAAAGGCCGGGCAGCTTTTCAAATACTTCCGGCTCAATAATAAACGACATGGTGACTTCCTCCTGATATTTTGACTTATGCCGATATTTACCGGCGCCGCTCGCCGAGCGTGATCTCCTCTTCGGCCTTGCTGATGACGTTGAAAAAGGCGTAGGCGTCCTGACCGTACCGCTCCTTGATGGCGTCGTAAGTGATGGGGGGCAGCTTGTCGCGGCGGGCGGCAAGACGGGCGGCTAAGAGCTTGAGCCGCAGCTCGCACATCTGCTGGGCGGCGTTGCCGGCCTCGAGAAAGGCGAGCTCCGGCAGCTTGAAGAAGTCGGCCAGATTATCCTTGTTGCCGCCGTAGAGGTGCCGGAAGGTCTTGTAGAGCGAGATGGCGAGGTAGACCTGCGCCTCGGCCGCAAAGTCGCGGTATCGCTCGTCCTCCATGAGTCCGAAGAGGACGTTGACGGCGCTGACTGTGTACTTGCGCCCGAGGGTGACGGCGACCCCGCCGCGGTTGTCCTTGACGGGCTCCGGGGAAGCCTGCGGCAGGCTCTCCCCGCGCTGGGGCGTGACGCCGAGCAGGTAGTCGGTCGACACGCCGTAGTAGCCCGCGGCCTTGACCACAAACTCCAGCCCCGGGCGGCGCACGCCCTTTTCATAGTGCGACAGGAGCGCCTGCGAGATGCCGAGTTCCCCCGCCGCGTCCTTCTGACTCAGCCCCTTCTCCCGCCGAAGCAGCGTGAGCAGCCTTGGAAGTTCAGAATACATTTTTTACTCCCCGTATAATTTTAATGGTTTATTCCAGTATTGTAACACGGGCCCGCCCGATATTTCAATCCCCCTTGCACCCCCATCCGCCGTGATTTATAATAGAGTCGGATAGACTGTGGCACTGACTTATATTTCGGCACACTGTTCATAAGAAAAAGACCCTGAGGTGATTGATTTGAAACTCGGCATCGTCGGACTGCCCAACGTCGGCAAGTCGACGCTCTTTAACGCCATTACAAACGCCGGCGCGGGGGCGGCCAACTACCCCTTTTGCACCATTGAGCCCAATGTCGGCGTCGTGGCGGTGCCCGACGCCAGACTTGACGCGCTGGCCAAAATTTATAACCCAAAGAAAGTGACGCCGGCCATCGTCGAATTTGTCGACATCGCGGGGCTTGTGCGGGGCGCCTCCCGCGGGGAGGGGCTTGGCAACAAGTTTTTGTCCCACATTCGGGAGGTCGACGCCATCGTGCACGTCGTGCGCTGCTTTGAGGACGACAATGTCATCCACGTCGAGGGCAGCGTCGACGCGATGCGGGACCTCGAGACCATCAATTTGGAGCTCATTTTCGCCGACCTCGAGACCTGCGAGCGCCGGCTTGACAGAGCCCGCAAGGCCGCCAAGGGGGATAAGAGATATCAGGGCGAAGTGGAGCTCTTTGAGGCGGTCCTCTCCTGGCTTGAGTCGGGCAAACCGGCCCGGGCAATGGCGCTCTCCGAAGAGCAGACGGAGACGGTGCGGGAGGCAAATCTGCTGACCACAAAGCCGGTCGTCTACGCCGCCAATTTAGGGGAGGCCGACTTCGCGGATGGCCTTGAACGGAACGCCTTCTACCGCCGGCTGTGCGATGCCGCCGCGGCCGAAGGGGCCGAGGTGTTGCCGATTTCCGCCAAGCTCGAAGAGGAGATTGCGGCGCTGCCCCCCGAGGAGAAGGTGCTGTTTTTGGCTGACATCGGGCTGGAAGAGAGCGGCCTTGACCGGCTGATCGCCTGCTGCTACCGCCTCTTAGGCCTTATCAGCTTTTTGACGGCCGGCGAGCCGGAGGTGCGGGCTTGGACCATTCGCCACGGCACCAAGGCGCCGGCCGCGGCCGGAAAAATCCACACCGACATTGAGCGGGGCTTCATTCGGGCCGAGGTCATCGCCTACGACGAGCTCATGAAAATCGGGTCGCTCGCCGCCGCCCGCGAAAAGGGAATGATTCGCAGTGAGGGAAAGGATTATGTCATGCAGGACGGCGACGTCGTGCTCTTCCGCTTCAATGTATAGCGGGTTAATTTCAATCCACGGCCCTGTCCGCCCGCAAAAGGGGCCCGCACAGTGACGGGCGGCCGCGACTTTGCCTCCCACACCCGCCGGGCCGGTTTCCTCGACCTGTGGCGGGGGCTGTCGGTCGTGCTCATGGTGCTCATGCACACGATGTTCCAGTGCGAAGAGGTCTGGAACCTGCGCATGTGGGTGCTGCACTGGTGGCTTTACCCCTGGCTGCACCTGCTGTTTGCCGGCTCTTTCATCTTCATAGCCGGCCTGTGCACGAGGCTGACAAGGAGCAATTTGCGCCGCGGGGTGCAGGTGCTGCAGTGGGCCGCCCTCGTCACGGTGGTCTCGCTCCTGATCCCAACCGGCATTCCCATCTACTTCGGCGTGCTGCACTGCCTTGGCACCATGATGGTGCTGTTCGGCCTCATTGAGCGCACGCCCCTCGAGCGGGCCGTGCGGCCGGCCGCTTTCGTCGTCTGGGCAGGGCTCTTTGTCGTCGCCTGGCAGTGGTACCAGACGGCGCCCAACGGAAGCTGGCTGACCCTCATACTCGGCATGCCGCCCCCCATCATCATGGGGGACTACTACCCGCTGATTCCCTATTTGCCCCTCTTTTTGGCGGGGGCCTCGCTCGGCGGGCTCGTGGCGCAGGGGAGAGGCCCGAACTGGCTTTACGAGGCCCACCTTCCCGTCCTGAACGCAGTCGGCCGCAACGCGCTTTTAGTCTACCTGCTGCACTTGCCGATTGTCTTTCTCCTGCTGCTCATCTTATTTGGCTGGCCGCCGATGTGAGGCGGGAAATAAAAGAACAAAACAAAGACCCATGGGCACCATCGGGCAGGGTGTCCGAAACAAGGTATCGTTCAAACTGAACGATACCTTGTTTTATTCTGTTTGAGCCCACCGCACCGGCCTCATCCGTCATCTCAATTTCCCGCCCTCTGTGGACATAAGGACTTGACAACCCGCTCATATTGTATATAATGATATATGTACAGTATGGGCGGAGGTGTGACTATGCGCGTTATCATATCCAGTACATCGGAGAGCCCAATGTATGAACAGATAAAAAATCAGATCAAGGACGCCATCTTAAATAATGAAATCAAAAACGGTGAGCCGCTGCCCTCAATCCGGCATTTGGCAACGGAGCTTCGGGTGAGCGTGATCACAACAAACAGGGCTTATGATGAACTGGCTGCCGAGGGTCTTATTTCGTCCGTGCAGGGGAAAGGGTATTTTGTCACATTAAACCCTGAGCGTATTGAGGAAGAATGTAAGTTCAAAATTGAACAACTGATATTACAGGCAATTGACCATTGTAAAGCTGCAAAAATTTCAAAAGAGCGTTTCATGGAAACGGTGGATTTCTTGGTGGAAAAGGAGCTGTCGTAATGGAAAATATCCTTGAGGTCAACAGCATCTTTAAAAAATACAACGCTTTCAGCTTGGAAGATATTCGTTTCCATTTGCCAAAGGGCTATATTATGGGTCTGGTCGGCCCCAACGGAGCCGGAAAAACGACGATTATCAAGTCGGTTGTCAACGCAATCAATGTTGACAGCGGGACTGTAAAAGTATTTGGACTCGATGCCAAAGCGGATGAAATCAAGATAAAAGAGCGTTTGGGATACATTTCGGATGAGATTTATTTTTCAGACACCTGGTCGGCAAAAGATATAAACACGATCATGAAAAGACTTTATTCCTCATGGGACAGCCGCGCTTTTACCCGATATGTCCGTCGGTATGACCTTCCAATGGATGGGCAGATTCATACCTACTCCAGCGGCATGAAAACAAAGCTCATGCTGTCCGCAGTTTTCAGCCGGGACACGAGACTGCTTGTGCTTGATGAGCCGACCAGCGGACTTGACCCGGTTATGCGCGACGAGTTTTTGACTCTGATAAAGGAATATATCGGGGACGGGGAACGAAGTGTTTTGTATTCGACACATATCACGACCGACCTTGAAAAAACCGCCGACTATCTCACTTTTGTAAACGATGGCCGTTTGGTTTTTTCGGAAGAAACAGATGCCCTGCGGGAAACGTATTATCTTATCAAAGACAGCCTGGATGTGCTGGACAGAATAAAAAACCTATGTATCGGATTGCGCACAAATGCGTACGGATTTGACGCGCTTACCACGCGGGACAATTTAATAAAGCTGCCCGATACCTGTGTCCGGCAACCCGCCAGCATCGATGAAATCGTTGTGTTTTTCAGCTTAAAAGGAGAGGGGCCGCAATGAATATTAAGAGCATAGCCGACAGTTTTTATGTGGACGCAATGTCCATGAAATCGAAACACTCGTACCTGATGGCACTCGTTTTGATTGCGGCGATTTTTGCTCTGAAAAGTATGTCTTTCCTGTATCTTCCGACAATTATTTCAGTGCTGTTTATGAATGATGAAAAAGGGATTCGCGCGACAAGTTTTGCTCCGGTCAACAAAAAGAGTTCCGTGTATGGCAGATACATGTTTGTACTTCTGTCGTTTGTACTGTGTTTAGCCATCAATCTGACGGCGGACCTGGTCGTCCCCCATTTTTATGCAGCGTACATTTCAGGCGGAATGTTTTTTTATATTCTTATGTCCGTTCTCTTTTTTGCGCTGGTCTCAATTGAGTTGCCGTTGTTGTATTGGAAGGGGTATGCCCAGAGCAGGATTATTCTGTTTGCGATACTCTTCGGAGTTATTTTTCCCATCGTAAAGGCCGACAGGAGAGAAAAGCTACTGGGCTTCTTAACGAATTTGCGTATGAACCCTCAATTTACCTTGTCTTTGATTGCCGCAGCAATCGTACTGCTGCTATGCTCGCTGCTGATATCGGCGAAAATTTATACCCAAAAAGACATTTAGGCAGCACAGGCTCGGATATCGACTTGACAAAGCCGGCGCCGAGCCGGCTGTAAGGTCTTTATACGGCCCGGCAAACCCCATGATAAACGGGCCGGCACCTAAGTATTTCGCCGGGACTGAACAGGCCGGCAAACAAAGGAATGGCACGGCTTTTTAGCCGCGCCATTCCTTCACGGTCCCCCAGTTGGGAGACTTTTTTTGCTCAGCTGTCAGATCTCTTTGCCGTTGTCAGGGCCCGGGGTGTTGACGATGACCTTAGCCGGACTCAGGATGAGGGCGCCGGTGCAGACCATTTTGCCGCCGGTCTTCTCCGAGACTACCGCCTTGAACTGCTCCACGACCGGGCCCTCCTCGACAAAGTCGGCGTCGCAGATGAGCTGGTAGCCCTCCGGCGCCGGGAACTTGCCGACGCCGACTGTCACCTTTCCGCAGCGCTTGGCGTTGGCGACTGTCGTCTTCATGAAATTGCGGGCAATGGCAAGCCGCCCGTCCGGCAGCACCGCCTTGAACAGGGTGGTGATGAGGTGGGGCGTGCCGTCCTCGTCGCAGGTGGCCACATACCAGAAGGCCTGCTCCTGAAGCAGGGTTTTGACCGCGTCGTTCAGTGTTTTCATGTTTGGTTCCTCCATGGAATTAAAATTTGCTGGACAAAGTCCGGCTTTGGTGCTATTATAGTTTCGAAACAGCTATATGGCAAGTAGGCACATTATTGTGCAATAGTAACTTAAAGGTAATGGAGGACATCCCATGGCAATTGTCAGCACATGCCCCGTCGAGACCACCATGAGCATGATCGGCGGCAAGTGGAAAATGTACATCATCGGACTTCTGGCCGAGGCGCCCATGCGCTTCGGCGAGCTTAGGGGCGGGGTTCCCGGCATCAGCGCCAAGGTGCTGACGAGTCAGTTAAACGAGCTCATCGCCGACCGGCTGGTCTCCAAGAAGGTCTACCCCGAAATTCCGCCCCACACCGAGTACGCCTTGACGGCGGTGGGGGAGACGCTGCTGCCCATCATCGTAGCCATGCGCATCTGGGGCACCGAGTTTGCGCGCAGCATGACGGGGGGCAATCTTGAGGCCTTTTCGGACGGACACGTCAGCAAATGGGGCAAAATCTGCTTTATGGACTGCAAGGTCTGCCCTTTTGACGGCGACTGCTCAGCATATCGGGATAAAATTCGGGCTGTTCTGTGAGAACTTCTATATGAAAAGCGCCGTGCATATGCACGGCGCTTTAGAGTGTCGAAAAAACTGCGGGTTTTCCGCCAAGAGAGCGGTGCCCTTCCCGCACGAAATGAATTCGCGCTCGCGGGCGGCATTTAAT
>DATMZG010000030.1:0-1005 GCA_035560415.1 Candidatus Acidiferrum sp. | reverse complement strand
GGACAAAGACCGTCCCCTGTCCGCCCGAGAAAATCGCCGCCATCGTCGTCAACGTCTTGCCGGAGCGCAACCCCTCTTTCACTGAGCCCGACGCCGCTTCGGCCGCCATCGCTGAGCTCATCATCGACCTGCTGCAAAAAGAGCTTGCGGCGGGGAGGTTAAAAGCGCCCATCGTCATCCAGTCGGGCGTCGGCTCCGTGGCAAACGCCGTGCTGGCGGGCCTTGCCGACTGCGACATGGGCGGCATGGAGATGTACACCGAAGTGCTGCAAGACGGGGCGCTGCGGCTCATTGAGTCGGGGCGCATCACGGCCGCCTCCTCAACGGCGCTCTCCCTCTCGGGGGAGATGGAGGCCCACTTCTACGAGAGGTTTGACTTTTTCAAGGACCGCATCGTGCTGCGCCCGCAGGACGTCAGCAACTCGGCCGCCCTCATCCGCAGGCTCGGCATTGTCGGCATGAATACGGCGGTCGAGGCCGACATTTACGGCAACGTCAACTCCACCCACGTCATGGGCACCAATATCATCAACGGCATCGGGGGCTCGGGCGACTTCGCCAGAAACGGCGGGCTCTCCATTTTCATGACTCCCTCGACCGCCAAGGGCGGCGCCATCTCCTGCATTGTGCCCATGGTCTCGCATGTCGACTCCACTGAGCACGACGTGCAGATTCTCGTCACCGAGCAGGGGCTCGCCGACCTGCGGTGCCTCGCCCCCAAGGAGCGGGCGGCGGTCATCACTCAAAAATGCGCGCACCCGGACTACAGAGAGGCGCTGCGGGCGTATTTCGAGGAGGCATGCCTTGCCTGCAAGGGCGCCCAGACCCCCCATGTCCTCGAAAAGGCTCTTCTCTGGCACATCCGGTACCGCGACACCGGCTCCATGAAGGGGTAATAGCCCCGTAAAGAGACGAAAAGCGGCGTGGCTTATGCCACGCCGCTCAAAATGGCGGAAAACCTACTCGGGTTTTCCGCCAAATAAGCGGTGCCCTAACCGCGCGAAG
>DATMZG010000029.1:0-9181 GCA_035560415.1 Candidatus Acidiferrum sp. | reverse complement strand
GTCTTTACCTTTTAATGGATGCAGTATACAATAAGAACAATAATTTTAATGTGTGGGAGGTAGTTATGTACAGTGAGACATTGATATCTGCATCCGACCGCGAGGGGCTGCGGTGCAGGTATTATCTTATTGATGGCGCCGGCAGTTACGGCATATCCGTGCTGAATATCGAAACCGGCGAAAAACTTTGCATACCGGAGATATCTGTCTCACGCACAGAAACTTTGAGCCTGGTATCCCTTCTGTGCCGAGGGGGCGTGACGACCCTGACTTTTCCCGAAGTGGTGGAAGATTGGCTTTGCACCTAAAGTATTGCAATATTTGCTCGAATATGGTAATATCGTTGTATAATATGTAAAATATACCACATATAGAGCAATATTGCATACGGAGGGGTAAATATGAAGTGCTGCTTTTGCGGATATCCGGAAAGCAAGGTGATCGACTCACGGCCGACCGATGAAGGTGCGAGTATCCGCAGGCGGCGCGAGTGCCTGTCCTGCGGAAAGCGGTTCACCACCTATGAGACCATTGAAAACATGCCGATTATGGTCGTCAAGAAGGACAAGACCCGCGAGACCTACGACCGCACAAAGCTGCTTCGAGGCGTCATCAAAGCCTGCGAAAAGCGCCCGATTCCGACAAAGGAAATTGAGGCGCTTGTGGACGACATTGAGTCCCAGCTGGGCGGCCGGCTTGACAGGGAAGTCACCTCCTCCGAAATCGGGGAGCTTGTGATGGAGCGGCTCAAGGCGCTCGATGAAGTCGCATATGTCCGCTTTGCGTCGGTCTACAGGCAGTTCCGGGATATCAACACCTTTAAAGAGGAGCTCAATAAATTGCTCGGCGAAAAATAGTCCGACTAAGAATAACCGCAGGCCGGCCGGCCTGCGGTTTTGTGCGCCAATGGGCAGTTCTTTGCGGCTCAATTTCATACGGGTAAAGCGAGAGGTGTTTTTGCATGGCGCAAAGAGCGGCGCGGGAAGTCCTGCGACGTTATTTTGGGGCTGCGCGGAAATGGGGCTCCGGCTGCGCACAGAGCGACCCGGCAAGCCCGACACGGCTCCGCGCGGCTCAATTTGAGTCGAATGAGAGGGTGCGCTTGCTCTGCGCACAGACCGACATGACAAGTCCGACGCCGCACCACAGCGAGAGCACCGAGGAGCCGCCGTAGCTGAAAAAGGGCAGCGTGATGCCGACGACCGGCAGCAGCGCGAGGCACATGCCGACGTTTTCGAAAGTCTGGGCGAAGAGCAGAGCGAAAAACCCGGTGCAGACCATGACGCCGGCGTCATTTTGGGAGAGCTTCGCGATTTTCAGCGTGCGCAGCATGAGGAAGAGCAGAATGCCGACGACGGCGAGGCAGCCGACAAGTCCGAATTCTTCGCCGGCCGTCGCAAAAATAAAGTCGGTCTCGCGGGCCGGAATGATTTTGATTTGCGTGCCGTTTAAATACCCCTTTCCGAGGAGCTGGCCGGAGGCGATGGCGATTTTGCTTTGAATGGCCTGATATCCGACGCCGGACGGGTCGAGCTCCGGCCGAAAGCCGAAGAGAATCCGGTCGCGCATGTAGTTGCTGAGCACCCTCGTCCAGAGGATGGGCGCCGCAAGGACTGCGAGGACGATGCCGCCCGCAAAGAACTTCCAGTTTAAGCCGGCCGCAAAGAGCATGGCCAGTGTGATGAAGAGAAAGACCAGCATATTGCCCATGTCGCCCTGGAGGGCCATGAGGGCGAGCAGCCCGCCTCCGACCACGCCGAGATAGAGCAGGCTGCGCAGGGAGCTGATGGCCTCCTTGCACTTCTCAATTGCACGGGCGAGAATCAGAATATAGGCGATTTTGACAAATTCGGCCGGCTGAATGCTGACAAACCCGAGGTAAATCCAGTTTTTATTGCTGTCGCCGGTGGGACCTCTCCCGAAAAAAATGGTGAAGATGATGGCGGCGGCCGCAAGTCCGTAAAAGACGAGCCAGAGCCCTGAGAGCACGTCAAAGTCAATGCGGGAGAGGATGACCGTGACGGCAATTCCGAGACAGGCGGCAAACGCCTGTACGAAAACCATCCGGCTGATGCCCCCGGAGGCGCTCCCCGTGGCGGAGTTTACAAGCAGGGCTCCAAAACAGGAGGCAAGAATTGCCCCGCAAAAAAGCTGTAGGTCCATAAACCGCAGCGTGTCCTTAATAAACCGAAGCGTGTTTTCCAAAGGGCTTCACCTCACAGCATACAGTATACCACGTGGGGGTAAATCGAGTAAAGCACTATTGTCAATGGCCTCTAAATATGGTATAAATAAGAGATATTAAAATATAGGAGTGACGACATGCCCACAGATGTTGAGATAGCGCGCGCCGCCGTGCTGCGCCCCATTGCGGAAGTCGCAGGGGAGCTTGGCCTTCGTGAGGACGAGTACGACTGCTACGGGAAGTACAAGGCCAAAATCGGCGACGCGGCTTTCGCAAGGCTCGCAAATGTGAAGGACGGCAAGCTGATTCTCGTGACCGCCGTCAACCCGACGCCGGCAGGCGAGGGGAAGACGACGGTGTCGGTAGGCCTCGGACAGGCGCTCGGGAAGCTCGGTAAAAAGGGCGTCATTGCGCTGCGCGAGCCGTCCTTGGGGCCGGTGTTCGGCGTCAAGGGCGGGGCTGCCGGCGGCGGCTACGCGCAGGCGGTGCCGATGGAGGAGCTCAATTTGCACTTCACCGGCGACATTCACGCGGTGACGGCGGCCAACAACCTGCTGTGCGCCGCAATTGACAACCACATCTTTCAGGGCAACGCGCTGAACATCGCGCCCGAGACCGTCAGTTTCGGCCGCTGCATGGATATGAACGACCGGGCGCTGCGCGAGGTCATGCTCGGGAGCGGCAGGCGGGAGACTTTTTCCATCACGGCGGCAAGCGAAGTCATGGCTGTGCTCTGCCTTTCGGGGGACCTCGCCGACCTCAAAAAGCGGCTCGGGGACATCCTGATCGGCTTTGACACGGCGGGCGGCCCCGTGTACGCCCGCGACCTCAAGGTGGAGGGGGCCATGGCCGCCCTGCTCAAGGACGCCATCAACCCCAACCTCATTCAGACGCTTGAAAACACGCCCTGCCTCATTCACGGCGGGCCGTTTGCCAACATCGCACACGGGTGCAACTCCATTCGCGCCACAAAGCTCGCCATGAAGCTCGGCGACTATGTCGTCACTGAGGCGGGATTCGGAGCCGATCTCGGCGCAGAAAAGTTCCTAGACATCGTCTGCCGCAAGGCCGGACTGCGCCCCGACGCCATTGTGCTGGTCGTGACGGTGCGGGCCCTCAAATACAACGGCGGCGCAAAAAAAGGCGACCTCGGCAAAGAGGATATCATGACGCTGGCCCTTGGCAGCGGCAACCTTGAAAAACACGTGGCCAATTTGGTCGATTTCAAAGTGCCGGTGCTGGTCGCCATCAACCGGTTTCCCACCGACACCGATGCGGAACTCGGTTTTCTGGCCGGCTTTTGCGAGTCGATTGGGGCGGCCTACAGCATTGTGGAGGTCTTTGGCAAGGGCGGCGAGGGGGCTGTGGAACTCGCGAGACAGCTGGTCGAAGTCGTCGACTCAGGAATTGCGCGGTTTGAGCCCTATTATCCGGATGAGCTGCCGCTGGCCGAGAAAATCGAGGCCATCGCCCGCGGAATTTACGGGGCCGCGGCAGTGGAATTCACCGCAAAGGCGAAGGCCACGCTCGCCAAATATGAGACTTTAGGCTACGGCGGACTTCCGGTCTGCATGGCCAAGACCCAGTATTCGCTGTCGGACGACCCCAAGAAGCTGGGGCGGCCGACCGACTTCACCGTGACGGTGCGGGACGTGCGGCTCTCGTCGGGCGCCGGATTTGTGGTTGCGCTGCTGGGCGACATCATGACCATGCCGGGGCTCTCGGCCCACCCTGCCTATGAGGGCATTGATGTGGACCGCCGGGGCGACATCACCGGCATTTTCTAATGACAGTATGATCAGATTTATTACGGGCAGTGCCGAGGAGACCGAAGCGGCGGGCGGAGTGATTGCGGGCAAGCTCAAAAAAGGCGATATTGTCGCCATCTGCGGGGGGCTTGGCGCCGGCAAGACCGCCCTTGTCAAGGGCATTGCGGCGCGCCTCGCCCCCGCGGCGCAGGTCACAAGCCCGACTTTTTCGCTTGTCAACGTCTATGAAGGGGAGGTTCCCCTCTACCACTTTGACCTCTACCGGCTTGAAGGGGCGGACGACCTGTGCTCCATCGGCTTTGACGATTACCTTGACGGAGGCGGCATCTGCCTTGTCGAGTGGAGCGAGCGGTCGCGGGAGATGGGGGAGACGGTGCGGGTGGATATTGTTGAGGAGCAAGACGGGACCCGGGTCATCACGGCGGACGGGGGCGCGTCATGGTAGTGCTGGGACTTGACTCCACGGGCAAGAGCGCCTCGGTCGCACTCGTGAGGGACGGCGCAGTGACGGCCGAGAAGTTTCAAAACAGCGGCTATACCCACAGCGAGACGCTGGCGCCCATGCTCGATGAGCTGCTGCGCGAGACCGGCACAACGGCCGGGCAAATCGACCTCATCGCAGTCACGGCGGGACCCGGCTCCTTCACAGGCATCCGCATTGGGCTTGCAACTGTAAAGGGATTTGCCTTTGCACACGATACCCCCTGCCAGGCCATTTCCACGCTGTCCTGCCTGGCCTATCCGCTTAAAGACTTCGACGGCATTGTCTGCCCGGCGCTCGACGCCCGCAGGGGGCAAATTTACAACGCGCTTTTTCAAGGCGGACAGCGAATCACGCCTGAGCGCGCCATTGCCGCAGCCGACCTTGCGGGGCTTGCGGGGCCGGTCTGCCTGACGGGCGACGGCGCCGAGCTCTGCCAACCGTATCTGCCGCATGCGCTACTTGCGCCGCCCGAGTACAGACTCCAGCGGGCCGTCTTTGCGGCCCTCTCAGCCGATATGACACACGCTGTTTCGCCCGACATGCTCAGACCCTCCTATCTGCGGCTGTCCCAGGCGGAGCGGGAAAAAAATGCCAAGGAGATGTAGAAATGATTGCTGTTGCCTCTGACCACGCGGGCTACAACCTCAAACTTGCCATCACCCGTCTGCTCTCGGACAGGCGCATTGAGTTCATTGACATGGGATGCCATTCCCCCGACCCCGTGGACTACCCGGTCTTTGCCGAAAAGGCGGCGCGGGCCGTCGCCGACGGCAGCTGCGAGCTCGGAATTCTGTGCTGCGGCAGCGGCGTGGGCATGAGCATCACCGCCAATAAAATTCACGGTGTCCGGGCCGTGTGCTGCTCCGAGCCTTACAGCGCCCGTATGTCGCGGGAGCACAACGACGCAAACGTCCTGTGCATCGGCGAGCGGGTGGTGGGCCAGGGGCTTGCCGCCGACATCCTCGACGCATTTCTCGGCGGAAAATTCCTCGGCGGCCGGCATCTCCCGAGAGTTGAGATGATCACGGCGCTCGAAAACCAAAAAGACCAATAAACAATATAGGGGTGCCAATATGAAAACCTGGGAAAACGTATTTGAAATCGATCATCCGCTCATCAAGCACAAGCTGACGCTGCTGCGGGACAAGAACACCGGCGTCAAGGAGTTCCGCGAAGTCGCCGCGGAAATTGCCATGCTGCTCTGCTACGAGGCCACCCGCGACCTTCCGCTCAAGGAAGTTGAAATCGAAACGCCTGTCGCCATGGCCAAAACCCAGGTCATCTCGGGCAAAAAGCTGGCGGTTGTCCCCATTCTGCGGGCCGGCATCGGCATGGTCGACGGCATTCTCTCCCTCGTCCCGTCGGCCAAAGTCGGCCACATCGGCCTCTATCGGGACCCCGTGACCACGAAGCCGGTTGAGTATTACTGCAAGCTGCCGGCCGACGTCGCGGAGCGGGATTGTATCATCCTCGACCCGATGCTGGCCACCGGCGGTTCGGCCGTCGCCGCAATCGACATGCTCAAGAAGGCCGGCGTCAAGCACATCAAGATGATGAACATCATCGCGGCCATTCCCGGCATTGAGGCCGTCAAAAGCAGCCACCCCGACGTTGAGATTTACTGCGCCGCAATCGACGAGGTACTTAACGACCACGCCTATATCGTGCCGGGGCTGGGCGACGCGGGCGACAGGCTTTTCGGGACCATGTGACGACTGTTTTTAAGAGCCGCGGCTATATGCGCCGCGGCTCTCTTCATCTTGGAGAGAATTGAACGGAAAACTATACAGTCTTTGTTGTATTTATTAGATTGCATGCCGGTATACCCGGCATTTTGACCGAACGTAGCCTTTGGCGAAATAATATTGACAAATACTGTATATATGCAGCGGAGTTGAAAGTTACCTCAAGGGAACTTTTGGGAAAATTTTACGTTTATATCGGTGTGCGAACCGTGCCAATTTTGTCATGAATCGTGACAAAATTCGAGCAAACACTTTTTCGTTCGCTTTATGGCGGTGGCAGAGAAGCCATAGCGGGGGCAACTCGGTTTTTCAGACTTTGTCATATCGAAAGCCACCATGTATAAAACAAAATTTTCCAGCGCACACTATTAGAGCCGCAAAGGCTCCCTTAAATGGGCTCAAGAACTGCGAATTCGCTTTATACCGCTTTATACAAAGGAGGGGAGACGTATGAGGAAAACGGCAATGCTCACGGCCTTTTGTTTATGTGTGAGTTTCCTGTTCACGTTGCAGGGCTGCAAAGGGCAGGAGACGCCGGCGCCGGAGCCCCCGGAGCCGGAGACAACCACGGCGGCGGACTATTTTCCGATTACGGAGAACACAAGGTATGTCTATGAGGGGGAGGGCAGCGAGTACGCGTCCTATACCGTCTATAACGACTACACGACGCAGTCGGAAGTTCAGCAGCGCGTTGACAACGGCGGGACCGTCGCGGCCCGGGTCATCACGGTCTCGGGTGGAAAAGTGACCCAGACCTATTCGTCGGGCGAGGTCTATTACCGTGAAAACTGCCTCGGAAAGACGACCGTGGAGGAGGTGCTGCTGGCCGACCCCATTGAGGCGGGCACCGAGTGGACGCTGACCGATGGGCGCATCCGCAAAATCACGGGCACAGCGGTTGCCGTATCCACGCCGGCGGGGGATTACGAGGCGGTTGAGGTGGTCACCGAGACCGAAGACGGCACCGACACCCGGTACTACGCCAAGGACGTCGGCCACATCAAAACGGTCTTTGCGTCAAACGACTTCACCGTCACCTCCACCCTCGCCGCAATTGAGAGCAACCGTGCGCTAAACCAGACCGTCCGGTTCTATTATCCCGACGTCGACACCGAGACAATCTATTATCTCGACAGGGAAATTGCGTTTGAGACAAACGACGTCACAAAGGATGAGCTTGCCGCCTCCTACAAGGAGGTTCCGGCGGGGGTGGGAAAAGTCCTCTCCGAGGGCACGGCCATAAACAGTCTGGCGCTTGATGAAGACAACATCCCGCACATCGACCTGAGCCGCACGTTCCTCACCGAGATGAACGCGGGCTCCGGCTATGAGGCCATGATTTTGACCTGCATCGCCGACACGATTGCCGGATACTACACCACCGACAAAGTCATAATTACGGTGGAGGGAGAGCCCTACGAGTCGGGCCACTTCTCTTTTGCCGAGGGCGAAACGGTGAGCGCCGACTTCGACGCAGCGGTAAAACTCCCGTAGCATAAACGCATGAAAACAAAGAGCGGTATCTTGTGATACCGCTCTTTGTTTTCCTATTTGAGGCCCGTTTTTGTCAAAAACGGAAGGATATGTTCAGCCGAGCCGGTCACCACATGCCCGCAGTTTGGGAGCAAGCGGATTTCGGCAGACGGGACAAGGCGGGTGAGCCTTTGCGCCGAGCGCTGCGCATCAATGATGACGTCGTCTTCCCCGTCAATGAAGAGAACCGGCATTTGAAGCCGCCGCAGCTCACCGTCCGAAAACAGCGGCAGCTCCTGAATCGGATTGTAGTTTTGGACAATTAAATTCATAAAGTCAAGCACTTCTTGCGGGATGCCGTTTTCTCCGATGGTGTCCGAATTGACCGGCGCGGGTTCGCCCGCCCGCTGCGCCTCGCCGACATTTTGAAGGAACTGCGGGCGAATTTGCGCAAGGCCGGCGGGGGCGATTAAACAGAGCTTTGAAACGCTTTCGGGATAGGCTGTCGCGAATTTGAGCGCCATCCACCCGCCAAGGGAATTCCCGATGAACGCGGCCTGCTTTAAGCCAAGGGCGGCAAGGACATCCGCCATCCAGTGCGCAAAGGCGCCGGTGCCAAGGTCCGGCCTGTACTCCTCGCTGTTTCCGGCTTCGCCGATGATATCGACGGCGTAAACCCGAAACCGGTCCGACAGCGCCATGAGCTCGGGAAACCAGAAGGCGCTGTTGCTGCATGAGCCGTGCAGCAGGAGCACCGGCGGATTTTCCGCCCGGCCCGCCGTCAGCATAAAGGTCTTGCCAAGCCCGGTCTCGACATACTGCTGCCCAAAGGGAAATCGGCTGAGCACCTCATTGTAACAGGCCCGGATTTTGTCCCGGCCCGCCTCGCTTTTGAATACGCTGGATTTCATCTAAAATCTCTCCTCTTCTTCATGGCCCCAGAGCGCTGTGAGCATATCCATCATCATCGCCATAAAGCGCAGGTCGCCCCACAGTGTGACACGAATCATATTTTCGCGCTCGATATATTGCGAGTGCATCGAGGACCGGCTGTATTCCGGCGGTTTAGAGCTGAGCGCACCGGTCAGCGCGTTCATGATGCGAATGGCGCCGTCGTTGCCGCGCACGGGAATGTCAACGACCGATGAAGCGGTGGCGCTGCGAGCAGGCTCCGCTTCAGGGGCAGGCCCTTTCACACCGGCGCTCTCAAGAAAGATGCTCAATTCGTGGCCGCCGACACGCCAACCCTTGCCGAGCTTTGTCGCGCGCAGCTTGCCCTCCCGAATATACCGCTGGACAGTCTTGGGATGAATGTCCAGCAGCTTTGAAATCTGTTCGACCGTGTAGTATTTTCCGTTCATATATTCTCCTTTATTATTACCTATAACGTCATTATAAGGAATAATAGGGAATATGTCAAGCGGAAGTTGGCAGAGGTTTTCCGCCCTCTGTTTTCATAAACCGGAGGTACAAAATTGGTAAATTTTACATATACGGGATTTCATCCATTCTTTTATTGCAATCT
>DATMZG010000028.1:0-9220 GCA_035560415.1 Candidatus Acidiferrum sp. | reverse complement strand
TTCACTTTGCG
Source organism: Candidatus Acidiferrum sp. (assembly GCA_035560415.1). GTDB lineage: Bacteria > Bacillota > Clostridia > Oscillospirales > Feifaniaceae > DATMXT01. Next base: position 9,209 of record DATMZG010000028.1, on the reverse strand, counting down.
CGGGAAGGGTACCGCTCACTTGGCGAAAAACCCAAAGGTTTTTCGCCACTCTGCGGTCGCCCTGTACATACAGGGCGGCCGTTCTTGTTGTTGCGCTTGCCGCGCGGGCATGTTTCGCAATTGTTACGCTTGCCGCGTGGGCACGTTTCGCAGCTGTTACGCTTTCCGCGCAGGCATATTTCGTATAGGAGGGAACCTGTCATGAAAACGGCGCTCATTTTAGTCGACATTCAAAACGATTATTTCCCCGGCGGAAAGAGCGAGCTTAGCGGCGCCGAAGCCGCCGCTGCCGCCGCGCGAAAAATCCTGCGCATTTTCCGCGTCCATGAGTGGCCAGTCTTCCACATCCGGCACATTGCGCAGGATGAGGGCGCCTCCTTTTTCCTGCCGGACACCCCCGGCAGTGAGATAGCGAAAACCGTATCCCCGCTGCCAAACGAGGAGGTTTTCATTAAGCACGCGCCAAACAGCTTCATCGGCACGCCGCTCGGCGCCGCCCTGACAAGCCTCGGCGTCGAGCGCGTCGTCATCGCCGGAATGATGTCCCACATGTGCATCGACTCGACGACGCGGGCCGCCGGCGAGCTCGGCTATGAGGTGCTGCTCGTGCATGACGCCTGCGCGACAAAGGCCCTCGCTTTTGGAGGCGAAGTCATTCCCGCCATGCAGGTGCACACCGCTTTTATGGCGGCGCTGCGCGCCTTTGCACGGGTCGTGTCTTCGGAAGAATTGAAAGAGCTGCTCTGACAGCCTTCAGCTTATTGAGAAAGGGAGAACGTGATGAATTACAAAGAGCTCATGGAGAGTGCCCGCAGCGGCATGGGACCTTACTGCAAAGCCTGCGTCGAGTGCAACGGCAAAGCCTGCCGGGCCGTCTTCCCCGGCCCCGGGGCGCTGGGCAGCGGCGACGTCGCAGTGCGCAATTTCGACAAGTGGAAAGAGATACGCCTTCACATGGACACCATCCATGAGGACCGGCCGGTTGACATAAGTTCTACGCTCTGCGGCCGGGATTTCGCAGTCCCCTTCTACGCAGGGCCGACCGGCGGCATCAAAATGCACTACGGCGAGAAGTACGACGACGTCTCCTACAACACTGTAATGGTTGAAACCTGTGCAGCCGCGGGCACCGTGGCCTTCACCAACGACACCATTGACAACAGCATTGAGGGCATCAAAAAGGCGGGCGGCGTCGGCATTCCGGCCATGATCCCCTACGATTTTGACATGATGGAGCGCCGCATCGCCCGCATTCACGAGTCGGGCGCCTACGCGATGGCCATTGCCATCGACTCGCAGGGGCTCCCCTATTTCAAGAAAAACCACGAGGCGAAGTTTATCACCGTCGAGCAGCTGGCGCAGGTCATCCAAATGGCAGCCATGCCGGTCATCGTCAAGGGCATTATGACCCCGAAGGGTGCCGCCAAGGCCATTGAGGCGGGGGCTTCGGCCATTGTCGTCTCAAACCACGGCGGGCGGGTGCTCGACGGGTGCATGGCAACAGCCGAGGTATTGCCGGACATCGTCTCAGCAGTGGCCGGCGCCGTGCCGGTCTTGGTCGACGGCGGCATCCGCTCGGGCGCCGACATCTTCAAGGCCTTTGCGCTGGGCGCGAAGGGCGTGCTCATCTGCCGGCCCTTTGTCACGGCCGTCTACGGCGGCGGGGCGGACGGCATTCGCTTCTACATCGAAAAGCTGGCTGACGAGCTGAAAAGTGCCATGTGGATGTGCGGCGCTTTCACGCTTGACGAAATCAGCCGCGACATGGTCTATGTCCCCTGAACTAAGATCATTAAAAAGTCCTCTGCCGAAAACGGCAGAGGACTTTTTTCTTTTTTCCTCAAAAGGCCGCCAGCACGCCACCCTTTGCGGCGTACATGGAGGAGATGCCGCCCATGGCGTAGAGCACGATTTTCTTGAAGGCGTAGCGCTCCTCAATGAGGGCCCGCATGTAGTTTGCCATGTCGGGACTCAGGCAGTGCGCGATGACCAGCGTCTTGTCGGCCACCGCCGGACACCGCTCCCCGATGACCTCGACCAGCCGCTTGACGGTGGCGGCCATTCCGCGGGCCTTGTCCAGCATGATGATGTTGCCGTCCCCGTCGGAGGAGAGCAGTGGATGGATGTGTAAGGCCGAGACAAATGTGCCGGTGACCTTGTTCATGCGGCCGTTTTTGACTAGGTTTGTGACGTCGCCGAGAATAAACAGCGTCTCCTGCCGCTTGATGTGGGCCTCGACCGTCTCAATGAGTGCCTCTTTTGTACAGCCGGACTGCGCCAGTTCCTCAATGAGCAGCGCAACCGTCGTCTCGCCGCCCGAGGCGCTCTTGGAGTCAAAGACATAGACGTCAGCCGTAGCCCCCTGGTCCCTTGCCAGCTCGATAGCGGCAACGGCGCAGTCGTAGGAGCCCGAAAGTCTTGAGGAGAGCGTGACGACGAAAATGGGGTCTTCCCCCGTGTAGTGCGCGGCAAATTCCGCCGGCGCCGGACACCCCGAGTGCATGGGCTCCTTGGAGGCCGTCATGTCCTCGACAAAAGCCGCGACGTCGAGATTTTCGTCGTCGACATAGCAGCGCTCCCCCATGAGCATATACAGTGGGACCTTGACCGCCTCGAGACGCTTCAATTCCTCAGGCGGAAGATCGCAGCAGCTGTCCACAATGAGTTTGTATTTCATTTTTATCCCCGCCTTCGAAATTGGGGCAAAGCCCCTGTGCCTCCACTGTCAGGGCGCAGTCCTGCTCACTGCGGGTTGATCGAATAGTTGGGCGCTTCCTTTGTGATATAGATGTCGTGCGGGTGGCTCTCCTTGAGTCCTGCCCCCGTGATGCGCACAAATTGCCCTTCAGCCTGCAGCGTCCCGATGTTTCCGGCCCCGCAGTATCCCATGCCGGAGCGCACGCCGCCCATGAGCTGGTAGATGGCTTCCGACACATGGCCCTTGTAGGGCACGCGGCCCTCGACGCCCTCGGGCACCAGCTTTTTAGTGCCCTCCTGGAAGTAGCGGTCTGAGGAGCCCTCTTTCATGGCCGCAATGGAGCCCATGCCGCGGTAGACTTTGAACCGGCGGCCCTGATAGATCTCTTCGCTGCCCGGCGACTCGTCGCACCCGGCAAAGAGCGAGCCCGCCATGACGGCGGCAGCGCCGGCCGCCAGCGCCTTGACAATGTCACCCGAATACTGAAGTCCGCCGTCCCCCACGACCGGAATGCCATACTGCGAGGCGACTGAGGCCGCGTTGTAAATGGCCGAGACCTGGGGCACGCCGATGCCGGCGATGACTCTAGTCGTGCAGATGGAGCCGGGTCCGATGCCGACCTTGATGGCGTCGGCTCCGGCGTCAATGAGGGCCCTTGCCCCGTCGGCCGTCGCCACGTTGCCGGCCATGAGCTGGGTCGCCGGAAACTTCTCTTTAATTTTGCGCACGCAGTTTAAGATATTTTCCGAGTGGCCGTGGGCCGAGTCGAGCACCAGGAGGTCGACGCTCTTTTCGACGAGCGCCGCCGCCCGCTCAAGCACGTTGTTTGTGACGCCGAGGGCCGCCGCGCACATGAGCCTGCCGCCCGCGTCCTTTGCGGAGTTGGGGTAGACAATCGACTTCTCAATGTCCTTAATGGTGATGAGCCCTTTGAGGTAGCCCCCCTCGTCCACGATGGGCAGCTTCTCAATTTTGTGCTTCTTGAGAATTTGCTGAGCGCCCTTGAGGGTGGTGCCGACCGGCGCCGTCACGAGGTTGTCCTTGGTCATGACGTCGCTGATTTTGACGTCGTAGCTCTCGAGGAAGCGCATATCCCGGTTGGTCAGAATGCCGACCAGCCGGCCGTCCTCGCAGATGGGCACGCCGGAAATGCGGTATTTGCTCATGAGCTCCTCCGCCTCATAGACGTAGTGCTCCGGGGACAGGAAAAACGGGTTGACGATGACGCCGTTCTCACTGCGCTTGACCTTGTCCACCTCGTCGGCCTGCCGCTCAATGGTCATGTTCTTGTGAATGACCCCGATTCCGCCCTCTCTGGCCATGGCGATGGCCATGCGGGCCTCGGTGACGGTGTCCATCGCGGCCGACAGGACCGGAATGTTGAGCCGGATGGTCTTGGTCAGCTGGGTCGAAAGGTCGATCTCGGTCGGCAGCAGGTCCGACTTGCGCGGTATGAGCAAGACGTCGTCGAAGGTCAGCCCCTCGTAGAGGAACTTCTCCTCAGGCTTCGTGTTGAGCATGCTCTGTATCCTCCCATATGTTAATTACTGATATTTCGGGTATTATAGCACTAAAGCGAAATGGATTTCAACTGTGAGGATTCATGAAAAAGAATAAATTTCTCCCCGGGTTTCTGGCCGGTGCCGTAAACGGGCTCATCGGCGGGGGCGGGGGGCTGCTGCTTGTGCCCCTTTTAAAGCGGATGGGTGGACTCCCCGCGAAGCGGGCCCATGCGACGGCCGTGGCCACAATGGCCTGCCTCTCTGCCGTCAGCCTTGTCATTTATCTCTGGAGCGGGGCGGTCGACATGTCGATTGCCCTGCCGCTTTGCGCCGGCGGCGCGGTGGGCGGGGCCTGCGGGGCCCTCTGGCTGCGCCGGGTTCCCGTGAAAATGTTACGGACAGGTTTTGCCCTCTTTATGATCTGGTCCGCATGGAGGCTTTGGTTTGGCTAATCCCTATATTTTGGCCGGCGTCGGCTTTGCCGTCGGAATCCTCAGCGGAATGGGGGTGGGCGGCGGCTCGCTGCTCATCGTTTTGCTCACGCTCTTGGGCGACGTGCCCCAGCGGACGGCGCAGGGTATCAATTTACTCTATTTTCTGCCGACGGCCGCCGTCGCCATCTTCATCCACCTGCGCCGCGGCAACATCGACAAGGAGGCGGCCTTAAAAAGCGGTATGGGCGGCGTGGCGACGGCCGTCATCTTCGGCATCCTCGCCCAGAAGCTCGAGGGCGAGACGCTGCGCAAAATTTTTGCCCTCATCATTTTTTCGGCCGGCGTCTTGGAGCTCTTCACCGCAAAGAGTCGAGATAATCCTGAAGAATGACGGTGGCTGCGACCGCATCGATGACGGCCTTGCGCTTTTTCCCTCTCGTGTTCGTATCGTTGAGCATGCGGGTGGCCGACACCGTCGTCCCCCGCTCATCCCTGAGGATGACCTCGCCCTCAAACCGCACCTCAAGCGCCGCTTTGAAGAGCAGCGTCTTCTCAGCTCTCGGGCCCAGCGTGTTGTTCATATTCTTTGGGAACCCCAGCACAATGACGCCGGCCCCGGCTTCACGCGCCTTTGCCGCGACTGCTTCCGCCACTTTGTCCATATTGTAGCCCTCAATGACGCCGGCAGAACTGGCCAATTTGCCGAGCGCGTCGGAGACCGCAAGGCCGGTGCGCACGTCCCCATAGTCTACGCCGAGCACTTTCGTCATACTTCCCCCCTGAGCAGCCCAAAAGCCGCCTCACTGTTCATGGCCGCAGCCCCGGCCAGCCGGGCGGCCATTTCTTTTGTCTTCTCGCCGTCGTCTTGCAGCATCTCCCGGACAAATCCCGTGAGGCGCGACCCCACAAATCCGGAGCAGTGGACAAACCGGCCGCTTCCGGTCATGGAGAAGAAGGCCTCCACCTTGGGGTCGTAGACGATGCCGCAGGAGGGCACGCCCGCGGCGGCCGCAAAGATGAGGGCGTGCAGCCGCATGCCCACGACCGCCTTGGCCGAGGTGACGGCCGACAGCACGTCGGCCTCCTCCCCCTGCAAGACGGTGCTCCCGTGTTCCATGAGGTCGGCGACGGCCCGGCAGGCCGGCGTGTCCTCGGCCTGCTGAAGCGGCACAAAGACGACCGGCAGGTCAAATTCACCGGCCGCGCGGTCCAAAGCCGACGCCACTTTGCGGTCAAACTCCGGGTCCCGCTCTTTCCAGGCCCGCAGCGACACCGCAAGGTAATCCCCGGCCGGCAGCAAGGGGCTTCTGGAGAGCGGCGCGTCAAAGGCCGTAAAGACCTCGTCGGCCGTCAGCAACACATGGTCCTCCGGCACGCCAAGCTCCTTAAGCAGCCTTGCCGAATCCGGGTCCCGCAGCGTGATGAGGTCGACTCCGGTCAAAACTTTTTTCGACATCCTTCGGCCAACTGAGCTTCTCAGCGGCCCGATTCCGTTGCCGTAGAGCATGGTTTTGAGCCCCAGCCCCTTTGCAAGCCGCAGCAGTGTGAGGTAATAGACGAGCGACTTGACGCTCGTGACGTCCTGCAACAGATTGCCGCCGCCGAAGACCAGCACTTTTGAGCGCCGCATGGCCGACATGACCTCCGGCAGCGAAAACCGGCGGGCCAGCGCCACGTCCTGCACGCAGGAGATGGCGGCCCGGTCCCGGTTCAGGACGCAAATGCGCACTTCCCCGTCCTTGCGGGTCAGGTTGCGCACGATGGTCGAAAGCAGCATTTCGTCGCCGGCGTTGCCGTATCCGTAGTAGCCGCAGAGCAGAAAGTCGTAGGTCGCGCCCTTTTTTTCAAGCTGCGCGGCGCGGTAGCACCGCAGGGCGTCCTGCGTCATGCGCTCAATTGAATAGTCCTTTTGCACCACGGTCCGCCCCCATTTCCCGAGGCCGGCGCAAAGCTCCCTGTCCGACAGCAGCGCCGTGACGTCCTTTGCCAAATCGCCGGGACTGCCAAATCCCGCGCCGCGGCAGGTGAGATTTGTCGCCTTTGCCCCTTCATATGTATCGGGGCCGAGAATGCCCATATACCCGGCGGAGCCTGCCAGCACGACCGGCTTTTCGCAGGACAAAGCCTCCAAAGCCGCCCTTGAGACGCCGACAAAGACGTCCGCCATCCGGCAAAAGCGCACAATGTCCTTGCGGGGCCCGGCAAAGAGCGCCCCGGGGTATTTCCGCCGCAGCTCCTCAAGGTTTGTGCCGCCCCCGACCACGACGACCCTGACCCCCGTCACCTCGTCCAAAAGCCGGCGCACACCCCCAGACGAGTCGGCGTCAAGCCGGGAGACCGTGACGACGACGGGCTCCTCCGCCCCGATGCCGAGTTCCCGGCGCAAATCCCCGTCGTCGCCGGGGCAAAAGACGTCGGCGTCAATGCCGTTGACCGTGACAAAGATGTCCCGGCCGGCGATGCGGTAGTTGTCTGTCAGATAGTCCCGGATGTCCTCGCTGACGGCCAGCTGCTTTGCGCCCCACCGGGTCAAAAACCGCAGGGGGGCCGACACTTTATAGCTGCCGTGCACGGTCGTGACAAGCGGCACGCCGGCCCGCCGGCAAAGGGACGAGAGCAAAAAACCCGGAATGCGGGCGTGGGCGTGGACGATGTCGGGCTTGAACTCGCGCATTGCCCGGGCAAGAACGCGGTAGGCCCTCGACATGCTTGAAAGGTTGCGAGAGGCGAGCGGCGCCGTCAGATGACAAACACCGCTCGCCTCGAGTTCCGGCACAAGGGCGCCGCCCGCTGAGCAGAGCAGAATCTCGTGACCCGCCCTGCGAAGATGGCGGCAGAGCTCCACGATATGCGTCTCCGCACCGCCGAGCTCAAGTCCCATGGTCGCCATTAAAATTCTGCTCATGCGTCTCTCTTTTTCAGCTCCTCGAGAATCTCTCCGAGCAGCTCGGTCTCAGTGGGGGCCTTGGGGGCAGCTTCCGCGGCCTTCGGCTCATTTTTCAGCGCCCGGGCACGGTTTACGGCCTTGACGAACAAAAACAGCGCAAACGCGATGATAAAAAAGTCGATGGTCGCCTGAATGAAGTTGCCGTATGTGATTGCAGCCTCCGCCTTGACCACGGTGTCCCCGTCCATGACGGCGGGGCTGATGACCCACTTGAGGGCCGTGATGTCGACGCCCGCCGTCATCCAGCCGACGAGGGGCGAAATGATGTCGGCGACAAGGGAGGAGACAATTTTGCCGAAAGCGCCGCCGATGACAACGCCGACTGCGAGGTCGACGACGTTTCCCTTAATCGCAAATTCTTTGAATTCCTTAAACATAGAAAGAGCAACCGCCTTTTACGTCAATCGTTGTGATGTGCCGCGCCCGGCCCCTTTACAAAGAGGCCGCGGGCATGTCCATCTATCCCACATATTTCCGTTATTATACTATTCCCCAAAAACAAATGCAACTAAACACGTCAAAACACCCGCGCAAAATAAATGAAACGGGGCCGCTGCATGCGCAGCGGCCCCGTACAAAACATTATTTTCAGCAGATGGATTAACCCTGCTGCTCCTTCATCTTGGCAAAGCACTCGCTGCAATAGACGGGGCGGTCGTTCCTGGGCTGGAACGGCACCTTCGCCTCACCGCCGCAGTTTGCGCAGACAGCGGTATACATCTCACGCTGAGACTTGGCAGCGTTCTTCCGAGCGTCGCGGCACTCCTTGCAGCGCTGGGGCTCGTTCTGGAAGCCACGCTCCGCATAGAACTCCTGCTCGCCGGCGGTGAACACGAACTCCTTGCCGCAATCTTTGCACACTAAGGTCTTGTCTTCGTACATTCTTTTTCCCTCGCTTTGGTAAATTTTTAACCCTCTTCCGGACTCAAACCGGCACCTTTGACTGGCAACGCTCTGTTTTTGCGCTAAAGGGCTTATTTCACACTGTCTTGCGACAGCAGTGCGCTGAGCTTTCGCCGTATCCTCTGGACGGCATTATCAACAGATTTGATGGGTTTTCCCGCCGACAGCGCAATATCCTTGTAGGGCCTGCCCTCAAGGTATTGTCTGAGCACCTGCCGCTCATAGGCGGACAGGGCGGCGTTCATACGCTCGCTTGTAAGTCGCACAGCTTCTCTGTCGATAATCGCATCCGAGGGATCAAAGGTGGTATCAAAACCAAAGACCGGAAAGGCGTGATCGCTTGAGGAGTCCGCTGTGGTATTCAGTGAAACATAGGAGTTGAGCGGCTTGTGCTTATCTCTCGCCGCTTTTTTTGCCGCGTCGATGAGGTGCCGCCGTATGCAAATTGCCGTATAGGCATCAAATGGGATCTCGCCGTCGGGCTCGTAGTCGCATGCCGCCCTGCAAAAACCAATCAGGGCTTCCTGCATGACGTCCTCAGGCTCGGCCCCGGCAAAACGAAAGCCGCGGCAGCACCTTCGGATATGTGCATAATATCTTGCGATGAGCGCATCCAGCGCCTTGGGGTCTCCCGACTTACACCGCCGGAGGAGTTCCGGAAGTCCGGCGTCGCCGCTGCAGGGCATATATTCACCCCCACATTAACAGCATATACAAGTATAGAC
>DATMZG010000027.1:0-2767 GCA_035560415.1 Candidatus Acidiferrum sp. | reverse complement strand
CTTATAAAAAATAAGGCAATTAAATGCCGCTCGCGAGCGCGAATTCACTTCGCGCGGGAAGGGCACCGCTCATCTGGCGGAAAACCCGTAGGTTTTTCGACATCCTAAAGGGCGCCTGTCTTTGCGGACAAGCGCCCTTTTCCTTCATAAATCCCTTTAACTTATCGCGCCGTTGAAGAGCTCGACGGCTTTGGCGTTGTCGGAGCTGATGATGAGCATCGCGTACCGGCCCTTGGTGACCACCTGGCCCTCCTGCGCCATGGCGTAGGGGCCGGGCAGGTACCCGTCAAAGGCCTTGACCACCCGCGCCTTGTTGGCCTCAAGCTCGGCCTTGGCGGCCGTCATGTCGTCGATGTCGGTCAGTTCCACGATGTGAATGGTGTCGGCGCTCACGATCGGGGGGTTGTAAATGGCGTAGCCGGCGTATTTGTCGAGGTCGTACCCGAAGTATTCCTTGAGGGTGTCGGGGTCCTCCTCCCGGATGAGGGTCGTTGCGCCGACAGTCGCGGCAATCTCCTCGGCGAGCTCGTCGAGGGGCTTCGACGCCTTCATGTCGGCCTCGGCGCTGCCGCGCGAGCAGGCGGCCGCCGTCAGGGCGAGCAGACAGGCGAGGAGGAGCGCAAAACGCTTTTTCATGGCGGTCATTCTCTTTCGTTTCGTATTGTGGTTGTAGATTTGGATTTACAAAACGACGAGGCATAAAAAAGCTTACAGGCAAAACTCTACGCCACAGGCGCCCCCGCGCCGCCGTTAATTCCGATGGAGTAGAGCGCGGAGCCGTCCGAGTAGTTGACGTAGTACAGCCGGTTGCCGGCGACCGAGAGCTTGGCGCCGTCGTCGCCCGTCAGCTGCATCGTGTCCTCACCCATGAGGCCGCAGCGGAAAATGCCCTTTTCGGCGACGCCGCGGTAGAAGATGGTCTCGCCCGACAGGGTGAACTCGGAGACCCCGACCGGGCAGACCTGAGAGGCGTCGCCGCCGTCGGGGGCGATGCGGTAGATCTTGCCGTCGTCGTTCATATTCATATAATAGACGAAATTGTCCGAAATATTAATGCAGGAGACACGGGCGTCGACCAGCGCCTCACTTTCGGCGCCGTCGAGCGAATAGCGGTAGAGGGCGCCGGAATCGCTGTCGTTTCGGCAGTAGATGTAGCCCTTAAAGACCGTGAACATCGAGACGCGGTCGTTTGTCAGCTTCGTCTGGCTGCCGCCCGTCAGGCTCGCGGTGTAGAGGGCGGAACCGTCCGATTTGTTTTCGAATACAATGGTTTCGCCGGCGATGTGCACCATCCCGCATTTGACTTTCAGAATCTGCTCGCGGTTTTGGCCCAGTGCGTCAATTCGGTAGAGTGTATCTCCGTCAGAAGTATTGACATAATATATGTAGCCGTTTGAATAGTTCAGGCTCTCGGCCGCGTCATCGGTCAGCATCCCGCGGGTCGTGCTGAAAAGGCCGCCCTTGGCCGAGTAGACGGTCTCGGTGCCAAGATAGAGCGTGCGGGCGCCCGTGACGATGCCGTTGCCGCTCTGGGAGGTCAGCCCCTCAAGGGCCGTCCCCGAAAGCCGGTCGCCGATATAATAGGCGAGGCTCACGACGTCGGACGTGTGGCCCTCGGCGTCGCAGCGCAGCAGCTTCAAGGTCGTCGCGCCCTTTTTGAGCGAAATGCCCTTTTCCGGGTTGTACTTGCTGCACGCGGTGTCGGGGTCGGCGCCGTTTGTCGTGTAGTAGACGGTGTCGCCCGCGTCGAGGTTCGAGATTTTGACGGTCTGGGCGTCTTTGTAGGAGCCGGCCGCAAGCGTCACCGCCGGGGCCTCGACGGCCGACAGCAGCAGCTTGAGCTCGCCCGAGCGGGTGGCGTAGCCGGCGTCGTCAAACAGCACGGCCGCCTGGTCGAGCACCGCAATGCGCTTTTCAAGCGCCGAATCGTGCTCCTCGTAGAGCGACAGCAGGTATTCGAAGCTCTCGAGCGAGCGCGGCGAGGTCGCCACGTATTTCTCCATGGTCTCTATGGCTTTGTCCGGCAGCTGGAGCCGCTCATAGGTCTCGGCGGCCTTTATGTACCCGGTTGAGGTCGTGGGCGCGATGGACATGGCCTTCGTGTAGGCTTTGACGGCCTTCTCGTACTCGCCCGCGGCGACGTACTCGTCGCCCTTCTCAATTTGGGTGTGGTAGCCGCCGTCGAGGCCCACCAGCCCGAAGTAGGCAAAGACGATGACGGCGTTGATTAAAATCGCAAGGCCCCATGCGGCGGCCTTAATTCCGGTTTTTGTTTTCATAGATTACCTCCTGCCCCTTATCTCTTTTATTGTAGCTTTTTTTCTGTGTCTTTTCAACCCTCAGATGCCTGACGGCGCCGCGGGAAAACTGTGGAAAAAATGTGGCCAAAGGCATTGACAAAAAGGCGGGCAGCCTGTATATTATAAAAGTCGTCTGCGTGCGGCGGCCGCAGCGCTTGTGACAGAAAATTCCTTGAATTTTTTTATGACAAGTGCTTGACAACGCCGGCGCCGCGTGGTAGTATAAGCGTCCGCGACCGAAGGGAAAGCGACAGGGACAACAGAAAATTCCTTGAATTTTTTGAAAAAGTCCTTGACAACGTCGGCGCCGCGTGGTATTATTATCGAGTGTCTGCAAGACGCAAGACGCACATGGACCTTGAAAATTAAACAGCACAAAAGAAAAACAAAGCCCTTGAAAATTTCGAGTTTTTAAGAGACTCTGGACAAAGAAGATTTTAGAGCCACGAAACAAACGTCTACTATAT
>DATMZG010000026.1:0-7639 GCA_035560415.1 Candidatus Acidiferrum sp. | reverse complement strand
ACAGACTCCGGCCTTGGCTGGGGTTTTACCGGGGGTCTTTGCTCGGCCCTTTGTTCCGGACGCGGCTCCGGCTTTGGCTCGGGCCTCGGCTGGGGCTTGAACTCCGGCTTAGGCTCAGGCTTAGGCTCAGGCTTCGGCTGGGGTTTGAATTCCGGCCTTGGCTCCGGGCGCGGCTCCGGCTTAGGCTCCGGTCTGGGGGCGGGCTTCGGGGTGTCGGGCAGGTCGACCTCGTAGGTCAGCCTGACCTGGGCCGGCGAGCCGCCAAGTCCCAAAAAGCCTTTTTTCGGCGTCTCCACAACTTCGACGCTGACGCTGTCGCGGTCGAGCGCGAGCTCGGCAATTCCGCTTGCGATGGCCTCTTCAATCGTGCGGCCTGTGGCAAGGTGTTCTTTGATGACGATCATAGGGTCTCCTCCTCGGACGCCGCGTCCGTGGAGAAGTCCTCTCCGGCCGCCTCATCCGCAGCATCGTCCAAAATCACGTCTTCGGTCTCGTCCAAAGTCTCGTCCGGTGTCTCCTCGGCCTCATCCGCCATATCGGGCTTGCTCTTCGTGGACGGGCCGGACCCCGGCTTCGGCCGGTTTTTCTTCAGCTTGCCCGCCGACTTCTCGGTCTCTTCGACCGCAAGGTCGTCGTCAATGGGGTCGGGGATGGAGGTGTAGCCAAGCACCCGCTGATAGCCGCCCTTTGTGGGTTTGCCCGAGGGCTTTGCCTGCGGCGTGGGGGACCCGGGCCTGTAATCGTCGAGCTCATCGTTGATGATGCGCTCGGTGACCGTTTTGCCCTTGCCGTCCTTTTGGGCGGTTGCGGCGCGGTTTTTGGTCTCCTTATTGACGCGGTGCTGGTTTGCCGCCTCCCGCTTGCGCTCTTTGGCGTTGCGCTGCTGCTCCTCCATGTCGACATATGCCTGCTTCAAGGCCTTCTGCGGATTCATCATCTTGTTGAGCAGAATGGTCTGGAGGAACATGAAGAGGTTGGACATGCCCCAATAGAGGCCGGCGCCGGCCGGCAGCGAGAAGGTGATCCAGACCGACAGCAGCGGCATCGTGAACATGAGGCTCTTGGAGGTGGCGGCGGCAGCCGCTGCCGGCGGCTGGGTTTTGGCCTGGTACCAGCTCTGAAGGAAAGCGGTGGCGCCAGCGAAAATCGGAATGAGCAGCATCATGTTGAGGGCCAGCGACGGTTTGGCCGCCAAATTCATGCCGAGGAATTCGTAGTTGAGCGGGGTGATGGTGGGGGGGACGATGCCCTGCGACACCAGCTTGTCAAAGTTGGAGTACAGGGCCTCCGCGACCGTGACCTCCGCCGTGGCCGAGCCTGAGGCGATGGCCCCCAAGCCCAGCGCCGTGTCGACGGCCGTGATGGTCTCGGCAGACAGCTTGAGCAGGTAGGTCAGCGGCATGCGGATGATTTTGTAGAGCGCAAAGAGGATGGGCATCTGCACTAAGAGCGGCAGGCAGCCGGAGGAGGCCGAAATGCCGTGCTCCTTGTAGAGGGCGCTGATTTCCTGATTGTAGCGCACCTTATCGGCCCCGTACTTTTTGCGGATGGTCTCCTCGTAGGGGCGCACTTTCATCTGTTTGATGGTGTTGCGCTGCGTGATGAGGGAGAGCGGGAAGAGCAGCACTTTTGTCAGGAAGGTGAAGACAATCAGACCGATTCCAAAGCTGCCCAGCACTTTAATCGTATACGCCAGCATCGAGCCGAGCGGATGGTTCAGGATGATATCAAATATTGACACGGAAGACCCCCTGATTTGTTTCAATTTTAAGGTACGGGATCGTAGTAGTCCCCTTTGTTAAAGGGGTGACACCGGAGAATCCTGCGCAGTGCAAGCCACGAGCCCTTGAGCGCCCCGTATTTTTCCAGCGCCTCGAGGGCGTACTGGGAGCAGGTGGGGTAGAACCTGCAACAGGACCTCTTGAGGGGGGAGATAAATTTGCGGTAAAAGCGCACGACCGCCATTAAAACCGACTTCATTTCGCGCCCTCCCGGTGTCCGCTCCCGTTTGCGGACTTCGGCTTTGCGGCGCTGCCCTGGCCTGCGGCCGGTTTTTTTTGTCCTTTTGGACTGCTTGTCCGCTCCCCGTCCCCCTGGGGATTCGGCAGCAGCAGTCCGGCCGATTCGAGCTCTTGCTCCATGGCCTCCATGATGACGGGACACTTCATGTGCGGCGTGCGGCCCCTGGCCACGATGACAAAGTCGTAGCCCTCGATGATGCGGGGCTCCAGCAGCCTGTAACTCTCCCGAATGAGCCGTTTTGCGCGGTTTCGCATGACGGCGCACCCGATTTTTTTGCCGACCGTGATGCCGAGCAGATTCAAGTCCCGCCTGCTCTTGCGGTAGTAGATGACAAAATTTCGGTCGACAAGGCTCTTTCCCCGGGTGTAGAGGCGGTGAAAGTCACTGTTTCGGGTCATGGATTGCGTATGCTTCATCCTCGCTCCTCCCCCAGGTACAAAAAAGAAGCATAGCGCCCGCTATGCTTGGCCACAGCAGTATGGCTGTCTGCCCCGGGTTATGCCGACAGGCTTGCCCGGCCCTTTGCGCGGCGCGCGGAGAGGACCCTGCGGCCACTCCTCGTCATCATTCTCTTTCGAAACCCGTGAACTCTTGCTCTGTGCCGCTTTTTAGGCTGAAAAGTTCGCTTCATACATACACCTCCTCGCTATAAAGCAAAGAATATTATAATATAGCCGCATCTGAAAAGTCAATAGCATAGCTTGCGCGGGTTCTTCCCGCGCAAGCTATGCACTCACTATTCAGGTTTGCGCAGCTGCCCGTTTGAAACAAACTCCTCATAGGAGGCGTTTTTAATGGTGGCGTCGGCAAAGTAGACCCGTTCGAAGGAACCCCGCTCGAAGCTGACGCCGACAATCTCATCGGTATAGCCGCCGTCCGGCCCCTTGGCATAGAAAACGCGCAGTCCGTCGATGTCCTCCGGCTCAAACTTCGGCGCGCCTATCCAGTCGAAATACCGCCGCCAGAAATCGGCCTTCACCTCATCCTCGCCCCAGATGTCGGACCAGACAAGGGCCCCCTCATCGTCGCGCGGCGGCAATGTGGTCAGCCTGGCGAAAATGTCAAAGGACTGGTAGAGCATGCGCAGGTTGGCGCCGTCGGCAGGCTCCACCGTGATGGGAAATACGGGGTTGTCGTGGACCGGGCAGGCCACGCACTGTTTTTCCTCATCCCAGAAATAGCGCAGCTCCCTGCCTTTTGGGCAAGAGCCGACTCTATCAGCATAGTGTGTGTCGTTAAACTCAGTGAAGCCGACGACGCCGTACCCCTGTTCGGAGTTAAAATAGGCGTTTTCGATGTCCCTGCGCTTGGTGGCGCAGGATACGCCTTGGGAGGCGCCGAGATATTGGATAAAGAGCAGCATAATTGAAGCGATTCCCAGAAGGCCCAAGAT
This sequence comes from Candidatus Acidiferrum sp., assembly GCA_035560415.1. Lineage (GTDB taxonomy): Bacteria > Bacillota > Clostridia > Oscillospirales > Feifaniaceae > DATMXT01. Next base: position 4,224 of record DATMZG010000026.1, on the reverse strand, counting down.
GCCGACAATGATGAGCTTGGCCGGAGTCAGGGGGTTGGCGCCGGACGCCGGAGGCGGGGGATTGCCAAGCGTCCACCCGTCCGGCTGACCGGCGCCCGGGTCCCGAATGACGCCGACCGAATCGACATAGAGCGGCTCCTCGGAAGCGGGGCTGTCCGGGGCATTTTCAGCGCGATTCACGTCTTTTTGGCTGTCGGTGTTCTCCGGGGCGTTTTCACCGCGGGACGGGTTACTTAGGTGTTCGCCGTCCTTTTTGTACTTGTCCTGTTCCATTAAACACGTCCCTTTCAATTCCTTCGTGCGCTTTGTTACGGTTCGGGCGGACGGGGCTCTTCCAAAGGCTCTTTGGGCCGGGCGCCGATGGCCTTTGAGACGGCAAACTGCGTCGCCATGATGGCCCCGACAATGATGGCGCCCCCCGCGAGCTTGACGGCTGTGATGGGCTCGGTCCTGCCGGCGATCGGGATGACTGCGGCTAAGAGCATGGTGACAAAAGGTTGCACGCCGAGCAGCAGCCCCGCCGCGGCCGGCTCAATGTGGGCCATGGCGGTGCAAAAGAAGATGTTGGCAATTCCGCTGCCGACAATGCCGCTGAAAAAACAGCCAAACAGCGCCCACGGGTTTGAGAAGTCGGCTTTGGCGTCCCGGAAAAAGAGTCCCCACAGGAAGAGGAGCGTGAGGCAGGTGCCGGTCATCTGTGCCGCTGAGAAGCCGAGTGGGTCAAAACCCTTTTTGCCGCTGCGCCCGACAGTGATGACCTGGGAGGCGGCCGAGACCGCCGAGACCAGCATGAGGGCGTCGCCAAATCCGATGCTGGAGAGCGAGAAATGGAGCCCGCCCGAAAAACTCAGCACCCCTGAGATGAGGCAGGTACCGACAAGGCAGCCGGCGAGCCCCATCACCTGTACCGGCCGCACCCGCTCTCTGAAAAAGAGGGCGCCAAAGACCGGAACCAGCATGGTGTAAATCGAGCCGATAAACGTGGCATTGGAGGCCGAGGTGTGCTTTAAGGCCTCGAGCGTGGCGAGCTGGCTCGCGACGATGAAGGCGCTCATGAGCATGGCCACCCAAAAAGTGCCCTTTACAAAGAAGGTTTCCCGCCTGGCTGGGGTGCGGCGAAGCGAGTAGTGGGCATAGCCCCACTGAAAGGCCGCGGCCATCCCGTAGCGTATCGTATTTCCGGGCACCGGGTCAAAACCGGTGACAATGGCCTTGGCCGCAAGCATTCCGGAGGCCCAGGACAGCACCACGAAGAGCAGCATGAGCTCATGTTTATATTTACTCATTATCATGGCCTTATCCCGCCTTGGCCGAATCGGCCGCAGTCACGGCGCTTGCGGTGCCCTTGTTCATGACGCGCTGCACCGCGACAATGGTACCGAGAATCAGGGCCCCGCCCGTCACCTGAATGAGGCCGATGGGCTCGGTCTTTCCGGCGATGGGGATGACCGCGGCCGCAAAGGTGGTAAAGACGGGTTCGCAGGCCAGAATGAGGCCGGCCGTTGCCGGGGACATGCGCGGCATGACGCTGCTGTACACAATGTAGACGGCGCCGCTGCCGATTGCCCCGTTATAACAGATGCCGAGCAGCGCCGGCAAATTGCCGAAATCCGCCCTCGCGCCTTGAAAAACGAGTGCCCACCCGAGGGCGCAGGCCAGAAAGCAGTAGGTGATTTGGCTCAGGACAAAACCGAGCGGGTCGACTTTTGCCTTGCCAAGCCTCGAGACTGCCAGCGACTGGACGGCGACGAGCAGGGAGCAGGCCAGCATGAGAAGGTCGCCGACCCCAAGCCCGTCGAGGCCAATGTGGAATCCGCCTTCAAAGCCGATGACCCGGGAAATGAGGGCCGTGCCTAAAAAACAGGAGAAAAGGCCCCAGACCTGCACTTTGTGAATGGGCTCCCTGAAGATGAGGGCCGCAAGGCAGGGCAGGATCACGGTGTAGATGCAGAGGATGAAAGAGGCGTTTGAGGCCGTCGTGTACCGCAGCGCGATCATTTGAAGCGAAAGGCTGGCCACGCTGAAAGTGCCGGTGACCCCCACAACCCGAAGGGTGGTCTTTGTGATGAAGGTTTTTTTGCGCTGCGGGTCCCGCCGCAGGGTATGGGCGGTAAACGCGCCGATGACGACAAGCGCCGCCAGATAGCGCATTGTGAGGCCGGGCATCGGGTCAAAGCCGGTGTTCATAAATTTGGTGGCGAGCGTCCCGTGCCCCCAGAGGTAGGTGACCATCAGCAGCAACAGTTCGTTTTTATATTTCAAGTGTTTTTCCCCTCATCTGTCAGCGCTTTGTCTATGGACCAAGGGATGTCTGCCGCGGCTATCCGGCCTCCCGCTCCTCAACTGAAAGGGTGCGGGCCAGGTAGGTCATTTTGTCGCCTTCATAGGTCTCGCAGCGCAGCGGGAGCCCCAGCTCCACGCTGACCCAGTAGCTCTCGGTCTGGGGCAGGTCGGGGTCGACGAGCTTCACATAGAGCACCTGCCGCCCCTCGAGCTCGGCCCAGCCGGCTTCGGCAATGGCTGAGGTGTCGACCCGCAGCAGATATTCAATGTCGGCCATGCCGAGCTGCCGCAGCGGCGTGTAGGCCGCCGAATAGGGGAGGGTGGCGCCGTCGACCGTGACGGTGCCGCCGGTGCGCTTCACGGCGCGGGTGACGCGGCCGTCCTCCGTCAGCGTGACCTCATAGTCGTCGCCGGTGCGCTGGAGATTGCCGACCTTTGTGCGGGAGCCCGAGTCGGCGTAGACCGTCGTCTCGACCTCCCAGGCGATGCCGGCCGGCACTTGATACTGCGCGAGCAGCGCCAGAAAGCGTTCGGGCGTCAGCTCCTCATAGGCGAGCGGCTGCCCGCCCTCCGGGAGGGAGAGCGCCTTGTTGTCCGAAAACTCGCTGTCCGGCATGGGGGAAATGTCGTTTTCGGGCTCTATCCATGTGCGCTTGGCGTACCAGAAAGTGACCAACGCCGCAATGGCGAGCACCAGCATCAGGGTGCCGGCCGTAAGTCTTGGTTTCACGCTGTTTTTCATCGGGTGATTTGAAAATCCTTTCAGCCAACTTCCCCGCCGCGAGTGCGGCAGGATTTGTACCTTTGATTTCCGGCGTCTTTTGGGATATTGTATCACAGCGGACCCCGTGATACAATAGAAGATAATAACGCGGCTTCTTGCGCGGCTTGACCGGGGTGGCGATTTTGAGCAGCAATTACGAAATCAGGGAGCGCCTGAAAAAATATCAGGAATTTCAGCAGGAGATGTGCGACGAGTGCGGCTACGAGGGCACTTTCGGCGTGACGAGGCCCCGCGTTTCGGCGCTCTTTCGGGTGCCGATCTCGGCCGCGATGCTGTTCGGAGCCGGCGTGCTGTGGCAGTATGTGCTGGGGGAAAATCCGGTGGCCTGGTTTTTCCTCTTTCCGCCCATTGTCGCCTTCTACATCTATTTCCTGAACCGCAAGGACATTGTCTGCCCCAACTGCGGCGCGCGCCGGCGGCGCACCGAGACCTTTGTTGTGGCCTATGACGCCAACAAGTACGACCGCATTGAGTACGGGGCGCAGGCGCAGGGCAACACCGACCGCATTCTCGCCTACATGGAGGCGTTCGACAAGACCGGCAAGCGCGACAATCTGGCGTGAGGCGTGAGCGGCTTATCCGTTTTTACTTGAAAAGTCCCTGCCGCACACGCGGCAGGGACTTGTACTTCAGCTTGGCAAAAACGGCTCACATTTTGGAGAGGACTTCAAGCACTTCATTGACGTCGGGCAGCTCTCCGAGCTGGTAGACCTTGACCCATTTGACGACGCCCTCTTCATCGATGATGATGTTGGCCCGCCCGGACATGCCGTACTCCTCAATGAAAATGCCGTAGTCCTTGGCGACTTCGCCGTGGGGATAGAAATCGCAGAGCAAGCGCAGCTTCTCAATGGCCAAAACCGACGCCCAGGCCTTTTTGCAGGCGTGGGGGTCGACGCTCATCCCGAAGGCAACCGTGCCGAGCTCTTCGAACTTCGCATAGTTGCGCTCAAGCGAACGCATTTGGTCGGTGCAGACCCCGGTCCAGGCGATCGGGTGCCAGGACAGCAGGACTTTTTTCCCCTTCAGCTCCGCCAGAGAGACCGGCATTTCGTTTGCGTCCTCCAGCGTAAAGTCGGGGGCTTTCTTTCCAACTTTAATGGGCGTCATCCGTATTACCTCCTATTATGGTATAGGTATATTTTACCACAAAATTC
>DATMZG010000025.1:0-14687 GCA_035560415.1 Candidatus Acidiferrum sp. | reverse complement strand
ATATTTAATTTAGCAATCGCTAAATTAAATATACAGGGGGCGCACAGTTAAGTCAAGACTTAATTAAAATATTTATCCCGAAATCAAAATCCAGAGCCCCGAGGCTGCCATGAAGGCGTAGACCAGCTTTCGCAGGCGCTCGGGGTCGAGCCTGTCAAAGAGCTTCACGCCGACTGCCATGCCGAGCACAAGCCCTGCAAGTGCCGGCAGCGCCAGCATGAAAACCTGCCTTGTGATAAGCCCGTTTGCCAGCCGCACCGCGTTGGTGTAAACGCCCGTGACGAGGAAAAAGGCCTGCAGCGTCGCCATGTAGGCGGCGTTTGTACTTGTCGCCGACAGAAAATAGACCACCATGGGCGGACCGCCGATGGCAAAGAGTCCGCCGGTGACGCCCGAGACGGCGCCGGCCGCCCCGCCCTGCGCCGGGCCGCCCCTGATGCGGACTTTGCCGGCAAAAAAGACGAAGTAGGCCGCAAGCGCGATGAGGAAGGCCCCCATCGGCCGGCGTAAGGCGTCGACCGAGCTGACGGCCGCAAGGCGAATGGCGAAGAAGCTCATCACAAAATAGGCGGCAAGGCAGGGGGGCAGCAGCTTCCACTGCACTCCCTCGCGGTAGCGCCAGACCGAGGCCAGCGACTGCGCAAACGTGATGACGCCGGTCGCGGCGACGGCCAATGTGAGGTCGGGCACAATGAGGGGCAGCACCGCCATCAGCACAATGGCATAGCCGAATCCCGTGACGCACTGGATGACAACCCCGGCAAAGCTTGCCGCAAATACGGCAAACAGGAGCCCGGAGGACAGGGCGTAAATCGGGACTGAGGCGGCGGTCACTTCAGCTCAAAAAACTTGGAGTCAATCTCGTCTTTGAGCTTTGCCGTAAATTCCGCCACCGGCATGGCCCCGAGGTCGCCCTCCGAGCGGGAGCGCACCGAGACGCAGCCGGACTCAATTTCCTTGTCGCCGACCACCAGCATATACGGAATTTTCTGGAGCTGGGCCTCGCGGATTTTCAGGCCCATTTTCTCGCTGCGGGCGTCGCACTCGGCACGGAAGCCCGCGTCCGCAAGCTCCTGCGTGAGGGAGAGCGCGTATTCATGCTGCTTGTCGGTGATGGGGATGACCATGAGCTGCACCGGGGCGAGCCAGGCCGGGAAAGCGCCGGCGAAGTGCTCAGTCAGAATGCCGATAAACCGCTCCATCGAGCCGAAGACCGTGCGGTGAATCATGACGGGGCGGTGCTTTTCGCCGTCGGCCCCGATGTAGGTCATGTCAAACCGCTCGGGCATCTGGAAATCGAGCTGGAGCGTGCCGCACTGCCAGGTGCGGCCGATGCTGTCCACGAGGTGGAAGTCAATCTTGGGCCCGTAGAACGCGCCGTCGCCCGGGTTGACGGTGTAGGCGATTTTGCGGCTGATGAGCGCCTCCTCGAGCTTGTGCTCGGCCAGATTCCAGGTTTCAATTTCGCCGATAAAGTTCTCGGGCCGGGTCGACAGCTCCACGCGGTATTTGAACCCGAAGACCTGATAAATGTGGTCAATGAGGTCGATGACGCCCAGAATTTCGGCTGGAATCTGCTCCGGGGTCATATAGATGTGGGCGTCGTCCTGCGTAAAGCAGCGCACCCGCATGAGCCCGTGCAGGGCGCCCGACAGCTCGTGCCGGTGGACTACGCCCATTTCGGCCACGCGCTGGGGCAGGTCGCGGTAGGAGACGATGTGCCGCCTGTAGGCCAGAATGCCGCCGGGGCAGTTCATGGGCTTGAGCGCGTAGTTCTCATCGTCAATTTTCGTGAAGTACATGTTCTCCTTGTACTTGTCCCAGTGGCCGGAGCGGTGCCAGAGCTCCTCGTTGAGAATGAGGGGTGTGCGAATTTCGTCGTAGCCGGCCTTCTTGTGCTCTTCGCGCCAGAAGGTCTCGAGCGTGTTGCGCAGCACCATGCCCTTGGGGAAGAAGAAGGGGAAGCCGGGGCCCTCGTCATAGATGTCAAAGAGGTCGAGCTCGCGGCCCAGCTTGCGGTGGTCGCGCCGGCGGGCCTCCTCCATCATCGTGAGATATTCGTCAAGCTGCTCCTTTTTGGGGAAGGCAATGCCGTAGATGCGCTGCAGCATCTTGTTTTCCGCGTCGCCCCGCCAGTAGGCGCCGGTGACCTGAATGAGCTTGATGGCCTTGAGAGCGCCGGTGGACATGAGGTGCGGGCCGGCGCACAGGTCTGTGAACTCGCCCTGCCTGTAAAAGGAGATCTCCTCTCCCTCGGGCAACTCCTCAATGAGCTCGACCTTGTAGGGTTCCCCCATTTTTTTGGCCAGGGCAATCGCCTCGTCCCGGGGCAGCGTGAACCGCTCAATGGCCTCGTCGTCCTTGACGATTTTCACCATCTCGGCCTCAATCTTCTCCAAATCCTCCGGCGTAAAGGGGGAGTCGACGTCGATGTCGTAATAAAATCCGTTGTCAATCGCGGGGCCGATGGTGAGCAGCGCCTGCGGATAGAGCCTTTTGACGGCTTGGGCCAGCACATGCGAGCAGGTGTGCCAGAAGGCCTTCTTGCCTGCCGGCTGCTCAAAGGTGACGAACTGGACGGCGCAGTCTTTTTCGAGCGGCGCGCGCAGGTCGGTGACCTCGCCGTCGACCATGGCGGCGCAGACTTCTTTGCCCAGCTTCTGGGACAGCGCCTTTGCCGCTTCAAAGAGCGTTGTGCCGGGTGCGTACTCGCGGACCGAGCCGTCCATCAGTTTAACTTTTACCATAAATATTTCCCTCCAACTTGCCAACCGGCGGCGGCTGGCATATAAAATCGCCCCGAAGGGCATGTGAATACCCTTCGGGGCGCAGTCAGCAATTTTTATTGCCTGCGTGGTTCCACCCGAATTGCGGAAAAACTTCCCGCCGCTCTTGATGCCTTTAACGGGGCAAGCCGACAGTATCTCCGGGGTGGTGCGCGAAAACTTGTTTTGGACGGCTTTCAGCCTGTGGCCGTCCTCTCTGCGCAAAAAAGATTTCGCTTGTTCCCTTCATCGCCTGTACCGAGTATTATACCCTTCATTTTGGCACAAGTCAATATGCAGGATATGACATTTTTGTTACTTTTTACCTTACGCCTGCCCCCGGCGAGCAGGCCGCTAAACTCCGATTGCTTCCCCCAAAACCTCGCCTATGGGCCGGCGGATGACGAGGTCGGCCTCCCCGTCGTAGGGGGTGGCGTCCCGGTTGATGAGGACGATGGGCTTGCTATGGAAATATCGCAGCAGCCCCGCCGCCGGGTAGACGACGAGCGACGTGCCGCCCACGATGAGCAGGTCCGCCTGCCGCATGGCCCGCACCGCGCCCGAGACGGCGGTCCGGGGCAGGTCCTCGCCGTAGAGCACGACGTCGGGCTTGATGATACCGCCGCAGCTACACCTTGGGATGTCCGCGGCCTGCCGCACGACCTCTGCGCCGGGATAATTTTTCCCGCACCGCATGCAGGTGTTCCTGGCCACGCTGCCGTGCAGCTCATAGACCCTGCGGCTCCCGGCCGCCTGGTGCAGCCCGTCGATGTTCTGAGTGACGACCGCCGTCAGCTTGCCGTCTTGCTCCAGCTTCGCCAAGGCCCAGTGGGCGCGGTTTGGCTTTACGTCGGGACCTGCCAGCGTCTCGCGGTAAAACTTGAAAAAGGCGGCGGGGTGTTCGTCAAAGAAGTCGCGGCTCAGCATGACCTCGGGCGGGTAGTCGTATTTGCGGCTGTATAGGCCGTCCTCGCTGCGAAAGTCGGGTATGCCGCTCTCGGTCGACACGCCCGCCCCGCCGAAAAAGACAATGCGGGTGCTCTCTTCAATGAGCCCCCTCAGTTTTTCCACTTCGGTTAAATTTGTCATCTCCTCATCTCCCATGTATAGTATAGCACGGAAAATTGTGTTAAAATAGACTTGCACAGGAGGTGTTTATGATGACAGAACTGAAAATCACCGGCATGGGCTGCCAGCACTGCGTGAACGCCGTCAAGACCGCGCTTGAGGAGGCCGGCGTCGCCTACACCGAAGTCGGCATCGGCTACGCCAAAATCGAGGGCGACGTCGTAAAGGCCGCGGCCGCCATCGAAGAAGCCGGCTACGATGTGGAGAAGTAAATCCGAAACCCTCGCCCTCATGGGCCGGCACAACGTCCCGGGGCTTGCCGCCGCGCGTTTTGCGGGCGGCAAGCCCTCGGACTTCGCCTATTACGGCGCGGCGCAGGAAGACCACCTCTTTGAGGCCGCCTCCCTGACTAAGCCGGTCTTTGCGCTCTCGCTCATCCGGTCGGGGCTCTTTGACCTCGACCGGCCGGTGTGCGCCTGTTCGGACGAGGTCATCTCGGAGGACGCGCGGGTATCACGCATCACGCCCCGCATGCTGCTCTCCCACTCGGGCGGGTTTGAAAACTGGGCCAAAAAGCCGCTTACGCTCCACTTTGACCCCGGGTGCGGCTTTCAGTATTCGGGGGAGGGATATCACTGGCTCCAGCGGTCCTGTCCCGTCCCCTTGGACGAACTCTGCCGTACATATGTGCTGGAGCCCTTCGGAATGGAGGACGCCCGCATGGGGTGGACGCCCGACATGGCCCCCCGAATTCCGGCCGCCGTCGACAAGGAGGGCGTGGAGCAGCCCAAACGCTCTAAGCCGGTCTTGAACGCCGCCTACTCCATGCACACGACGCTTGCCGACTACGCTAAATTTCTCGCGGGGCTTTTTGCAGCGCCCGAGTATCCCCTGATGAAAAAGCCGCAAAGCCGTCTGAACGAGGACATTGAGTGGGGACTGGGGCTCGGGCTTTTCGATGGGCTTGTCTGGCACTGGGGGGACAACGGCTGCTTCAAGGCGCTTTTCGCCTTAGACGAGGCGGGGGACGGGGCCCTGTTGTTCACAAACGGCGAGGGCGGACTGCAGGTCTGCTGCGAGCTCATGGAGGAGGCGACGGGCAGGCCGCTTGCGCCGATTCGAGAGTATATCATCACCGACTGACGAAGAAAGGAAGCATATTATGGAGTTTTCAAAGCTCATTTTGACCAGGGAGAGCTGCCGAAATTTTTCAACGGAACCTGTCGACGAGGCGGCCCTCACCCGCTGCATTGAGGCGGCGAGGCTTTCGCCCTCCGCCTGCAACAGCCAGCCGTGGTATTTTGTCGCGGTCACGCAGCCGGAGCTTCGAAATAAGCTCGGGGCGCTGTGCCGCATGTATGGCGGCAACGCTTACGCGCAGAAGGCGGGGGCGCTTGTGGCCGTCTTTGAGGTCGGTCATCCCGTCCTGAATCCGAATGTCGACAGAGATTTCGGGTGCAAGGCCTTTGCGCAGGGGGACGTCGGCATGGCGACGGCCTGTCTGACGCTGGCGGCAGCCGATGAGGGGCTGGCCTCCTGCATCATGGGCACCTTTATTGACAAAGAGGTCAAAGAGCTGCTCGGCATGCCGACGGACTGCACCTGCCGGGCCGTCGTGGCGGTGGGTCACGCCGCTGAAAAGACCGCCCCCCGGCCCAAAATCAGAAAACCGCTTGAGGAAATTACGAGGTTTGTCAAATGAGTACACTTTATTTCAGCCCCACAGGCACGACCGCGGCCGTCTGCAAGGCGATTGCGCAGGGCGAGGCCTATGACTTTACGCTGCCCGCCGCCCGCGCCACATCGCTCTCTTACGGGCCAAAAGACGTTGTGGCTGTAGGCGTTCCGGTCTACAGCGGGCGCATTCCGCCCGTTGCGGCAGACTATTTGAAGACGGTCAAGGGCAATGGCGCCAAGGCCGTCGCCGTCGCGGTCTACGGCAACCGAGATTACGACGACGCGCTTTTGGAGCTTTGCGACATCCTCGAAGCGGACGGCTTTGAGGTGGTCGGCGCCGGCGCCTTTGTCGGCGAGCACTCCTTAAACGAGACCGTGGCGGCCGGCAGGCCGGACGCTGAGGACCTCAAAACGGCAAGCGCTTTCGGCGCCGCCATTTCGGAAAAACTGGCTGAGGGCAAAACGGGACGCCCGGCCGTCAAGGGGGCCCACCCCTACAAGGCGCTCGGGGCCGGAGCGGGTTACGCGCCGCAGCCGACTGAAAAGTGCGTCAAGTGCGGCATCTGCGAGACCGTCTGCTCAATGGGCGTCATCCACGGCCTCATCGCCGACCCCGAGAAGTGCATCCGCTGCTTTGCCTGCGTCAAGCGGTGTCCCCACGGGGCCAGAGCCGCGGCGGCCGAAGCCTATACCAATACGCGGGGGTGGCTTGCCGAGAAGTGCGCCGCCCGCCGAGAGCCCGAATGGTTTGTCTGACATCACAAAGGGGTTTTTGAGTTGGAATTTGAAAACAAAATCGTTGTGGTCATCCGGGAGGACCTGCTCGTCTGGCAAAAGCTCAATGTCACGGCTTTTTTAATGAGCGGAATCGGCGGCACCCAGCCAATTATCGGAGAGCCTTACGTTGACGGCAGCGGGGTGACCTATCTGCCGATGGCGGGGCAGCCCATCATCATTTACGCCGCAAGCGGCCCCGAGCTCAAAGAGCTGCTGAAAAAGGCGCTCACGAAAGAAGTGCGCATGGCAATTTACACTGAAGAGTTATTCGCGACCGGCTATGACGCCGCCAACAGGGCGAAAGTTGAGGAGTATCAGACGGACGACCTGAATCTTGTGGGCATTGGTATGATCGGCAAGAAGAACCATGTGGACAGGCTGACAAAAGGGCTTAAGCTGCATGAGTGACCGGATGGAAACGAACGTATCCGCCTTATTAAAAGGAACCTCCCGAAACGGGAGGTTCCTTTTTCATCATCTTATTTCGGGAATCCGGACAAAACGCCGCCAATGCGCACAAGGTGGTATTCGTCCTCGAAATATCCCTCCCGGTAGAGCGATTTGGCGCCGACCGACTCCACCTGAAATCCGTAAGAGGCAAAAAAACGAAGATACTGCTCACTGTCACCCGTGACCGTGATTTCGGTGCGCACCAGCTTGAGCCAATTGTCGGCCAGGTCGAGCAGCCGCTCGAGCAGCTTGCGGTGGAGCCCGTATTTATATTCCGACTGCCGAACAATGAGGATCAGTCTGCCGGTATAACAGGTGCGGGGCGTACTCCCCACCGAGAGGCCGGCGATGCCCACCACCTCGCGCTGGTCTTCCCGATGGGCCAGAAAGAAGTGATTTCGCTCGCACATGTCTCCGAACAGCATGGACATGATTTCGCTGCTCTCGGAGCTTGCGCCGAGCAGCCCCGTGCCCTTGCCGGCGCTTCGGCGCGAATCGGTTATGAAGTCCGAAATATTGTCGAACAGCGGCCGAATGGTATACCGCATTCCCGCCCCACCCCTTCCCCCGGGCAAATATAAACATATCTAAACACAGATGCACAGTCTTTGCAACTGGGCAAAATTGGAACACCTCCGAACAGCGTGAAAAACCGTAGAAAATTTTCGCCGATTTGCCGTCATGTTGCACAATCACATGTCTATTTTGATGGGAAATGAAGGGGTACTCTATATGAATGTTTAACGATATTCATGTCTTTTTTGAAATTTTATACAATTTGGCGCGTCTTGAATCCCGCTCCGCAGAGCCCTATACTGAGAAGCGATGAGGCTAACGCGTTGCCGCAGGAACCCGGGATATGCTACAATATTTGGAGGTACGGGCTAATGAAAATTCTCAAGGGCGTCAATAAGATTCCCGGTGGACTCATGGTCGTCCCGCTCTTGGCGGGCGCCATACTCAACACTTTTTGGCCGGGGCTGACCCGTGTGGGCGGCATGGTCACGGCACTGTGGTCGCCGTCCGGCACCGGCACCCTGATTGCGCTTGCGCTGTTCGTCATGGGTACGCAGATCAGCCCCAAGCAGGCACCGGTCGCGCTCAAACGCGGCGGCGTGCTGCTCGTGACCAAGTTTCTGGCCGGCTTTGTGATCGGCGTTGTCATCGGCAAGGTATTCGGTCCGGCAGGCTTCATGGGCGTCTCGGTCCTGGCCTGCTTCTCGGCAATCACCAACTCCAACGGCGGACTTTTTATCGCGCTCAACATGGAGTACGGCGACGGCGAGGATGTGCTGTCGCAGGCGCTGCTCGGCATCAACGACGGCCCCTTCCTCACGCTGTTGGCGCTCGGCGCCTCCGGAATGGGCAACATTCCGATTAAGGACCTCGTCATCGCCATCATGCCCATGGTCCTGGGCTGCGTCATCGGCATGCTCGACCCGGATATCGCCGAATACCTTGCCCCCATGAACGGCAAGCTGACCCCCTTCTTCGGCTTTACGCTCGGGCAGGGCATCGACCTTAAAAACGCATGGATGGCGGGGCTCGGCGGCATCATCCTCTCGGTTCTCGTCGTGCTCGGCAGCGGCATCCCGCTCATCTATGCCGACCGTTTTCTCAATAAGCGGCGCGGTTACAGCGGCGCGGCGGCCTCGTCGGCGGCCGGCAACGCGGCTGCGACCCCGGCCATCATCGCCGAGATCGACCCCACCTGGGCGCCCCTTGCGCCGGCGGCCACGGCCTCCATCAGCGCGGCCGTGTGTATCTCGGCCGTTCTGACGCCCATGCTCACAAGTTGGGCGGCAAAGAAATGGGGCTGCCCCAAATTCGACAGAGAAAAAGCGCAGGCTGAGGCGGCCGCACAGGCTCAGACCGCCACACCGCTCAGCGAATGAGTGAAGCCCGGCCGAAGCCTGACACCACATATCAGGAGGTACTCCCATGTTTTTAGGATATGACAGGCACGACGGCTCGGCCGGAATTCGCAATCATGTCATCATACTCTCCACCGTGGTCTGCGCCAACGGCGTCGCCCAGATGGTGGAGCGCATGGTGCCGGGAACCGTGGCCGTCACCCACAACGTCGGCTGCGACCGGCTGGGGGACGGGCCCTCCCATACAAAAGTTTTGACCAATCTCGGCTGTAACGGCAATGTGTTTGCCGCCGTTGTCATAGGCCTTGGCTGCGAGGAGATCGACTCCTGCCGGGTGGCCAACCTCATTGCCGCCACCGGCCGGCCGGTCGCCCATTTTGTGGTGCAGCAGTGCGGCGGGTCGGTTCCCACGGCCGAAAAGGCGGCCAGGGCCGCCCGCGAGTTTCTGGCGGCCGCCGAGCGCATGGAGCGGGTGCCCATGGACGACAGCCGGCTCATCGTGGGACTCGAGTGCGGCGGCTCCGACGCTATGTCGGGCATCACGGCCAATCCCGTGATGGGGCTGGTTTCGGACCGCATCGTCGCTGCGGGCGGCACCGTGATTCTGACCGAAATCGACGAAATGGTCGGCACCGAGGAGGTGCTGCGCCGGCAGCTCGTCAGCGAGGAGCTCGGCTGTCAGCTCACCGAGCTCATTCAGGACACCTATCACCGCCGATCAGGGTTTTTTCACATCTACAACGGCCGGGGCCTTTCGGTCGGCACGCTGGAGGGCGGCGTCACCACCATTCAGGAGCAGTCGCTGGGCTGCATCAAAAAAGGCGGCTCCACCCCCATTTTGCAGCTGCTCGACTACGGCCAGGTCCCTGACGAACACGGGCTTGTCATCATGGACGGCCCCGGTCAGGACACCGACTCCATGGCGGGGCTCGTGGCTTCGGGGGCTCAAATGATCCTGTTTTCCACTGGGCGCGGAACGCCTGCCGGCGTCCCCATCGCCTCGGTTGTCAAAATCGCGTCCAACAGCCGGATTTACGGCGCCCAGCGCTGTGACTTCGACTTCAACGCCAACGGCAGCGAGGGGGACGGCAGCCTCGGCGACCCTAAGCTTCTGGCCTCACGGCTGCACGGGCTGGTGCTGGAGACAGCATGCGGCAGGGAGACCGCGGCCGAAAGAAATCTGCAAAACGGATTTATGACCATCTGGTGTAAGAATTTCACCGTTTAAAAGTGTTATGGAGGACAACTATGAAAAAGGGTATTCAGCTTGACCCCAAGGACAACGTCGGCGTCGTCATACAGGACGTCTTTGCCGGCGAGAGCGTAGATTTCGGAAGCGTCACCGTCTGTGCGAGGGGCGACGTCAAGACTCCGCACAAAATGGCGCTTGCGGACCTGCCCGAAGGGTCCACCGTCATCAAGTACGGCGAGGTCATCGGCTATACGACGAGCGATGTGAAAAAGGGCGATTTCATGCACGTGCACAACATCGACTCGGAAAAAATCATGAAGTGACGGGGGAAAAACACATGATCACCTTTAAAGGATATGTCAGGCCCGACGGCACTGTCGGCGTGCGAAATCATGTCATTGCAGTGGCCACCACCTGCTGCGCCAACGGCGTCATCGAGCGCATTGCGCGGGAGGTTCCGGGCGTTATTCCGCTCATCCACACCGACGGCTGCGGCGCCGTGGGCGAGGCCGAGCGGTTTCACAAGACCATCGTCGGCATCTGCAAAAACCCCAACAACTACGCCGCCATCATCATCGGACTCGGCTGCGAGGCCGACGACGCCAAGCAGGTGGGCCGCGAGGTGGCCGCGGGCGGCAAGCCGGTGTTCGCCAGCGTCATCCAGGAGGACGGCGGAAGTGACAAGGTGGCCGTCGCCGCCATAGAGGCCGCCAAAAAGCTCCTTGAAGACGCCAAAAAGTGCGAACGCCAGGATGTTCCGATCAGCAAGCTGATTCTCGGGACCGAGTGCGGCGGCTCCGACGCCCTGTCCGGCGTCACCGCAAACCCCGCCATCGGCTATGTCTCCGACTGGGTCGTGGCAAACGGCGGCACCTCCATCCTGACCGAGACGACCGAGCTCGTCGGCACCGAGCACCTGCTGGCTGCCCGCGCCGCCACCAAAGAGGTCGCGGACAAAATTTACAAGATCATTTACGACACCGAGGAAGAGGTCCGCAAGGTCATGGGCCCGACGGCCTCCCGAGTCATTGCCCGCGGAAACATGGAGGGCGGCATGTCGACCATTCAGGAGAAGTCCTTGGGCTGTGTGCGCAAGGGCGGCACCAGCACCATCATGGAGGTCATTGACTACGCCGACCCCATTCCGGAGAGCCTCAAGGGACTCATCATCATGGACGGACCCGGTTACGACACCGATTCGATGACCGGCATGTTCGCCTCCGGCGCCCAAGTGGCGCTCTTCTCCTCCGGCCGCGGCAACCCCATCGGATTTCCGTCGGCGCCGGTCATCAAGCTCTGCTCCAATCCCCTGACCTACGAATCGGTCGGCGGCGACGGCGGCGATATGGACATCAACTGCGGCAGAATTATTTCCGAGGGGATTTCGCCCAAAGAGCTCGGCGAGTACTGCGTCTCCTATCTGCTGGATGTGCTTGACGGCAAGCAGACCATGCCGGAGGCCCACAACCAGGGCGGAGCGCTCTGTATCTATCAGACCACCCGCCCCTTCTGACGCGCAGAGGACAGATACATATGAGAAAAAGCGGTGTGGCTTTATGGGCCACACCGCTTTTGATGTAAAGGGTGAAATTATTTTTTGAAGACGTCGAGGGCCTGATAGAAGTCGGCGATGAGGTCGTCGGCGTCCTCGGTTCCGACCGAGACCCGCATGAGCCCGAGGTGGATGCCAAGTTTGGCCCTCGCCTCCTCCGTAAGGCTGGCGTGGGAGGAGTAGGTGGGGTTGGACATCGTGGTGCGAAGTCCGCCCAGCGTCGGGGCGTACCGCACGAATTGCAGCTTGCGCATAAAGGCGTTGATGCCCTCGAGGTCGTCCGGCATGGAGAAGTTGAACATGGCGCCAAAGCCCTCCTTGAACATGCGCAGGGCTAGCTCATGCTGCGGATGGGAGGGCAGCCCCGGGTATTTGACGGCGGTCACGCAGGGGTGCTTTTCGAGGGCGGCCGCAAGCTTGCCGGCGTTTTCGACCTGCCGCGGAACCCGAAGCGCCATGGTCTCGCTTCCGCGCAGGCACTGCCAGGAGTCAAAGGCCGAGCCGACGGTGCCGAGCAGCATCTGGGTGTGGTAAATTTTGTCGATGAGCGCCTGTTTGGCCGAAACGGAGCCCAGCAGCACGTCGCTGTGGCCGTTGATGAACTTGGTGCAGCTGTTGACCACGACGTCGGCCCCAAGTGAGAGCGGCTTTACGACGATGGGGGTCGTGAACGTGTTGTCGACGATGAGGGCAGCCCCCGTGTCGTGGGCGATTTTGGCGCAGCCCGCAATGTCGGCCAGGTCGATCATGGGGTTGGAGACGACTTCGGTGTAAATGACCGAGGTGTTCGGCTTCACGGCCGCCGCCACGTCTTTCAGGTCGGCAAAGTTGACAAAAGACACCTCGACGCCGTAAGTCCCGAGCATTTCCTCAAGAAATTCGAGGGTCTCGGAGTAGAGGGTGGCGTTTGCGATGAGGTGGGTGCCGGGGCGGGCCAGCGCAAAGAGGGTGGTCGTGATGGCGCCCATTCCGGACTGACAAATCAGGGAGGCCTCTCCGGCTTCGAGATAGCTGATGACGTCCGCCACCAGTTCGCGGTTGGGGTTGCGGGTGCAGACATACGGGAATCCCTTGGCAAGGCTCGTGGCGCGCACGTCGTCAAGGTCGGTGCGGTTGAAGGCGGTGGTGGTGAAGAGCGGCATCGCCTCCGGCTCCAAGCCCATTCCCTTGATTTTGCGACCGCGGTAAATCAGCTCGGTGTTCCTGTGCAGGTTCATTTTTTGGCCTCCTTATTCAAATTTTTATCGGTCAGCGGACATAGCCGCTCACTTTCTATATGATGCCAAATCCGCGCAGCGCCACGATGCCGATAAAGATGGAGAACACCGACATCATGGTGGTGAAGACGACAATCTCGCCGGCCAAATCCCCGTCGGAGCCCATGCTCTGGGCCATGATGTAGCTGGAAGCGGCGGTCGGCGCGCCGAAAACGATGAAAATGGCCCCGATGGCAGGTCCCCGAAAGCCCACCGCAAGTCCCAGCGCGACGGCGGCCGCCGGCACGGCGACCAGCCGCAGGATGCAGCTCCAAAAGAGCGCCCTCCGGTTGCCGGACGCTGAGCGAAAGGAGAAGGTGCCCCCGAGACACAGCATGGAGAGCGGGGTGGCGGTGGCGCCGAGGTCCGAGATCGGCTTTAAAATGATGGTCGGGAGTTTGATGCCGGCCAGGGTGACGCAAAGCCCGAGCAAAACGCCCCAGATGAGGCGGTTTTTCAGAATATCCTTCAGAATGCTGTTCCAGGAGGGTTTCACGACGCCGCCGGCAAAGGATGAGAGCAGGACGACGGCGATCACGTTGAAGAGCGGCACCATGAAGGCGACCATGAGCACCATGTCCCCGGTGTTGCCCTCGCCGAAGAGGTTGATGGCCAGCGGCAGCCCGAAGAGCGCGATGTTGGTACGGTAGACGCCCTGAATGATGGCCGAGGCCCGGCGGGGATTGGTCACAACCCGCGGCACGAGGGCCCACAGCACCGCCACAAGGGCAACGGCGGTGATGGCGCCGAAGAGCGGCAGTTTCAGCCCGTTTCCGGCTGAGAAGTCAGTCTGATAGGCCTGTACGAAGAGCAGACAGGGCAATGCAATCCGAAAGACAAAGCGGTTGAAGTCGGCAAGCATGCACCCGGAGAAAAAGCCCGAGCGCGAGAGCACATAGCCCACCGCCATGACGCCGAACAGCGGCGCGACCGCCGTTGCCGCAAAAATGAGATTTTCCAAAATAAAGCCCCCCGGCCGTCTATTCCCGCAGACAGCCGGGGGTCATGTCTATGGTTGGTCAAATGCAGTCCCTCTTGTATGCGGCACAACCATCATAGCAGATTGCGGCGCCGAATTCAAGGACGATGGCGGATATCTGGAATTTTTATCTAATTCCTTCGCGCGCTGCCGTGTCCGCACATTTCAGAGCGTGTGTGCAGGCCTCAATGCACCGTCCTGCGCAGGGGTGTGCCCGCCGCAAGCGCGATGACGGCGCCGGCCACAGCCTGCCCGCAGTTGGCGGCGACGCCGGCGATGGCCGCCGGCAGGCCGAACATGAGCCAGTCGGCCATGAAATATCCGCCGACAAGCACCGCGCCGCCCGCCGCAAGTCCGGCAAAGGTGGGAAGTGAAAGCGGTTTTTCTTTAAATGACTTGTGGGCGATGAGGGCCACGATCAGCGCCTCGCACCCCTTGACGAGAAAAGTGGCCGGCGCGTAGACGGCGTAGCCGCCCGCAATGTCGGCCAGCGCCGAGCCAATGGCCCCCGCCGCAAAGCCGACCTGTCCGCCGAAGAGCAGCCCCGCCATCATGAGGGCGCCGTCGCCGAAATTGACATAGCCGTGGGTTCCGGGCACCGGAATCCGAACAGCCAGCGTACACACACAGGTGATGGCCGCCATGAGGCCGCCCATCACGAGCTTTCTGACCTTAGAGTCCACAGTAAAGACCTCCAGAATGTTTTTCTATATCCATATTACCATTGCAATTGTCTGGCATCAAGAATATAATTGTATGTAAGACAATAAACGCTCTGCGGACAACGTGTTGTATATATTGTAGCACTTAATAAAGACGGGAGGGACAGACGTTGCCGGTAAACTCGTTTGACGACTACCCCATGAGCTGGCGGCCGGTCAAGGCCGAGCTGGCGTCGCCGCTCTACAAGGGGCTGGCGGCGGCGCTGGAGCGGGACATCCTGTCGGGGGCGCTGCGGCCGGGGACCAAGCTGCCGCCCCAGCGGGAGCTGGCCGATTTTCTCGACATCAACCTCTCGACCGTGACGAGGGCCTTTAAGCTCTGTGAGCTGGCGGGACTCCTGCGCACAGTGCGGGGCGGGGGGACCTATGTCGCCT
>DATMZG010000024.1:0-12224 GCA_035560415.1 Candidatus Acidiferrum sp. | reverse complement strand
GGGTCAAAGGGGGCGAGCGCCTCGTAGGTGACTTTCGGCCGGCGTAAGAGCTCCGCCATGCGCAGCGGGTGGGATATCGGCGCGCCGCCGGCCTCGGTGAGCAAGGTGTTGAGCCCCTCCGACGGGGGCAGCGCCGTCTTTCGGATGCGGGCGATCTCCGCGGCGATTGCGGCCTGCTTTTCCATGAACGCGCCATAGCGCGTGTCCGAGATGAGTCCCAGCGCGTGCCCGATGGGGGTCAGCCGCGCGTCGGCATTGTCCTGCCGCAGCAGCAGCCGGTATTCGCTGCGGGAGGTCATCATGCGGTAGGGCTCGTCGGCCCCCTTGGTCACGAGGTCGTCAATCAAAGTGCCGATGTAGCTGTTCTTGCGGGGCAAAATTATGGGGTCCTTTCCCTCGATTTTGAGGACGGCGTTGATGCCGGCCACGAGCCCTTGCGCCGCCGCCTCCTCATAGCCGGAGGTGCCGTTGAACTGGCCGGCGCCGTAAAGCCCCGGCAGGATTTTGGACTCGAGAGTCGGCGCAAGGTCGCGGGGGTCGCAGCAGTCGTACTCAATGGCGTAGGCCGGGCGCATCATGTGGGCCTTGGCAAAGCCGGGCAATGTGTGCAGCATCTCGTACTGCACCTCCTCGGGCAGCGAGGAGGAAAAGCCCTGCACATACATCTCGTCGGTGAATTCACCAAGCGGTTCCACAAAGAGCTGATGCCGCTCCTTGTCGGCAAACCGGACCACCTTGTCTTCAATAGAGGGGCAGTAGCGGGGGCCCACCCCCTTGATGACGCCGCCAAACAGCGGCGAGCGGTGCAAATTGGCTTTGATGACCTTGTGGGTGGCCTCGTTCGTGTAGGTCAGGTGACAGACCGACTTGTTGACAAGCGGCCCCGCCGTCTCAAAGGAGAGCGGGGTGATGGGGTCATCCCCCTCCTGCACCTCCATTTGGGAGAAGTCGAGGGAGGACTTCAACACGCGGCAGGGCGTGCCGGTTTTAAAGCGGCGAAGCTTGACGCCGACGGCCTCAAGCGAGGCCGATAGGTTTGTCGCGGCGTGCATGCCGTCGGGCCCGCCGTCGTAGACCGTCTCGCCGATGATGATGCGCCCGGCGAGGTAGGTGCCGCTCGCAAGGATGACCGCTTTGCAGCCAAACCGCGCGCCGGTGCGGGTGACAACGGCCGACACGGCGCCGTCCGCAGTCTCTATTTCTATGGCTTCGGCCTGCCGCAGGTGCAGGTTTTCAGTTTGCTCCAAAACCCGCTTCATATACTCCTGATACCGGCGGCGGTCGCTCTGCACCCGGGGCGAGCGGATGGCCGGGCCCTTGGAGCGGCAGAGCATGCGGCTCTGCAAAAATGTGGCGTCGGCGGCCTTTGCCATCTCGCCGCCCAGGGCGTCGATCTCCCGCACGAGCTGCCCTTTTGCGGTGCCGCCGATGCAGGGGTTGCAGGGCATATTGCCCACGCTGTCGAGGTTGATGGTCAAAATGAGGGTGGAATGCCCCAGCCGCGCCGCGGCCAGCCCCGCCTCTATGCCGGCATGTCCCGCGCCGATGACGACAATATCGTAATTTCCAGCCTGGTAACTCAATGTTTACTCCTTTGGTTGCCCTGTGATGACAGATAGATTTTTACAATCAGTATAAATTACATGAAATTACACGAAATATCAGTGATTTTACGGGTAAAGTCGCGGGTGGAGGGGGCTACTTGCCGACGCAAAAGCGTGAGAAGATGCTGTCGACGACGTCGTCCACCACGTCCTCGCCGGTGATCTCCCCCAGCGCCTCTATGGCGGCCCGGATGTCAAATTCGGCCATGTCACACAGCTCTCCGTCCATAAGGGCGGAAATGGCCGCCTCCACGCGGGCCAGAGCGCGGCCCGCCGCCTCGGCGTGGCGCAGCGAGGTCATGAGCACCTCGCCCTCCTCCGGCAGGTAGAGCCCGCCGACATAGGCCGAAAGTTCCTCAAAGCCCTCGCCCGTCTTGGCTGAAAAACGCAGTGACTTTTTGAAATATGGTGTAAGTTCCGTGCTGCCCGTGGCGGCCGGCAGGTCGCACTTGTTGAGAAGCGCCACGGCCTCGCGGTCCCGGCAGAGCGCCGCCACCGCCATGTCCTCTTCGGTCAGAGGCCGCGACATGTCGAAGACGGCCAGCGTCAGCACCGCCTCTTCAGCGGCCGACTTTGCCCGCTCCACGCCGATGGCCTCGACGAGGTCCTCGGTCTCCCGCATGCCCGCCGTGTCCATGAGCCGCAGCAGCAGCCCGCCGAGCTCGCAGGGCTGCTCGACGACGTCGCGGGTGGTGCCGGGCAGGTCGGTGACGATGCTGCGCTCCCGGCCCGACAGCAAATTCATGACCGAGGACTTGCCGGCGTTGGGCCGGCCGATGATGGCGCAGGGCGCCCCCTCGGCCACAATGCGCCCGCGGCGCTCGGTGTCAAGCAGCTTTCGCAGCCGCCCGGCGGCGTCCCTGAGCCTTGTCAGCAGACTGCCGGACTCCGGCGGGTCAATGCCCTCGGACGAGAAATCGACATAGGCCATGATGTCGGCGTCCACCTCGACAAGCCCCTGCCGGATGGAGCGAATCTCGCCCGACAGGGTGCCGGCCGCCTGCGAAAAGGCGGCCCGGGCGGCGGCGGCCGAAGTCGCCATGATGAGCTCAATGACCCCCTCGCTCTCGGCCAGGTCGAGCTTGCCGTTCACAAAGGCCCGTTTGGTGAACTCGCCCGGCTGGGCGGGCCTCGCCCCCGCCGCGACGAGGGCAGCCAGCGCTTGCCGCAGCACGACTCTGCCGCCGTGGCAGGAGAACTCGGCCATGTCCTCGCCGGTGTAGGAGCGGGGGGCCTTCCAGAGCGTCAGCACCGCCTTGTCAATTGGCCCCTCCCCGTCCGACAGGATGCCGACTGCGGCCTGCCTCGGCTTTTTTGGCATGGGGGAAAAGACCGCGCCGGCGATCTTGTGGGCGTCGGGGCCCGACAGGCGGATGACGCCGATGGCGGCGTCGCCGTGGGCAGTCGATATGGCGGCAATGGTGCTCATTTGCTCAATTAGACTCCTCTCGGTTGAAGAAAGGGGTGGTTTTTTGGGGGGTATACTCACAACAGGAGCGAGAACGGGAGAGGGTTCACCCTCTCCCGCCTTTCTCCCTTCGAAGCTCTTTCATCTGGCGGAAATAGGTGGTCATAGTATACACCAAAACCGCGAAATATGGAACCCCGATATAAGTCCTTGAAGCCTGCGAAATATTGCCCTTCATGGCCAGCAGGACGACTGCGACGCCGGCGGCCGACATGATGAGCAGCGACAAAAACCGCGGCGCCCGCATGGCCATGTCCTGCCGGCTGCCGGCTCCGGCCTTTTTGCGCACCGACCGGCCCAGCCCCATGATGACGGCGAAGGTCGCAAGGTAGCAGGTGAGGACGTCGAATACGGCCAGATCAGCCGGCAGCATCCTGCGGCTCCTCCTTGGGTCTCGAAGCGCGGAACAGTTCGGCCATGCGCGCCTCCTCGCTGATGGCGGCGCGGTACTTCGAGGTCGTGGTGTAGAAGACGAGGCCCAAGGCGCACCAGGCGATAAAGACGCCCATGCCGATGGAGCCCATGTAGCCGGGCAGCCCGGGAATGACGCAGTTTAAGAACATGAAGGCGCAGACGACGGTTCCGGTCCAGGCGGTGGCCACGCCGCCCGGCATCCGGTAGGGGCGGGGCATGTCGGGCGCCTTTTTATAGAGAATGACAGCCGACAGACAGGCCATGCCCCAGCCGACGACAAAGCCGGTCGAGCCGAGAATGGTCAGCGGGTCGACGAGGCCGATTCCGAGGAAGGGCCCCGCCAGCATGGCAATGGCGCAGAAGATGCTGCCGCCGTACGGCGTGTGGTGCTTGGGGTGGACAGTGGCAAAGAACGCGGGCAAAAGTCGTGCGCGGCCCATGCCGAGCAGCAAGCGGCTGCCGGCGATGAAAAAGCCGTTCCAGGTCGTAAAGAGGCCGGCCAAGGTCGCGGCCAGCGACAGCCAGAACAGGAACTGTCCCATCGCGCCGCCGTAGAGGGAGGCCATGAGGTTGGAAAAGACCGGCTTTGGGAAAGTGATAAACTGCTGCCACGGATAGGAGTAACCCACCGACAGGAAAATGACGATATAGAAGGTGCCGGCCGACAGCAGGGCGCCGATGATGACCTTGCCCAGCGACTTGGGGTCGACGCCGCCTGCCTCCTCAGCCCCCTGCGGAATGGTGTCAAACCCGGAGTAGTAGAAGGGGGCGAGGGCCAGCATGGTCAAAACGCCGGTCAGGAAAGAGGTGTGGCCCTTGCCCGCCATGACGGAATAGATGGGCCTGATGTTGGACGCATCGAACTTGAACAGCAAAAAGACGACGCAGAGGGCGCTGCCGATGATGAGAAAGAAGGTCAAAAAGGTCTGGACGGCGGCGGCGCCCTGCACGCCGCGCCAGTTGAGCCAGACGACTAAGAGCGCGATGATGAGGCCGACGATGAGGGCGTTTAAGTAGATGTCTGAGCCGGCGATGGTGTATAAGACCGTGCCGGTGCTGAGCGACGGGAAAATGAAGGCGAGGATGTTGTTGATGGCGATGGCCTCCCACGGCAGAATGCTGATGTAGGCCATTGCGACAAACCAGCCCGACACAAAGCTCATTTTAGTGCCCATGGCCTTGTATGCGTAGGCGATGACGCCGCCCGCCACCGGCATGGCCGGCGTCAGCTCGGCAAAGCAGAGCGCGACCGGCACAAAGAGCAGCG
Source organism: Candidatus Acidiferrum sp. (assembly GCA_035560415.1). Classification (GTDB taxonomy): domain Bacteria; phylum Bacillota; class Clostridia; order Oscillospirales; family Feifaniaceae; genus DATMXT01. Next base: position 7,471 of record DATMZG010000024.1, on the reverse strand, counting down.
TCGCAATCGCAAAGCCCAGGATGGCCGGCACCGGGCCGCCGCCGTTGATGAACATGTTGTTGAGGGTCACCGACCAGCCCACGCCGATGATCGCGCCAAACCCGAGCGTAAATAAATCGACGAGGCTCAGCCCGTCCTTTTTTTGTGTCTCCTTTGCCATGTACCCTTCTCCTTAATTGTATAATGTTTAGGTTGCTCTTTATATATATGATAGCCGGTTATGTCGGACGATTGTCTGTCGGACTTACGTCGGCAGGGTTTTCACTCGGAATTTTCCGAATCCGCACCATGGTGGTCACGGTCTGGAGCCCAAACGTCATCATGAATATTTCCGCCGCGCTGAGATAGTGATTCCAAGTTCGCCATATGGGGTCGCCCGCCAGCATACGCCACGACCAGACAATGCCGATCAGCGCAAGAAAGACAAAGACGAAAAATTGGACCGTCACATGGTCTCCAGCCGTCACGGGTTTTTTTATGGCGAAGCGCCACAGCCGCACCCACGGACTCCCGGGTTGCTTCTCCAATTTACCCGCATCTCCGTGCCGGAGACGGATGACGGTCAGCAATACGGCACAGGCGGCGAGAAGGCCCCACGAGCCCCGCAGCAGCGTCGCCGCGTACCGGTCCCACTCGATGAGCCTTGCGTCGTGCCAGGAGGCAGTGAACGCAAACGAATACCAGATTCCGGCCGCCGCCCACAAAATCAGGACCGACAGGTAAATTCTGGCCTCTCTTTTTTGCATAGGCGCCCACCTCCCGGGGCGTTTCGGGGCCGGCGCCGTCCGCAGCCGAATAGGACTGCGCGCAGTTTGGACCACGGCTGCCACATGCGAAAATAAAGCTGCCGGCCTTTGCATGCCCAAAACCCATACATACTATATTCTACTTGACATGGCGCTCCCCGTCAAGAAAAAGACGAGCCGAAGGGCGGCCCATTTGCCAATATTTTTTAACAGGGCATTGACAAACCATATGTGACTGTGTATAGTCTGTGTTGCCGGATAGTTGTAAATATCAACTAATTCCGGCCGAATATGGTAACAACGGAATGAGGCATCGACATGAACACCGCAAATCGCGGGCCTTGCGCTGCGGAGCCCGGCTTGAACACCGGAAGTCTGCGGCCGGATGCGGCGGCCCCCGACATGAACACCGGCGACCCCCGGCTTGACGCGACGGCCCTCGACATCTGGTACATCAACCGCAGCATCCGCATGTATACGCGCGACGCGCTTCGGCCGCTTGGCCTGAACATCGCTGAGGCCATGGCGCTCAAACTGCTCGACTGCATGGGCGGCGAGGCATCGCAGCGGCAGCTTCGCTTTCAGATTTCCGAAATTTCGGCCTCCGGCGATGGCGGACTCCCCTTCGACAAGGGGCTGATGACCCGCACCATGCAGTCACTTGAGAGCAAGGAATATGTGCTGCGGGGCCGCAATCCGAGCGACAACCGGTCTTTTCTGTTCTGTCTGACCGGGAAGGGCCGGGAGTTTTGCGCACACCTGAGCGGCATCATGATGGGGCTTGTCGACAGGGCGATCGCCGGCATTCCGGAGGAGGAGCTTGAATATTGCGCGCGAGTGCTGTCCAAGGTCAAGGAGAATTTGGGGAAAGCAATTCCCGGCAAAGAAAATATTGGCAATGCGAATGAAAGCAATCATTATTTCAATAAGGAGAATGTGAGCAGCAAATGAAAGCGCATAAGAACCATACATATTTCCTGCGCGCCGTCTGTCTGATGCTCGCCGCGATGCTGCTGAGCGGGGCGGTCCTGACCGGCTTTGCCGCGCAGGACGAGTCGGCGCCCGCCGCCCCCGCGGCGGACGGCACGGAAGCGGCCGAGGCCGAAGACACGCAGCCGGCGGTCTACACCCTGACCTATGAGGAGCTTGACGCCGCCGTTTTGGCGGGCTCGCCCGACTTGAAGGCGGCGGCGCTCCAGCTTGACGCCTTGAAGCACAACGACGCCTTAGGGGACGCCGGCGACGCCATCCTGTCGGCCATTTCCGGTATGAACGGCATGACGTCGGCCGTGTCAAACGCCCTTCAAGGGCTTTACGAAGACACCGAGGGGGCCGACCTGACCGCCCGAAACGCGACGAGGGTCGCCCTTGAGGGCGTTCTGGCGCTGCTCACGGGAAATGTGACGACGCTGCAGTCGCAGGTTGTGGGCATGTACCCGAAAGATGTCGTCATAGAGCAGACCGAGCTCGGCGTCGAACAGGCCAAGGCCGGCGTCACAGCGGGCGCCCGGGCGCTTTTCGCCGCCTGGCACGAGCTGTCGGAGCAGAAGGCGGAGCTCGCCCTATCGGCGGCAGCCCTTGATAGGCAAATTGAGGAGCTGACGCTGCGGCAGTCTTTGGGGCAGGTCACGGACCTCACGGTCGAGAGCCTGCGGGTGGCCCGCGGCAAGCTGACTTTGGCGGCCGCCGCCATGGACGACGCTGCGGCCGACATCCTCTGCCAGCTGGGCATGCTGCTGGGCCGGGACCCCATGGAGCCCTTGGCCCTCGCCCCCATGCCGGGACCGGCGGCGGAGTTTGCCGCGGGGCGCAACCTCGAGGCCGACAAAAAGGCCGCCCTTGAAAACAACCTCGCCTTAAAACTCGCCCGGCTGGAGTACAGCAACACAAAAAACCCGAATAAATATGACGCCATAACAAAACAGCGGCAGGCCATGCGGCTGAAAATTGAGGCCTCCGAGACGACGGTCGGCTATAAGCTTTCAAAGTATCTGAAAGATGAGGCCGCCTGCGCAAGGGCCTTGGAGCAGGCCAAGGCCGAGGCGGTCCTGGCGGCAAAGCAGCTTGAAGGGGAAAACCTGAAATACGAGATGGGCCGCATCTCGAAAGCCGCGCTGCAAACGGCCGAAGAAGCGGCCGCGACGGCTGCGCGCGCCGTCAAAAAAGCCGCCCGCGAGCAGCTGTTGGCGCAGGTCGCCTATACCCAGCTTGTGGCCGGCGTCGACGCGTCCTGAGCCCCGGGACATCCATGAGACAGATATCGATGAGGTGGGAGATATGAATTTGAAAAAGATATTGCTTTTTGTACTGCTCGCGGCGCTGCTGCTCGCGGGCTGCGCCAAGACTGAGGAGCCCCCGGCCGAAGAGGCGGGCGGGACGGCCACCGCCGTCGAGACGGCGGCGGCGGTCAAGGGGGACCTTGCCGCCCGCCGCGAGCTCTCGGGCAAAGTGGAGGCCGACGCCGACGTCGCCGTCATGGCGCCGCTTCCGGTCAAGGTCATCACCGTCTATGCCAAAGTCGGCGACAAAGTGGCAAAGGGCGACCTGCTCTTTACGCTCGACAAGACCGACGTGGAAAAGCAGTACCGCCCCTTAAAGGACAACTACGACCGCACGAAAGCCGTCGCCGACGAGACGCTGCGGCAGCTGCGGCAAAACCTTGAGGACACCAAAGCCCTCTATGAGGCCGGCTTTGCCTCGCAAAAGGAAGTCGAAGGGCTGGAGCTCACGCTCCTCTCGCAGGAGGCGCAGTTCGCCTCCACCCTCGACACCCTCGGAACCAATATGGACGCCATTGAGGACACCCTGGCCGACGCCTCGGTCAAGGCCCCCACTGCCGGCGTCGTCTCCTCGGTGTCGGTCGTCGAGTCGGGCGTGGCGTCGCCTGCGGCGCCTGCCTTCGTCATCTCCCGCACCGATCGGGTGTCGGCCTCCTTTGAGGTCTCGGAGTCCCTGCTCACAGGGCTTTCGGTCGGCCAGCCGGTGACCGTGACGGCCTCGTCCGTCGACGGTGTGTATGAGGCCGAAATCTCCTCAATCTCCCCCACCGCCTCGCCCGTCACCAAGCTCTACACCGTCAAAGTCGAGATTGACAACAAGGACGGGGCGCTGCGCAGCGGCATGTTCGTCACGGCGGCGCTGGAAACCGGGCGCCGGGAAGGCGCGGTCACCGTCCCCTCCGGGGCGATCCTGGCCGAAGCCGGCGGCGACGTCGTCTTTGTCGTTGAGAACGGCGTCGCCCGCCGGGTACCGGTTGAGACCGGGCTCGTCACGGGCGACGTGACCGAGATCCTCTCGGGCCTTGTCGGCGGCGAGCAAGTCGTCACGAAGGGGCAGAGCTACATAGAGGACGGCGACCAAGTTCGCGTTGTCGGCAAGTAGGGGGATAAAAATGAAACTGCCTTCCGCATCCCTCAAGCGGCCGGTCACGACCCTGATGGCGCTGGTCGCAGTCATCGTCTTCGGCGCGGTTTCGCTGCTGAAACTGCCCATCGACCTGCTGCCGAACCTCGAGCTGCCCTACGCCATCGTCATGACGAGCTATACCGGTGCCGGCCCCCGTGAAGTCGAGTCCCTTGTCACCCGCACCGTCGAGTCGGCCATGGGCTCGGTCTCCGGCATTTCGAACATCACATCCCAAAGCGCGGGCGGCTCCTCCATTGTCATGTGTGAATTTTCCTCCGGCACCGACATGAACTTCGCGGTGCTCGACATTCGCGAGAAGCTCGACCTCATCAAAGGCTACCTGCCGGAAGAGGCCTCGACCCCGATGGTGCTGACCATCAACATGGATATGCTGCCGGTCACCGTCATTGCGGTCTCCGGTCCCGCCGACATCGCCGACGTTCAGGAGACCGTGGAGGACGACATCGTCCCCATGTTCGAAAGGCTGGACGGCGTGGCCGAGGTGGCGACCTCCGGCGGGCGCACCGAGCGGGTGGAAATTCGCACGCGGCCCGCCGCCATGCGGGGGTACGGGCTCTCCATCAACTACCTCATGGGGGTGCTGGCCGGCCAAAACCTCTCGCTGCCGGCCGGACAGGTCACGCAGGGCAGCGCTGAGCTTGCCGTGCGCACGACCGGGGAATTCGCCTCGGTCGAGGAGCTCCGAAGCGCCCTCATCCCGCTGCCGATGGGCGGCAGCATGCCCCTCTCGTCAGTGGCTGAAGTCACTGCGGCCTATGAGGAGTCGGGCACCATTGCCCGGGTCAACGGCGACGAGTGCTTTGGCATCTCCATCACCAAGCGGTCGGGCACCAACACGGTCGAAGTGGCCCGCCAGGTTGAGGCGCAGATTGAGACGGTCAGGGCGCAGCACCCCGACCTCACCTTCACGGTCGTCATGAGCCAGGCCATTTACATTGAGGCCGCAATCAAGGCCGTCACCGCAAACATTTTACAGGGCGCCCTGCTCGCCGTCCTCATTCTCTACGTCTTCCTGCGCAGCATCGGCATGACGACCCTCATCTCCATCTCTATCCCCTCGTCGGTCATCACGACCTTTACGCTGCTCTACTTCTTCGACATCACTTTGAACATCGTCACGCTGGGCGGCCTGGCACTTGGCGTCGGAATGATGGTGGACAATTCCATCGTCGTGCTCGAAAACATCTACCGAATTCGGCGCGAGGGGCTGCCGCCGGCCGAGGCGGCGCGCCAGGGCGCCGAGGAAGTGGCCATGGCCGTCACCGCCTCGACTTTAACGACGGTGGCCGTCTTCCTGCCCATCGTCTTCATGGAGGGCATCACGGCCAACATCTTCAAGGAGCTGGCCCTCACGGTCGCCATGTCGCTACTGGCCTCCCTTCTCGTCTCCCTCACGCTGGTGCCGCTGCTGTCGGTCAAGCTGCTGCCCACGAGCGAAACCATCGAACGGCTTGAGGCCAAGAAAAAGGGCGACGGCCCCATCATGAAAGCCTATAAGCGGCTTCTGGTCAGCGCCATGAACCACCGGCTTATAACCTGCCTCGTGGCCTTGGGCATCTTCATCGCAAGCGTGGCACCGATTGCCTTCCTTGGCTCCGAATATTTCCCCTCCACCGACCAGGGCACCCTGTCGGTCACGGTCGCCATGCCGGACGGCACCGCCAAAGAGGAGCTTGACGAAGTCGCGTCCGGCATCGGCCTCATGGCGGCGGGCCTGCCCGAGGTGCGGGAATACTTTGTCACCTCCGGCGGCATGATGGGCCTCTCGACTTCGCCGACCGCCACCATCACGGTCAACCTGCTGCCTTTAAGCGAGCGCGACCGCTCGGCCGATGAGGTGGCCGAAGTGCTGCGCGGCATGGTGGGCGACATTGCCGGCGCCGAAATTACGGTGGCCGGAGGCGAAATGAGCATGGACACCATGCTCGGAAGCGACATCGACATCACCATTAAGGGCCCCGAGCTTGAAGAGCTCACCCGCATCGCCGGCGACGTGGCCGCCATTGCAAAAGAGGTGCCGGGCGCCGCCGACATCGAGGCCGGCCTCCAGCAGGAAGTGCCGGAAATTGAGGTCAGGGTCGATGGCGAGGCCGCTTCCCGCTTTGGCCTGACGACGGCCACCATCTCTCAGACGGTCAAGTCGGCGGTCTCGGGCACGACGGCCACCCGCCTGAAAATTGACGGCACGGAAAAGGATGTCGTCATTTTGGGCGAGGACGTCGCGAAAAAGGGCATTGAAGGGCTGGCCGACATTCAGATTGCCGCCCCGACCGGCGCCGTGGTGCCGCTCGACCTCGTGGCCGATATCGCGGTCTCCTCGTCTCCGGCCGCCATCTCCCGCATCGGACAGGTGCGGGCGGTGCAGGTCACCGGCGCCGTCTCGGGCGAGGACATCGGCGCCGTCAACGACGAAATCGCGGCAAAGCTCGAGGGCTATTCCCTCCCGCAGGGCTACACGATTGAAATGGGCGGACAGTCGGTCGAGACCGCCGAGGCTTTCGGCGACCTGGCGCTCGCGCTGGGACTCGCCGTCATTCTGGTGTTTTTAGTGCTGGCAAGCCAGTTCGAGTCGCTCATTTTGCCCTTCCCCATCATTTTGACGGTGCCGCTCGGCATGTCGGGCGGACTGCTGGCGCTGCTCCTGGCCGGCAAGCCCATGAGCGTGCCCGGCTATATCGGCCTCATCATGCTGGCCGGCATCGTGGTCAACAACGCCATTGTGCTGGTCGACTACATCATCACCCGCCGCAAGGCCGGCGAGGACCGGCTGACGGCGACCCTTGCCGCCGGCCCCATCCGCCTGCGCCCCGTCCTCATGACGACGCTGACGACGGTGCTCGGTCTTGTGCCGCTGGCCTTAGGCCTCTCGGACGGCGGCGAGCTCATGGCGCCCCTCGCCATCGCCATGATCGGAGGCCTCTCGCTCTCCACCGTCATGACCCTTGTCGTCGTGCCGGTCTTCTACTCCCTCTTTGACGACGCCCGCATGTTCGGCAGAAAAAAGAAGCGGGGGGCGAAGCAAGAGGAGCCCGAGCCCGCCCCTCTCTGATTGACATTTGAGCCGCCGTTTGGTAATATGGTAGTGCCCTGCCGCCGTGGTGGAATGGCAGACACTGCGGACTTAAAATCCGCCGGGAGCGATCCCGTACCGGTTCAAGTCCGGTCGGCGGCACCAGAAAGCAGACAAATTTCGGCAAGAAGTTTGTCTGCTTTTTTTGTGCGCCAATTCTTGCGGATGCTGAAGCGGAAAAAAATCGCAATTCCATTGACATCTATTACGTTTAGTGATATATTAGTAT